>JAHJIN010000309.1 GCA_018823415.1 Chloroflexota bacterium | reverse complement strand
CCTGGTGAGCAGATCACATACTCCGGTTTGAGCCGTCGCAAGAGCACAATTTGCGTCGGCTAGTATGCGTTCAGCATTCGTAACACTTGTACCGAAATCTTGTCTCATTTGTCAAAGATCGGCAATATGAAGACATCTAGGCTGGGGCCGGTTCCAACTGGCGCAGCCGGTCATCGACGATCACGCCCTGGCCGCGTACAATGACCAAGGCTGGCTGACGGTGCAGGGCATCGTAGCGGGCGAGCCTGACACGCGCGACACGTACACCAACCTGCGCGTGGACGTGCGCCGGCTCAAGCCATCCGACGAGGCAGATTGGCACGAGGTGCACGGGACCGTGCTGGTACGCGCACCGCGCTACCCGGCCTATAACTACGGCGACGAACTCGAGATCGCCGGGCGTATCGAGACCCCGCCGGAGTTGGACGATTTTTCGTACCGCGAGTATCTGGAACGCCAGGGCATTGGCTCGATCATCTATCGCCCGCAGATCACCTACCTGAGTGGCGGCCACGGCGGCCCTCTTTACTACCTCTACGCGCCGCTCTATGCCCTCAAGGCCCGGGCCCAGAGCACCATCGAGACTATCCTGCCGGAACCGCAGGCCTCCCTGCTGGCCGGCATCCTGCTGGGCGTGCGCGCCACCATCCCCCCGGACCTCATGGCCGATTTTTCCACCACCGGCACCTCGCACATTGTGGCCATCAGCGGGTTCAACATCGCCATAATAAGTTGCGTCTTTGCTAGTTTTGCGCAACGTCTAGTTGGCAAACGATGGTCATGGGTCTTTGCCCTGGCTGGTGTCGCCCTGTTCACCCTCATGGTGGGTGCCAGCGCCGCCGTGGTCCGCGCTGCCGTCATGGGCTGCCTCACCATCCTGGCCGGCTATGTCGGCCGCCGCTCCGACGCCTGGGCCGCCCTGGCCGCCGCCGGGCTGGTCATGGCCGCCCTCGACCCCTGGGTGCTGTGGGACCTGGGCTTCCAGCTCTCCTTCCTGGCCACGCTGGGCCTGATGGTGCTCAGCCCGCCGCTGGTGGCCCGGGCCCAGCCGTATCTGGCGGCCCTGTTTGGCAAGGGACCGCCGGGCCAGTGGCTCACCGAGATCGTCAACGACTCGCTGCTGCTGACCCTGGCCGCCCAGGTCACCACCCTGCCGGTAATCCTGGTGGCCTTTGGCAACCTGTCGCTGGTGGCACCACTCACCAACCTGCTGATCTTGCCGGCCCAGCCGGCCATCATGCTCTGGGGCGCCCTGGCGGCCATCGCCGGCATGCTGTTCGCGCCGGCCGGGCAACTGTGCGGCTGGGTCGCCTGGGTGTTTCTGACCTACACCGTCGAGGCGGTGCGGCTCACGGCCCGGCTGCCCTTGGCTTCATTGAACGTAGGCCGATTGAATGCCTGGGTGGCGGCGGCCTATTACGCGGCCCTGGCCGGGGGGTTCGTCATCATGCAACACGAGTCACTGCGCGCGCGGCTGCGCGGCCTGTGGGATACGGCCCGCAGCCGGATCACGTTCGCGAGCCTGGCCGGGGCACTGCGCTCATCGCCATCCTGATCTGGGCCGCCGCCGCGTTCCGGCCCGACGGCAGGCTCCACGTCTACTTCCTGGACGTGGGCCAGGGCGACGCCATCCTGGTGCTCACACCGGCCGGCGGCAAGGTGCTCATCGACGGCGGCGAAAGCCCCGGGGCCATCACCGCTCACCTGGGCCGGCATATGGCCTTTTGCGACCGCACCCTGGACCTGGCCATCCTCACCCATCCCCATGACGACCACCTGACCGGCCTCATCGAATGCGTGGCGCGCTATGACGTGGGCCAGGTGCTCGACCCGGGTTACTCAACCACCTCGGCCAACTATATCCGCTGGCTAGAGGTACTGGGCGAGCGGCGCGTCCCGGTCTACCAGGCCCGGCGCGATACCCTCCAGCTCATCGACCTGGGCGCCGACGCGGTGTTGACGGTCCTGCACCCGCCGCCGGCCCTGCTCACCGGCACCGACTCGGACGCCAACAACAACTCGGTGGTGACGCGCCTGACCTGGGGCGAGGTATCATTCCTGTTCGCCGGGGACATCGAGGAAGAAGGCGAGGCCGTGCTGCTGCGCACCGGCGCGCCGCTCCAGAGCACGGTGCTCAAGGCCCCGCATCACGGCAGCCAAACCTCGCTGAGCGCCGCGTTCCTGGCCGCGGTGGACCCGCGCGTGGCCGTCATCTCGTGCGGGGCCGACAACCCGTTCGGGCACCCGCACGCCAGCACGCTGGACAAGCTGGCCGGGGCCGGGTGCATGGTGCTGCGCACCGACCAAAACGGCACTGTCGAGATCGTAACCGACGGCGAGCAGATGTGGGTGAATGTAGAGCGCCCGACGGGCGCAGAATAGTAAAAGTGAGCCAGCCCCTGCTCCCACTCGGCTCCATCGGCCACTCCCGCCACCTGCCCCGCCGTCTCCACCCCCCGGCGCTGCGTCTCAACCAGCGCCAAGCGCCCAAAGGTATCCGAATCCGTCAACCGCGAAAAGTAGGACAGGTCGTGGCTATGCCCCACCCATTCGCCCTTTTCCAGCACCGGGGCCGCCACTGCCCCGATGACCAGGGTTTTGACCTCGGCCCACTCGCCCTGCCGCAGCGGCACCATGGTCCCATCAACCTCCAGCACTTGCTGCGCTGGCCCCGCTGGGGCCGGCGGCAGTTCCTGTTCCAGCCGTTCGACCTCTGCCGTCTGCACCGCCACGCAGGCCGCGCCCGCCGCCTCCGTCTGCCGGCGCACCGTGGGCTCGGTCACTACTACTCCAGTGAAGGCGGCTACTAACTCGGTCACCCGGTCGAAGGACGGAATCCAGGCCCCCAGGCGCACCAGGCTCTCTTGCACCTGCGGCGTCAATTCCCCAGGGAGTAACTCCAGTTCCTCATCCAGGGGGAAAAAAGCCCGTCCCACAGGTAGGACAGACCCCGTAGCTCCGTTCCAGCACGACCTCCCGCCCGCCGTGCGTCTGGAGATGCCGGTCTTGCTGCCCCCGCGACCCCAGGGGCTCCTGACAGTGGGGACAGACGGGCCAGTGCTCCCGGACCTGCTCCTTCCACTGCGTCGCTCGACTCGCCAGGGCCAGATCTTGCAGCATCTTGGCCCGCAGCCGACTCAATCGATCATCCAGGGTCGCTTCGATCTCGTTCAGCGTGGCGGTGGGATGCTGCCCGTGCCATTCCCGCATCCCCGTGAGCACCTCGTTACACAGCGCGGTCCATTCCTGACCAATATCTGACGTGTCCATATCCCCTCCCGGCCTGACTGGTTGCGCTCCCATTTTACACCGCTCACCGCTGTACCGTCAAGCTCGCAAAAGTACGACGGACACCCATGCGGCGAACCCCCGTTGCTCGTTTCCCCTCATTGTGATACAATTAATCAGGCACAGCCGCCAGCGAGGTTGCCATCACCATCCGGTACATCATCCCGTTGCCCTCTGCTCCAAGCCGAGCAACCACTGCCGAGCAGCGCGGCCGGCAGGCCAACGTCATCCAGGTATTGTGCGAAGGAGCGTCGATGACCCTGCACATCCACCTGTTCGGCCAGCCCCGGCTGCTGCTCGACGAGCAGCCGGTTAAATGGGCCGCGCCGCCCAAGACCCTGCCGCTGCTGGCCTACCTGCTGCTTCACCGCGCGCGGGCCGTCGAGCGCGTGCAGGCCGCCGGCGCCCTGTGGCCCGACGACCCCGAAGACGTAGGCCGGGCCAACCTGCGCCGCCACCTCCACCACCTCCAACATGCCCTGCCCCCGGCCCTGCCCGACTGCCCCTGGCTGTTGAGCGATGCCAAGACCGTCCGCTGGAACCCCCAGGCCGCTTGCTGGCTGGACATCGCCGAGTTCGAGCGGCTGAGCGCCCAGCCCGATACGCTCGAAGAGGCCGCCGCCTGCTACACCGGCGACCTGCTGGAACCCATCTACGACGACTGGGTCTTTTTCGAGCGCGAGCGGCTGCGCGGCCTCTACCTCGACGTGCTGACCCGGCTGGTCCGGCAGCACCGCGCCCAGCGCAACTACCCTCAGGCCATCGCCTTTGCCCAGCGCATCCTGGCGCGCGACCCCTTCCGCGAAGACGCCGTGCGCCAGCTCGTGGCCCTGCGCTACGAGCAAGGCGATCGGGCCGGGGCCATCCACGAATACGACGCCTTTGCCCGCCGCCTGCGCGACGAGATGGGCGTGGCCCCCATGCCCGAGACCCAGGCCCTGCGCGAGTTGGTGCTGCGCAACGCCGCCCTGCCCGGCGCCAATGACTGCCCCAGCCCGGTCGCTCTCCCTACGGTTGCCAGCCGTTCGGCCTCGGCGGTGCTGCTGCCCTTTGTGGGACGCGACGCCGAGATGACGCAAGCTGCCGCCTGGTGGAGCCGGGCGGCGCGCGGGCACGGTGGCGTGGCCCTCATCGGCGGGGAGGCCGGCGTGGGCAAGACCCGCCTGGCCCGCGAGGTGGCCCTGCTGGCCGAGAGCCAGGGCGGGCGCGTTCTGTACGGTGGCGCGGCCCCCCACCAGTCGCGCGCCTACCAGCCGGTAGTCGAGGCCCTGGAAACGGCCCTGCCCCTCATCGCCGCGCTGGAGATGGAACCGGTGCGCCTGGCGGCCCTGGCGGTCCTCGTTCCCGAATTGGGTCGTCGCCGGCGGCTCCCGGCCCTGCCGCCGCTGGAGCCGGACCGCGAGCGGACGCGCCTCTTTGACGCCGTGGCCGGCTGCCTGGAGCGGCTGGCCGAGCCGCGACCGCTGCTGATCGTCCTGGAGGATCTGCACTGGGCCGGCGAGGCCACCGCGGCCCTGGTCGAGTTCCTGGCCCGCCGCGCCGGCCAGCACCCTATCCTGCTCCTGGGCACCTATCGCGACGAGGAGGCCCCCCGCACCCATCCCCTGCGCGCCCTGCGCCGCCAGTTGCAGAGCGAGGGCCTGGTGGAGCACGCGGCCCTGGGCCGGCTCTCGCCTCCGGCCGTGGCATCCCTCCTGGCCCGCTTGCCCGCCTCCCCTCTCCTGGTAGGAGAGGGGCCGGGGGTGAGGTCTGAGCTACCCGATCCGCAGCAGTACGCCGCCCGCCTGCACGCCGAGAGCGAAGGCCACCCCCTGTTTATCGAGTTGCTCTGGCAGGACTGGCAGGAGCGCGGCGCGGGCGAGCTGGCCGCGCTGCCCGGCGGCGTGCGCGCGGCCATCGGCCAACGGCTGGAACGCCTGCCGGCGGCGGCGCAGGCCTATGCCGAGGTGGCCGCCGTCGTGGGGCCGGCCTTTGACGCCGAGGCCGTGCGCGAGGTGGGCGGGTGGGATGAGGCATTGGCGTTCGCGGCCCTGGAGGCCCTGCTGGACCGCCGGCTGATCCGCGACGCCGAAAGCCGCGGCCAGTTCGACTATGCCTTCACCCATCACCTGATCCAGGCCGCCCTCTACGCCGAGATCCCGGCTGCCCGGTGTCAACGCCGCCACCTCCGGGTGGCCCACGTGCTGGCCGACCTCTACCCCGGCCAAAAGGACGAGCGGGCTGGCGAGCTGGCCTACCACTACGACCAGGGCGGCGACGCGGCCAGCGCCATCCCCCATTACCTGGCCGCCGCCCGGCAGCACCTGGCGGTGTGGGCCGACGCCGAGGCCCAGGCCGTTCTGGACCGCGCCCTGACCCTGGCCGACGAGGACCCATCCCGGGCCACGCCGCGCCTGGTGTTCGGCCTGTTGCTGCTGCGCGAAAACATCCTCCATCGCCGGGGCGAGCGCGCGCTCCAACGGGCTGACCTGGAGCGGCTGGCCCAGATCGCCCAGACATTGGGTGACGAGCGACTGAGATGCGAGGTATGGCGTCGCCAGGCCATCTACCACTCCATATTGGGCGAGCGTTCGGCGGAGGCAGACCGGATTCAGCGGCTCAAAGCCGGCGCGGACCGGCTGGCCGACCCGCGCTGGCAGGCCCAGGCGCGCCTGGCCGAGGGTCGTTATCACGCGCTGGTGAGCGATTATGCCCTGGCGCAGGCCAGCCTGGAGCAGGCCCTGACACTCTACCAGGCCGCCGGCGACGAGGCCGGGCCGGTGGCGTGCTATTGCGCGCTGGCCGACGTGGCCGTCCAGCAAGGGTACTTTACCGAGGCCCAGGGGTCGTTGGCCGAGGCCCATCGCCGGGCCGCCGCGCAATCCAACCAGTCATTGCTGGTGCAGACGATGCGCACGGCCGGCGGGGCCATGTTCGCCCGACAGGATTTCAGCGCCACCGAAGCGCTGGGCCATCAGATGCTCGACCTGTGCCGGGTCATCGGCGACCGGGAGGGCGAGGCCGACGCCCTGGCGCGCCTGGCGGCGGTGGCCGCGCGGCTCTTTCGCGTGGAGGATGCCCGCTCGCATTACGCCGCGGCCGGGCAGTTGTACGGCGCTATCGGCAAGCGCCAGGGCCAGGCGGCTGTGCTAGTCAACACGGTCATGCTGCTCGTCGGCCGGCTGGGCCGGTACCGTGAAGGGCTGGCGTTGACCCGCCAGGCCGAACCGATCTTTCGCAGCCTCGGCGACGTGCGCGGGCAGGCCATCTGCGCGCTGAACGAGGGGATGATCGCCCTGTACCTGGAGGACTATGTCGCCAGCCGGGACGCCTCCCAGCGCGGGCTGGAGCTGGCCCGGCAGATGGACAGCCGCGTCATGGAAGCCAACGCCCTGGCGAACCTGGGCGCGGCCGAGCGCGAACTGGGCGAGCTGGACGACGCCATCGCGCACATGGAGGCTGGCCTGACCATCCGCCGCGCGCTGGGCCAGCCGGCCGAGCTGGGCACCGACCTGTGCGACCTGACCGTGGCCTACTGTCGCCGGGGAGACCTCGCCGCCGCCCAGGCTGCCGCCGACGAGATGCTGGCCCTGTACGCCCAGGCCGAAGCGTCCATGATGCACCCCCAATACATGCTGTGGGCCGCCGCGCAGACCGGCCACGCCCTGGGTGAGGAGGCGCGCGCCCGCGAGTTGGTAGACCAAGCCCACGACGTCATGCGCCAACGCGCCACGGCAATACCCGACCCCGAATCCCACGCCAGTTTCCACGACCTGCCCTTCAACCGCCAGATCAGCGCCGCCCACGAGCGCGGCGAGTGGCCGTAACCTCCCTCACCCCTCCCCCGCGCTACGCGCACCCCCTCCCCTCCCGCTGTCGCGGAAGGGGAGGGGGTATTTTTGGACGCTTTTTGGACGCCTCGTGTGTATAATAGAGCCATGATGAATGAGGCAACCCCCACCACCCGGCACACCTTTATCGTGCGGCTCTGGTCCGAGACTGACCATCCCACCCCGGCGCAGTGGCGCGGCTCGGTGGAGCACGTGCCCACCGGCGAGCGAATGTACTTTACCCGGCTCACCGACCTGACGGACTGGCTGGCCTTTCACCTGCGTGAAACGCCGCCCCCGTCACCGCAGCGGGAGCCATAGACCACCGAGAGGAGGTGGTGCCCACCCCCCACAGCAGCCCCGGCTCGCGCGGGACGGAGACGCGCAGTCAATGTCACCAAGACAAGTGTACACGTAGTGTAGCCCCTTGTGGGCGTTCTTCCCAGGCAGAAAACGGGCACGAGGCCCTGTACTACGACCCTAACTTGACATTGGACGCGCAGGGATTCATACGGTTCGTTCAACAATCTGATACCAGTATTATATACAAGGAGGTAGACCATGAAATCTGATACCAGGAGGCATACCGTGAAAGGACAACGACTGCTCATCGCCGTGGCGCTGCTGGCGCTGCTCATGGCCTCGGTCGCCGGATCGACCCTGGCTCAGGGACCAGAGCCGCCTGGCGGCGACATTTCCCAGACCGTTCTGGGCACCAGCTTTACCTACCAGGGCCGGCTCCAGAACGCCAGCGGGCCGGTCACCAGCAACTGCGACTTTCAGTTCAGCCTGTGGGATTCCCTCAGCAATAGCACCGGCCAGATCGGCACCACCCAGACCAAGACGAACGTGCCGGTGAGCGCGGGACTGTTCACCGTGACGTTGGACTTTGGCGCCGACGCCTTCACCGGCGACGCGCGCTGGCTCCGGATCGCGGTGCGCTGCCCGGCCGGGAGCGGCTCGTACGCCACCCTCAGCCCGCGCCAGCCCCTCACGGCCGCGCCCTATGCCCTGTCCCTGAAACCGGGGGCCACCATCCACAACAAGGCCACCAGCGGCACGACGGTGGGCCTGACGATCGAGAGCGACGCCGGTCACGGCCTGTACGTGAAGGACGCGACTCTGCACGGCATCCAGATCGACGCAGCCGGGATGAATGGCATCAACGTGCTCTCGGCAGGCAGCCACGGCCTGTACGTGGCCGACGCCAATTTGCAAGGCGTCCAGATTGACCATGCCGACTTTGACGGCGTGGAGGTATACTCAGCGACTGTCCACGGTCTGCACGTGGTCTCGGCCGGCGACGACGGTGTGTACGTGGAGCGCGCCGGCACGCCCAGCTCCACGACCCCCAGCGCCGACAAGAACGGCTTTGAGGTGGCCGGGGCGGAAGGGGATGGGCTGTGGGTGGGCCGGGCCAACCTGAATGGCGTGATCGTGTACTCGGCCGGCAACCGTGGCGTGGAGGTGGTCTCGACCGGCAACGACGGCGTGTACGTGGGCCGGGCCGGCAGCCCCAGCACCACGACTCCCAGTTCCGACAGGAACGGCTTTGAGGTGGCCGGGGCGGAAGGGAATGGGCTGTACGTCGGCCGGGCGGACGACGACGGCCTGCACGTGACGGATGCCGGCGGCGACGGCGTGTACGTGGGCTCGGCCGGCGTCGACGGCGTGTTCGTGTCCTCGGCCGGCAACTACGGCGTCTGGGCCAACACCTCCCTGGCCAGCCACAACTATGGCCTCTACACTCCCGATAACCTCTACTCGCTCAACTATCACCTGGCCGGCGCCATGATGCTCGTGGCCCAGAGCGGTGACAGCGGCAGCCTGGAGCCGGGCGACGTGGTGGCTGTCAGCGGCGCGGGCGCTGTCTTTGCCGAAGGCGATTCGCCCGTGGCCCTGGTGCGGCGCGCCGGCCCGGGCGACGGCGCGGTCATGGGCGTGGTCTATCGCCGCTACGTGGCCGAGAAGAAAGTGGAAGAGGTCGAGCGCGACGGCAAGACGGAGCAGCAGACCAGCGTCGAAACCCGCAGCGCGGACGGTCCCATCGCCCCCGGCGACTACCTGCTGGTGGTGGTGCTGGGGCCGGCCCAGGTCAAGGTGGCCGCCGCGGGCCTGCGCCCCGGCGACCTGTTGACCATGGCCCCCCACGGCCAGACTACCAAAGCCACGCCCATCACGGTCGGTGAGACGACGTTCTACGCGCCGGGCACCATCATCGGCCAGGTCATGGGCGCGTGGGACCCCACGCAGGGCAACAGCCTCGTCTGGGTGCTGGTGATGCCAAAATAGGAGGCGTCCGATGAAGACCACGCACGCAGTGAGACGAACCACGCTCCTCACGGCCGCCCTGCTGCTCGTGCTCGTGAGCGTAGCGAGCATAGCGAGCGCCGTCTACGCCCAGACCGGCGGCGGCTATGACCTGACCTGGAGCACGGTAGACGGCGGCGGGGGCGTGAGCACCGGCGGCAGCTACACCCTGGGCGGCACGGCCGGCCAGCCGGACGCCGGGACCATGACCGGCGGCGGCTATACCCTGAGCAATGGCTTTTGGGGCGGCGCGGCAACGCAGTATCGCATCTACCTGCCGCTGACCCTGAAGAGCTACTAATCACAACCCATCTTCCCACAAGCCATGCCCTGAGCGCAACGAAGGGCCAGCTTGTGGGAAGGTGAGGATCAAAACACAGAAAAAGAGGAGAACAACATCATCATGAATCGTCGCAAGATTTCACGGATTCGGATCGTTTCGTTCGTGGTCCTGGTCGTCGGCCTGCTGGCGTCCGCCTGCGACATGCCCAGCTCCAACACCACCGGCGGCGCGGCCAGGCCCATCGTCGTCATCGCGGCCCCGGCCAACGGCGGCCAGGTGGCCGTAGGCCAGCCCACAGTCATCCAGGTCACGGCCACCGACGCGGCCGCCAACGCGGGCGGCGTGACCCGCATCGAGATCCAGGTAGATGGCGCGCTCGTGAACACGACCCAGAGTCCGGCCGCCCAGGGAGAGCCCACCCTGAAGGCCACCCTGGACTGGACGTTCGCCCAGGCCGGCAGCCACGTCATCGCCGCCCAGGCGTTCAACGCGGCCGGCCAGGCCAGCGACGCGGCCGCCATCACCGTGCAGGCCGTGGCGAGCGTGGCCGGGCAGCCCAGCCCCACCACGGCGCCCAGCGAGCCAGCCCCCACGGCCACTCAGCCCCCGACCGCCGCTCCGACCGCCGCCCCAACCGCCGTCGTCACGGCGCCGGGCTGGACCTCGTACACCAACGCGAACCAAGTCCGCGCCATAGCCCTGGACCACGACGGCAACCTGTGGGCCGGCGGGCTGGCCGGCGTCGTGCGGTGGAAGCCAGACGGCACGTACACCCAATACACGGTCAAAGACGGCCTGGTGCGTAACCTCGTCACCGCCATCGCCGTGGCCCCTGATGGAGCGCTGTGGTTCGGCATCGAAGCCGGCGGCGTCTCGCGTTGGGACGGCCAGGAGTGGACGATTTTTCCCGTGCAGGAGCTGGCGAACCCGAATATCAGCGCCATCGCCATCGCCGCCGATGGCGTGGTGTGGGTGGGTACCTACCGCGGGCTTTCGCGCTTTGATGGACAGAAATGGACCACCGTGCAAGATAGCAGCGTGTCCAGCAGCAGTATCAAGGCGCTTGGCATTACCTCAGATGGTACAGTATGGGCTGGCACCGACCAGGGCCTCTTGCGCCTTTCGCAGAACGCTGCGCGGGACGGGCAAACGTGGACCACGCTCACGACTCAAGACGGGCTGGCCGGCGACCGGGTGCAGGCCATCGCCGTCGCGCCAGACGACACGGTCTGGGTGGGCACCGACAAGGGCGTCTCCCGTTTCGACGGGCAAAAGTGGACGTCTTACACCACCCAGGATGGCCTGCCGGGCAGTTGGGTATCTGCCCTCGCCGTGGCCCCCGCTCCGCGTGGCACCGTGTGGGCCGGCTTGGCCAGCGGCGTCGCCCGCTTTGATGGGCAAACGTGGACGAGCTTTGCCCAGAAGGATGGTCTGGCGAGCGGTTCTGTTGAAGACCTGGTCGCGGGCGATGGCGTCGTCTGGGCCAACGTGTCCGGCGTTGGCATCTCTCGCTACGACGGGACCCGGTGGACCTCGCTCATAACTCCCGACACCCTGCCGTACAACCAGGTCATGGCTGTGGCCGTGACCAGCGACGGCACGCCGTGGGTCGGCACCATAAGGGGCGCAGGCTACCTGGACGGCCAACGATGGACGAGTTACACCTCCAAAGATGGCCTGGTAGACAACGCTGTTCGCGCCATTGACCTTGCGCCCGATGGCGCCCTGTGGTTCGGCACCAACAAGGGCGTCTCCCATTTCGACGGCCAAACGTGGACGTCCTATACCACCCAAGACGGCCTGGCGGCGGATCGCGTGGATTCCATCGCCGTCGCCGCGGATGGCTCGGTCTGGGCCGGCACCGAGGGCGCCACGCCGGGCGTCTCCCATTTCGATGGGCAAACGTGGACCATCTACACCACCAGCGATGGCCTGGCGCACAACAGCGTCAATGACATCGCCGCGGCCCCAGACGGCTCCGTGTGGTTCGCCACACAAAACGGGATTACGCGCTTTGATGGCAAGACTTGGACCACCTACACGGACCAGGACGGCCTGCCCACCAAGGAAGTCTTGGGTGTCGCCGTCGCTCCCGCTCCGCTCGGCACGGTGTGGATCGGCGCCCCGTATGGCGCGGCCAGCTTTTCGCAGAACGCTGCGCGTGACGGGCAAAAGTGGACGGTCTATCGAGATAGGGGCAACTATAAAAACACCCCGGTTCGTCGCCTGGCCGTGGCGTCAGATGGGACCGTGTGGTGCAACGGCAGCGGCGTTTCCCGTTTCGACGGGCAATCGTGGACCTCTTTCGACGAAGCCGCCAGGGAAGAGGCCGGCCTGGTCAACAGAAGTGTCTACGACATTGCTATTGGGCCGGGCGGTGTGGCCTGGTTCGCCACCGGGGCCGGCGTCAGCCGCTACGCGCCGTAGGGCAGCGCCCAGTCTCGCTATGGGGTGCGGCGTTAGAGACGCCGCACCTCACCGTAGGGCTTTCTCAAAGTCCAGATCTGTCACGCCGAGGCGTGAGGGCTGCTTTTCCCGCAGGGCACTGCGTGTGGCCCGAAGCATCTCGTTTGTCGTGAACGAGACCCTCACCTGCCCAGGCGGGCGGTGCCTGGGTCGCTGCGCTCAGGGTGACAGCCCTTTAACGCGCCAGGGTCTTGTCTCCAACGACTTGGAGAAAGCCCTACCCCACCGGCGCAGTTCATATCTTGATCCAGAGAAAAGGAGAAGGCAATGAAAGGACGATATCTGCTGATCGGTATTTTGATGATCCTGGCACTGGCCGCCGCCATGCCTGGCCTGTATGCAGCACTCGCGGCGGCGCCCACCCGGCCGCAAGCCGCTCTCCCCATCCCCCGATACGCCGACCTGGCCGTGGGCGTGTACCGTGAGGACATCGGGACCACCACCGACACGGGCGCCGTCAGCGTCCTGCACGGCGGCCCTGGCACCGGGCTGGCCGCAGCAGGCAACCAGTTCTTTTATCCGGGCAATGGCCTGGCAGACCAAGATAACAAGTTTGGGAATGCCCTGGCGGTGGGCGACTTTAACGGCGACGGCTACTATGACCTGGCTGTGGGTGTGCCCTGGAAGGACGTGGGGGGCAACGACGCGGCCGGCTCCGTGGTCATCTTCTATGGCACGTCCACCGGGCTGGACCTCAAGACCAGCGAGGGGTGGGACCAGGACAAACCGGACATCCTGGGTACGGCGGAGGCCGGCGACCACTTTGGCTATGCCCTGGCCGCCGGCGACTTTAACGGCGACGGCCGCGACGACCTGGCCGTGGGCGTAGAAGGCGAGGAAGTGAATGGTAAGGCAAGCGCGGGCGCGGTGAACGTCCTGTACGGCTCGGCTGCCGGGCTGACCGCCACGGGCAACCAACTGTGGCACCAGGACAGCCCCGGCATCCTGGATGCGACGGAGGTTGGCGACCTCTTTGGCGAGGTCCTGGTCGCCGGCGATTTTAACGGCGATGGCCGCGACGACCTGGCCGTGGGCGTGCCCTACGAGAACACCGGCGCTTCCGAACTCGAGGATGCCGGCGTGGTGCAGGTTCTGTACGGCTCGGCCAGCGGGTTGACTGCCACAGGCAACCAGGAGTGGTACCAGGACAGCCCCAATGTCCCAGACACAGCCGAGGTCCAAGATTATTTTGGTTTGGCCCTGGCCGCCGGCGATTTTAACGGCGATGGCCGCGATGACCTGGCCGTGGGCGTGGTGGGCGAGGATATAGGCAGTGCAGCCAACGCCGGCGTGGTGCACGTCCTGTACGGCTCGGCCAGTGGACTGACCATCACAGGTACCCAACTGTGGAGCCAGGACAGTCCCGGCATCCTGGACGCGGTGGAGGCCGGAGATGGCTTTGGCGGCAGCCTGGCCGCCGGTGACTTGAACGGCGACGGCCGTGACGACCTGGCCGTGGGCGCATGCACCGAGGACACGGGCGCCTCCGAGATCGAGAACGCTGGCGTGGTGCACGTCCTGTACGGCTCGGCCAGCGGGCTGACTGCCACGGGCAACCAGGAGTGGTACCAGGACAGCCCCGGCATCCTGGACGCGGCGGAGGCTGGAGATGCCTTCGGCTCTGCTCTGGCCGCCGGCGACTTGAACGGCGACGGCCGCGACGACCTGGCCGTGGGCGTATCCTACGAGGACACCGGCGCCTCCGAGATCGAGCATGCGGGCGTGGTGCACGTCCTGTATGGCACGGCCAGCGGGCTGACCGCCACGGGCAACCAGGAGTGGTATCAGGACAGCCCCGGCATTCAGGATGTGTCAGAGGCTGGAGACAACTTTGGCTGGGCCCTGGCGGCCATCCCCCGCCGTACGTATTCGATCTATGTGCCAGCGGACCAGAAGAACTATACCCAGCCAACCCCCAGCCCGACATGGGTGCCGCAGTAAGATAAAGAACAGACCCGAGAAGCCGGGTTTTTCCCAATAACCCGGCTTCTCACCTGGCTACACCGATAAGGCCGGGCCGACGTGGACCGATCGGCCCGGGCAACACATGGAGAAAGAGGAGAACAAGGTCATGAATCAACGCGAGATTTCATGGATTAGGATCGTCTCGTTCGTGGTCGCAACCGCCAGCCTGCTGGTTGGGCTGTCTGCCTGCAATATGCCCAATTCAACCACCACCGGGGGCGCGACCAGGCCCGTCGTCGTCATCGCGGCCCCGGCCAACGGCAGCCAGGTAGCGGTGGGCCAGCCCACGACCATCCAGGTCACAGCCGCCGACGTCAGCGGCGTGACCCGCATCGAGATCAAAATAGACGGCGCGCTCGTAGGCACGACCCAGAGCCAGACCCCCCAGGGAGAGCCCAGTCTGATCGCCACGCTGGAGTGGACGTTCGCCCAGGCCGGCAGCCACGCCATCGCCGCCCAGGCGTTCAACGCAGCCGGCCAGTCCAGCGATATGGCCGCTATCACGGTGCAGGCCGTGGCGAGCGTGGCCGAGCTGCCTACTGCCACCATCCCGCCGGAGCCGACTACCCCGCCGGAGCCGACCACCCCACCCGACAAGCCGGTCATCGCATCGTTCACGGCCAACCCAGCCAGCATCACCGGCGGCCAGTCGGTCACGCTCCAGTGGGAGACCACCGGGGCCACCACGGTGGACATCGAACCCGGCATCGGCGCGGTGGCGCTGAGCGGCTCGCGCAGCGTCAGCCCGGCCGCCACCACCACGTATTACCTCACCGCCCAGGGACCCGGCGGCAAGACCCCGGCCACGGTCAAGGTCACGGTCCAGGCCGCGCCGCCGGCCAAGCCGGTCATCAAGTCCTTCACGGCCAACCCGGCCAGCATCACCGCCGGCCAGTCGGCCACGCTCCAGTGGGAGGTCACCGGCGCCACTTCGGTGGAAATTGACCACGGCGTCGGCGCGGTGGCGTTGAGCGGCTCCAAGTCGGTCAGCCCACCCAGCAACGTCATCTACAAGCTCACGGCGCAAGGCCCCGGCGGGACGTCCACCGCCACCGTCGAGATCACGGTCAAGGCGCCCCCGCCGGTGGCCCCCAAAGTCAAGTCCTTCACGGCCAACCCCACGTCCATCACCGCCGGCGGCTCGTCTACGCTGCAATGGGAGGTTACGAGCGCTACCGCGGTGGAGATTGACCATGGCATCGGCGCAGTGGGCCTGACTGGCTCGAAGCAGGTCAGCCCGGGCAGCACCACCACGTACAAGCTCACGGCCAAGAACTCCGTGGGGACGGTGGTCAAAGAAGTCACGGTGCAGGTCAACCCGGCACCCGTGGGCGATTGGCCCGTGGTGCGCTATGGAGACCAGGGAAATGCAGTGGTTGCGATCCAGTACTTGCTCAAGGCCGAGGGCCATGCGCTCACCGCCGACGGCAAGTTCGGCCCCCAAACCCAATCGGCAGTCAAGAGCTTTCAGGGAGCCAATGGACTCACGGCCGATGGCATCGTCGGTGCCAAGACCTGGACGGCGCTGGTCAAGGGCCACACGGTTCAGAAAGGCAGCAATGGGGATGCCGTACGGGCCGTACAGCACCTTTTACACTATGTCTATGGATACAACATCACCGTCGATGGGGCGTTTGGCAACAAAACCCAGACCGCAGTGAACGATTTCCAGACATCACGCGGCCTGACCGTGGATGGCATTGTGGGGTCCAAGACATGGAAGGCGCTGGCGGCCGGCTCGTAAGACGACGACTGTCTGGTTGGCTCGCCTGGAATGGACTTTCATAGATCGCGGCGGGCCGGGCGAGGTGACTCATCTCGCCCGGCCCCAGTAAGGAAATAGAGGAAAACCATGCACTCGACAGGCTTGACTCAATGGACGACCCGGGCATTTCGACTCTTGCTTGGCCTGGCCCTGGTGACCGCGCTGCTCGGCGGCGCGGTCAGACTCCCGGCGGCCCGCGCCGCCGCTGGCACCTGGAGCGTCACCGATTCCCTGTATACGACCCGGTCCGATCAAACGGCGACGCTGCTGCCCGACGGCCGGGTGCTCGTGGCCGGGGGGTACTATAACGACGGCAACCCGTACTATCTCGCCAGCGCCGAAACCTACGTCCCGGCGATGGGGATCTGGGGGGGCACCGGCAACCTGCACGAGGCCCGCGCTGACCACACGGCTACGTTGTTACCGAATGGCAAAGTGCTCGTCGCTGGCGGTTATGATGACAAGGACATTCGCGCCAGCGCCGAGCTATACGACCCCGTCACCGGCACCTGGAGCGACACCGGGTCCCTGGCTACCGGCCGCTGCCAGCACACGGCGACGCTGCTGCCCAACGGCAAGGTTCTCGTCGTCGGGGGAGATGATGACAGCGGCGACGCGCTCGCCAGCGCCGAGCTGTACGATCCGGCCACCGGCGCCTGGAGCGCGGCCGGCTCGCTCGCCACTACCCGCGCCTCCCACACGGCCACCCTGCTGCCGGACGGTAAAGTGCTCGTCGTCGGCGGGCTGTACGTTGACGGCGACTATCACTATCTCGCCAGCGCCGAGGTGTACGCCCCGGGCACCGGCACCTGGAGCGCAGCCGGCTCGCTCGCCACCGGCCGCGCCCAGCATACGGCCACGCTGCTGACCAGCGGCAAGGTGCTCGTGGTCGGAGGCAGCGACGGCGGCTACAATTCTCTCCAGAGCGTCGAGGTATACGACCCGGCCACCGGCTGGAGCACCACCGGGTCCCTGGTTACCGGCCGCTCCAGGCATACGGCCACGCTCTTGCCCAATGGTCGGGTGCTCGTCGCCGGGGGCAACAACACCACGAGCGGCGGTTCGCCCCTGTCCAGCGCCGAAATCTACAACCCCACCCCCGGCACCTGGAGCGCCACCGGCAGCCTGGGCGCCGTCCGCGCCCGCCACACGGCCACGCTGCTGCCCGACGGTCGCCTGCTTGCCGTCGGAGGCGTCGGCAGCGGCTACCTCGCCAGCGCCGAGATCTATCAACCGGCCGCCGGGGCCTGGAGCGCCGTCGCCAGCCTGAACACGGCCCGCCGCGACCACGCCACCGCGCTGCTGCACAACGGCCAGGCGCTCGTGGCCGGAGGCCACGACGGCAGCAACTACCTCGCCAGCGCCGAGAGCTACAAGCAGTCCACCAACACCTGGGTCCCTATCGGCGACATGAACGACGCCCGCGCCCGCCACACCATGACCCTGATGCCGGACGGCCGCCTGATGGTGGTGGGGGGCTACAACGGCAGCTATCTCGCCAGCGCCGAGATCCTCAGCCCGACGACCGCAACCTGGAGCGCCACCGGCAGCCTGGGCGGCGCGCGGGCCGATCACACGGCGACGCTGCTGGCCGATGGCCGGCTGCTCGTGGTGGGGGGCACGAACGCCAGTGGCCGAACCTCCAGCGCCGAGATCTATGACCCGGCGACCAGGACCTGGGAAAAAACGGGCACTCTGCACGCCGTCCGCAGCGGCCACACCGCCACCCTGCTGTACGACGGCCGGGTGCTCGTGATTGGAGGTTACAGCGCTGGCCCCAACCCGGTCGCCACCGCCGAGGTCTACGACCCGGCCACCGAGTCCTGGAGCGTCACCGGCAGTATGAGCGACGCCCGCGTCTGGCATACGGCCACCCTGCTGTATGACAGCCGGGTGCTCGTGGTTGGGGGCCTGGGCAGCGGCACCACCTACCTGTCCAGCGCCGAGCTGTACAACCCCGGCCCCGGCACCGGCACCTGGAGCGCCACCGGCAGCCTGAACAGTGCCCGCGACCACCATGCGGCCGCCTTGCTGCCCAATAGCCAGGTGCTCGTGGCCGGCGGATTCTTCTGGGACGGCGCGGACCACTGGCAGGCCAGCACCGAAATCTACGATCCGGGGACCGAGACCTGGGAACTCGTCAACGGCCTGCACTCCCCCCGCGCCAACTATACGCTCACGCTGCTGCCCGACGGCCGCCTGCTCGCCGCTGGCGGCTATGACAGCTCCTTCATGACCAGCGCCGAGGTCTACGACCGGGGCCTGGGCTTTGCCGAGGGCTGGCGACCCACCCTGACTACGGCCACGTCGCCGCTCTACCAGGGCCAGCAGCTCCAGGTCAGCGGCAGCGGTTACCGGGGCTTCCTATACACCGACGCCGCCTCTGGCGGCACCTCGAGCTCGCCCACCAACTACCCGCTGGTGCAACTGCGCCGGCTGGATAACGAGCGGATACTCTGGCTGCACCCGGACCCAGTGTCCAGCTTTTCCGCCACCGCCTTCACCTCGGTGCCAGTCGTCGGCTTTCCGCAGGGGCCGGCGTTGGTCACGGTCTTTGTCAACGGCATCCCCAGCACGTCCAAGGTTATTCAAGTCTTGGAGGGATACCGCATCTACCTGCCGCTGACCTTGAAGAACTATTAATCACATCAGACCGGAGAAGCCAGGTTTTCCCCAAAAACCTGGCTTCTTTTTTTCAACTACACTGATGTACAAAGCGAGATCGATGTGGTATGATTAGCTTGGTGTCGACGGCCCCTTACAACGACGCACAAGGAGGTCACCATGAAACGACCACTGGTCTTCATCCTGAGCCTGACCCTGCTGATCGCGCTGCCCGGCGGCGCCGTGCTCCCCCCGGCGGCCCGGGCCTTGTCCCCCGAGACCATCACCCTGGTGCTCAAAGCACCGGCCTATCAGCTCAAGCCGCTGGACGGCGGCTTGACGTCCATCGACGCGGCCGGCTGCGCCGAGAGTGGCGTGACCGGCCAACCCATGCTGCCCCACCAGTCTGTGAACGTGGCACTGCCGCCGGACGTGGTGTGGACCAGCCTGACCCTGGACGTGCGCGACGTGCAGACGACCGACCTGCCCGGCACGTACCGGCTGCGCCTCGCCGAGCCATATCGCATCGGCGGCGGCCCGGCCCTGGACCCCACACCACAGCAGGATGATGGCGCGGCCCCGCCCGTCGCCCGCCTGGTCGCCACCGGCCAGATGCGCAAGTGGTGCGTGGCCCGCCTGGACTTTTGCCCGTTCCAGTACGATGCGGCCTCTGGGCAGCTCCGCGTGGTGGAGCGGGCCACGGTGGAACTGCGTCTAACCCGCACCGGCGAGCAAACCAACGCCGCGCTGCTGGCAGACACCGTGCTGGACGACGTGGCCGCCGAGCAATTTGTCAACTATGCGGCCGCCCAGGCCTGGTATCCCCCGGCGGACCGGCCCAGCAACGTCCTCTATGACTATGCGATCATTACCACCAACGCTATTGTGTCCGGCAGCACCAGGTTGAGCGCCTTCATCGGCCACAAGCTGGCACAGGGGCACCACATCTGGCTGTTGACGGAAACGGACTATAACGGGCTCACCGGGCAGGCCCCCAACGGCCGGGCCGAAAAGATACGCCAGTTGCTCAAGGACAACTATGTGACCTACGGGATCAAGACCGTGCTGTTCATCGGCGACCCCACGCCCGGCGGCACCGGCGCCAACGCCGTGCCCATGAAGATGTGCTGGCCGCGCAACACGCAGCCCACCGACAAGGACGCGCCCACCGACTATTTCTTTGCCGACCTGACCGGCAACTGGAACTATGACGGCGATAGCTACTATGGCGAGTACTGGGGCGACTACAAGGACGGGAGCGACAACTATATCCCCGGCAGCGTGGACCTGTTCCCAGAGGTGTACGTGGGCCGCATCCCCTTCTATGGCAGCTTTACCGACCTGGACGCCATCCTCCAAAAGACCATCGACTATGAGACGGAAACCAACATCGCCTGGCGCAAGAGCGCGCTGCTGCCCATGAGCTACATCGCTGCAGGCGAGGACACCGCGCCGTTCGCCACGCAGATGTGGGACAATTTCCTGAACGCGGCCGGCTACAGCCGCTGGCGGATCTACCAGCAGGGCACCGGTCCCTGTCCCACCGATGATTCTGCCTACGTCAGCGACGAGGTACTACGCGGCGGCACGGTGGTCCGCGACCGCTGGGCGGCTAACGACTATGGCATCGTCTGCTGGTGGGCCCACGGCGGTTCCACCTCGGCCGCAGTGGGTTATGACCTCTGCTGGGATGGGGAGCTGTTCACCAGCAATGACACCGCTTCGCTGGACGACGACCACCCCGCGTTCACCTTCCAGAACTCGTGCTCCACCGGCTACCCGGAGGTCACGAATAACCTCCAATACGCCATCCTGAAGCGCGGCGGGGTCGCCACAGTCGCGGCGTCGCGCGTCTCCTTCAACTGCTCCCCGGCCGGCCCCTTTGACCACACCGACGGCAACGCCGGCATCGGCTACGCCTACGTCAAGCGCGTGGTCAACGGCAACACCGCCAGCGAGGCGCTCTACCAGGCCAAGTTCATCAGCGCGGCGCACATTATCCCCAGCGGCGATGGCGGCCTGATGAACATGTATGACTTCAACCTGTATGGCGACCCAGACGTGCGTATCACCGACTCGTCCGCGCCGGGCCGGGAGCACCTCTCCATCCCGGCCGCCGCCTTTCGCCCCATCTCGAGCCAATATGACTATGAAAACCACGGCCGGTTCCTCAAACAGTTCGCCGGGGGGACCGGCAACGGCCTGTACCTGGCCCCGGTGCAGTTGCCTCACGGGGCTACGATCACCGCGGTGACCTTTCACTGGTATGACACCCTGGTCGGAACGGAAGGAGCCGCCACCCTGAGACGATCCAATCGCACCAGCGCCAGTGAGAGCAACATGGCGTACGCGGCAACCTTTGATGAGAGCGGATACGGATCGAGCCGGGATAACACAATAACCTACGCCACCGTGGACAACGTCAACTATACCTACTATGTGCAATGGCAGATCCCCAGCGCTGCGCCCGAGGTGTGGGGATGCAGCGTGGACGTCGAATACATCCCGCCCGCCACCGCCAGCAAGGACTATCTCTCCGTCCCGGCCGCGGCCTTTGGGCCTTACGAGGATGGGTACGGCTACAACAACATGGGCGCGCTCCTGACACATTACACCGGCCCGGGCGGGAGCGCCACCCGGGGCTGGTACCTGGCCCCGGTGCAGTTGCCCCAGGGCGCCACGGTGACCAAGCTGACGACCTACTTTTACGACGGCTCGGCGACCGACGACATCCTGGCCCGGCTGCAGCGCAGCGACATGGCCGGCCACTACTATGAGATGGCCTATGCGGATAGCAGCGGCTATTCCGCCGGCTATGGCAACCGCTCCGATACGACGATCAGCAACGCAGTCATCAACAATGCCCAGAACACCTACTGGGTGGTCTGGGACCTGCCGGCCGGCGGCACCGCCTCGGGCATCGGCGTGCTCATCGAATACAACAACCCGGCCCCGGTCCAGCCCGGCCGGGCCTCCCTGTCGTCCGCCGCCTTTACGCCCTATGCGGATGACTGGCAGTATCAGAGCCACGGCCGCTACCTCATCCACCAGGGCGGCGGTGGAGCTACCCGCGCCCACTACGAAGCCCCGGTCTATCTGCCCCAGGGTGCCAGAGTGACCAAATTGACCTTCTGGTTCAACGACGACTCGACTACGGCGAACGGCTACGCCTACCTGTGCCGCACCGATCAGACCGGCAACTACTCGGCCATGGCGTTTGTGGACAGCTACTACGCCGGTGGTTACGCCAGCCGGGCCGATACCACGATTGACGACCCGGTCATCAACAACTCCCGGTACGCCTACTGGGTCTACTGGGACCTGCCCGTCTCCACGGGCGCCGGCAACAATGTGTGGGGGACCGGCGTCACCATTGACTATACCGCTCCTATGATCTACCTGCCGCTGGTGCGGCGCAGTTGACTCTGTGAGAGGGAGCACACTGTAAGACGGCATCTTTTTCTCGACAGTGCCCCGGCGAGCGTCTCGCCGGGGCGTTTGGCATAGAGGGGCAGGATGTCACGTGCAGGGCAATTCGCGCAAACTGCCGGGGCCGGCGCTCCGCGACCGCAGGGCACACACAGTGCGCGAAGCGTGTGGACTGTGTGAATCGCCTCCGCCACGTGGGCCGGCTGGATGTCCGCAGACCCGGCTAGATCCGCGATGGTCCGGGCCACACACAGTGCCCGGCACAGCCCCCTGCGGGTGTGGGCGCGAAGCGTGACGCTTCGCGTGCGATGATAGGCCTGGGCCGTCGCGTGCAACCACCGTCACGCAAACTGCCGGGGTCGATACTGGATCGCCTCCGCCACGTGGGCCGGCTGGATGGCCTCCGACCCGGCCAGGTCCGCGATGGTCCGGGCCAGCTTGAGGATGCGATGGTGCGCCCGGGCCGACATGTGCAACTGGGTCATGGCGGCCTTGAGCAGGCTCTTGCTGGTGGGATCGAGGGGGCAGAACTCGCGCACCTCCGCCGGTCCCATGTCGGCGTTGGTGGTGAAGGGGGTGTCCGCGAACCGCGCTCGCTGCACGGCCCGGGCGCGCTCCACCCGCTCCCGGATCGCCGCCGATGGCTCGCCCAGCCGGTCGTCGGCCAGCTTCTCATAGTCCACCCGGGGCACGTCCACGTGGATGTCGATGCGGTCTAGGAGAGGGCCGGAGATGCGCTTCTGGTAGCGGGTAACCATACTCGTGGAGCAGGTGCACTCGCGAACCGGATCAGAATGGAAGCCGCATGGGCAAGGATGGTAACAAAAACGCACTTCTGCTTGGGTTTGAATTATCATCAGATTTGGATGGCTATCACAGCTGACCGATCGCGCCGTCGCGAACTTGTGGTGAGAACTGAGCCCAGCCCCTAATTGACGAAAACCTGTTCCATGTGAGGGGACATGACCAGCTTGCAGGTGGCGGTGGCCCTCTACCAGGCCATCCGCGCCAGGCGCTTCTCGCTGGAACCCGTGGCGGTCACACCCATCCCGGTCCCGGTGGCAGTGCGGCCGGTGGTCCCCATGAGACACAGCCTACTGGACACGGTGGGACATCCTTTGAAGCAGGCTTAGGATTGCCACACCATCAGCGCCTCCCGAACCTTCCAGTTGCCGTCCTCCTTGACCAGTAAGTAGAGCCCGCCCGCGCCGCACAAGTCGCCGCAGCGATAGCCCATGTCCACCAGGGCCTCATCCCCGTCCGCATTAAAGCCGACGCGCGAAAAGAGGATAAATCCACTGGCCCCTGGATACCGAGCCTCAAAGTCGGTCCAACTGGCCCTCCTTTGGAGAAAGATCTGGTCAAAGTCCTCCTGGGGCATCAGAACATAGTCTTGCTCTATGTCCAGGTTCGTCGGATCCAGCGTGTACGACGCTGCATTTCGCGACTGGTAGCTATCCACCAGGCTAGAGGGTAGCTTGTGGACGTTTTCCAGCGTGCGCTCGAATATATCGAGATCTGCCGTCGTGTTCTCCCGAATGGCGAAATAAGATCCCAGATCATAGCCGATGGGATTTTGCCGGATCAGGGCCGAATAGACAGCGTATTCTTCCGCCTCGATGTTTGGCGACGGGGTTACGGTTACCCTCGACAAGCCGGGGCTACATGAACAGAGCAGCAGGGCCAATAACATTAATCGTTTGTGCATGTTGTCCTCCCAAGCTGGATAAACCAGAACCAAAAAGCCTAACCACGCCTTCGACCTGGCAAGCCACCACGAGCGCCCAGGGCACAAAGAATACCTGTGCAATACATCCCGTGCAGGATGGGGTCCACGGTGAGGGGGTAGACGGCTTCGGCGGCGTCAATCGTGATGTGCAGCCTTTCCCCCTCACTTCCAGGGGAGAGGGAAAACTGGGCGGGCAGGGAGCGCCCCGTGGCGTCATAGACGGCCAGTTGATCGTAGAGCAGGGCGGTCTGGCCGCCAGCGTCCTTCAGGCGCAGCGTCCGCCCATCGCCGTCCAGTTCCGGCCTCAGCGAGCCGCGCAGGGCAAAGGTCAGCTCCACGGTTGAGCCATCCGTCCCGGCCGGCAGTGCGGCCAGCGTCAGCCCGTGCTCGACGCCCTCAGCGCTGTTGGTGTATCACTCGACCACGTCCCGGCCCCAGTGATACTCAACTCGCTCCCGATTGCCGACCAGGTCACCCTCGGCGATGGCCGAGGGAAAGGTTGTTCGCCGTAGGCCGCCAACGAGAGGCCAAACTTCCACAACGGCTCCCCTTCGCGGTAGCAGGCGGCGTGGAAACCATCGGCAGCCAGGGACAGCGAGAAGTCATTTGCCCAGTAGGGGGCGCGATAAGCCCCCTACCCTCGTCGCTCACCTGCCAGGCGAACTGGTAGTCGGCCTGGCGGATCAGGTCTCGGATGGTGGCCTGTTCGTCGGCTGTGAGGCCGGCGACCGCGATTGTTCCCGCGTCTGGTCGATCAACCCTGGCCCTTTCTCGCGCTGGCGGCACCTCTCCAGTGGCCGCTGCCGCCGGCACGCTTGGTGCTACGAGCAGTAGGGCCAGTATCAGGATCTCGTTGAGCCAAAGTTCTTGCATATCCATTTATCATATGTGCCCCATGATGACAATGCCCAACTGGGGGAATGCCAGGACCAAGTTCTGGACTGAACACAGTCCACCGGGTCGATGGTTTGTGGCAGCACCTGTCGATGGGGTCAATTCAAGAGTCCTGGCACGATCAAACAAACAGATATGGTGATGATGACTCCCCCTAGCAGTCTGTCGGAGTGAAAATGCTGTTCCCCGATTCGCAGCTTCATGAGCGAAAATGAGCGAAAGTCAACTACTACCGCCTGAAAGGCGGTAGCTTGGAATGCGACTGAAAGTCGCCTAAAGCCCCCCGACACCCTTATCTACCGCGTTCCGGGCGGGCACTCGACAACCACAGCGTTG
>JAHJIN010000308.1 GCA_018823415.1 Chloroflexota bacterium | reverse complement strand
TAACTGGACAAATAACCTAATCAATGGCATAATTCTGTCACTGTGACCAAAGAACACGCCTCTTCAGACGCAACACAAACGGATCCTCGTGACCAGCGAATCGCTGAACTGGAAGCTCAACTGCGTGAACGAGACGCATTGTTATGTTCCCCCGGATTCATGGACAAGGGATTAAGCGGAAGCGACGTGTTTATGGTAGAGCTGCTCATAGGTCTCCGGGCTCTCATAGGCCAACGACGAGTGCAGTCGGCGTCGGTTGTAGAAGGCCTCGATGTAGTAGAACAGGTCCGCGCTGGCCTCGTCACGCGTCTGATAATGGCAGTGATGCACATGCTCACTCTTCAACGTGCCAAAAAAGCTCTCCATCGGCGCATTGTCGTACCAGCTGCCGACACCATTCATGCTGGGCAGGATGTGGTGGGCTGCCAGCCTGGCCTGATAGCGGCGGTCGGTGTATTGGCTCCCTTGGTCCGAATGGTGAATGAGGCCCGGGCCTGGCCGGCGCTGACGGATGGCCATGTCCAGAGCGGCCAGCGTCAGGTCTGTGGTCATCCGGGCCGACATGGCCCAGCCGATGATGCGCCGGCTGTACAGGTCCATGACCGTTGCCAGGTAAAGCCAGCCTTCCCCTGTGTCAATGTAGGTGATGTCCGCCAGCCATTTCTGGTCCGGCCGGTCGGCGTGAAAGTCCCGATTCAACCTGTTGGGCGCGGCGCGGTCAGCCTCGTTGCGCCTGGTCGTGGTTTTGTATCGTTTCGTCTGTTTTGCTTTCAGACCGGCGGCTCGCATCAAGCGCGCTACCCGATTCTGGCTGCACATCAAGCCCAGTTTCCTCATGACCTGATAGATGCGCGGACTGCCATAGGTCTCGCCGCTCTTCTCGAACTCGGTCTCGACCTTCTCCGTCAGTTCTCGGTTGGCCATCTCTCGCGCACTGGGCGGCCGCCCACGCCAGGCATAGTAGCCACTCGGCGATACCTCCAGCACCTGGCACATGCGAATCACCGGAAACGCCTCCCGGTGGTCGTCGATGAACTGAAACCTCATCGACTTGGGCGCGAAAAGATGGCCACTGCTTTTTTTAGGATATCGCGCTCCTGGCGCAAGACCTCGTTCTCCCACTCCAAGTCCCGCAGCCGTTGCCGCTCCGCTGTCAGATGGCCCTGGCCGGGAAAGGCTGCCTGGCTGTTGTCTGCCGCCTCTTTCTTCCAGCGGAGGATACACCCTTTGCCAATGCCCAATTCTTGCTCCAAGGCGTTGGCGCTCTTGCCACTGGTTTCCAGCAACTGCAGCACCTCCCGCTTGAACTCCTGGCTGTACGTTCGTCTTTCCTTCTCCATTTTGCTCCCTCCGAGAATGTATTATACCACAACTTGGACCCCGCTTAATCTCGTGTCCACTTTCTCGGGGGAATATCACTCGACACGGGCTGATACGGAAGGAGAAGAACGGGATGTGGTCGAGCATTCTCTACGATTGGATTTTGGCCAGCCAGGAGGCCATCGCCGAGTTGCAGTGGTGGCTCGGTCTGCTGGAAGGCTGGCAGCAAGCTGGCGGCGCCAGCCGAGAAGAGTTCAACGCCGCCTATCAGCAACTGCAGGAAGCCGGTCTGAGAGGCTGGGGGGCCCATGCTGCCGGGCACGGCATTGCTGCCCTGGCCGCAGCGGTCGTGACGGTCGGCGACGGCGACGGTGAATCAACGACGCACCTTGAGGCTTTTCCGCCGGTCGCCTATCGCCGCTGAAGGAGTTGCGAAATGTGCGAGACTTGCTCTATCCGAACTTGCGACGCCACTCACGCTGGCCCGCCACGTGTTGTCGCCTATGTCCGCTGTGCGGCCCATGACGGGGCAAGATTGGCAGCCCAGATGGCCCGGATTCAGTGCCGCGCGGCACATCGCGGCTGGGAATTCGTCCGCATCTACACCGACAACGGCCTGTCGGGCAATTCCTCCAACCGGCCTGGGCTGCAACGACTTCAGCACGACATCGAAGCTGGCCTGGTGGACATTGTGATGGTCGAGCGTTTCGACCGTCTTGGCCGCAATCTCCAGAGCCTGTCTCGTTTCGTCCGACTCGTCAAGCGCTGCCACACGACCCTTGTCTCGCTCGGCGAGGGAATGGTCTGTCAACAGCTTTGAAAAAGCCAAGTACAATCCATACGAAAGGGGAAACTCGATGAAGATTGAATCACATTGCCGACCTGCCTGTCAGGCAGACAGGCAAGAAATGATTGCCAGGCTCAAGAACCTGCGGGAAGAGATCGAGCAGGATGGCGTGAAAATCGTCTCACTGGAGACGACCTTCGCCCTGGCTCTTTCCGACGTGTGCGACGCCCTGGAACTCACCAGCGAGGAACGCACCCGGGTATTGGGACCAGCAGCAACAGCTTGCATTGACACCCTTCTCGATACGCGCGTCTGGCTGGTGGAGACAGAGTCACAAGCAACCCTCCTGCCAGCGCGGCTGCCTCTGCCCATGCCCGCGTGAGGGGGAGAGAAGATGAGAAGCGGCGTTCTTGTCCTGCTCCTGGTCTTACTCCTGGCCTTTGTCCTGGGCATCGCTATCGCGCGTCAAGGCCCATCGCCCCAGTACCAGGCCGCAGTGGAGCAATTGAGGCTCTCTACAGCAG
>JAHJIN010000307.1 GCA_018823415.1 Chloroflexota bacterium | reverse complement strand
GCGATCCGGCCCTGCTGGCAGAGATCGGACAGGCCGTGGTGGGGATGAGCGTCGGCGAGACCCGGACCTTGACCTGGCCCGGACCGAGTGCCGGGGCCGGCACCGGGGAGGCATCGAACGTGGCTATCGAGTTGCTGCAGATTACGCCGGCTACTCTGGCAGCGAACCGTGGCTGAAGCCATCACCCAACCATACGCGATAAGGTCCATTATAAGCTGACTTGGGGCCGCACTGGGGGCCTCCGGCATCACGTACCTGGTGCACCAGTATGCCGCGGCGGCGCTCGCAGAGCGGGCGGTGGCGCGACTGAGTGTAGGGCTGGCCCTGATTGCGACGTGAGGGGAGTAAATGGTGCATCGGGGCGAGACATGCGTTGCGGAGTATTGCGTTCCGGCGTGGGGCGTGATATAATGCTAGCGATGCTTTTTGTAAACAAAAAGCCGGGGCCACAGGAAGTTGGCACCTTCCACGTGGCCCCCGGTAGATCTCCCTGATCGCAGCAGGAAGACGGCAGATATAGTATAGCACACCGGCCGCTTTCCGCGCAAGTCCTGAACTGGGGCAACCGGGGAGAGCGGCTTTCGATTGACCGATAACACAGGAAACAGGGCAGCATGGTCAACAACTTTGGCGAGAAAGCGAACTTTATCTGGTCCATCGCGAACCTGATACGTGACACTTTCAAACGAGGCCGCCACCAGGACGTGATCCTACCCTTCACCGTGCTCCGGCGTGTCGATCAGGTACTGGAACCGACCAAGGACCAGGTGCTAGAGACTCATCACCGTTACAAGGACCGGCTGGACGTACCGCCGGACCAACTGCTCCGCAAGGCCTCCGGCTATGCCTTCTACAATACCTCCCCCTACACCTTTGAGCGGCTGCTGGCCGACCCGGCCAGCCTGGCCGACAACCTCCGTGCCTACATCGCCGGGTTCAGCCCCAACATGCGCGAGGTGGTGGAAAAGTTTGACTTTGACAATACCATCAGCCGGCTGGACGAGGCCGGCCTTCTCTTCCTGGTAATGGAACGCTTCCGGGCCATCGACCTGCACCCGGACCGGGTGCCCAACGAGGAGATGGGCTATGTCTTTGAGGAGCTGATCCGCAAGTTCAACGAGTCCCTCAACGAGAACCCTGGCGAGCACTTTACCCCCCGTGAGGTGATCCGCCTGATGGTGGGCCTGCTGATCAGCCCGGACCAGCAGGCACTGAGCACGCCTCACATTGTCCGCACGGTGGCCGACCCGTGCTGTGGGTCGGGCGGGATGCTCATCATTACCAAGGATACGATCCAGGAATTCAACCCCACGGCCGACATTTACCTCTTTGGCCAGGAAGTGAACCCGGAGACGTATGCCATCTGCAAATCAGACCTGTACATGAAGAGCGCGGACGGCCGCGACGCCGAGAACATCCAGTTCGGCAGCACGCTCTCCAACGACCAGCACGCCGGCCAGCGTTTTGACTACCAGTTGGCGAATCCACCCTACGGTAAGGATTGGAAGATGGACGGCGAGGCCGTGACGCGGGAGGCCGAGCGGGGTACCGCCGGGCGGTTTGGCGCCGGGACGCCCCGCATCAGCGATGGCCAACTGCTGTTCCTCCAGCACATGCTCAACCGGATGCAGCCCTCCAACCGGGGCGGCGGGCGCGTGGCTATTGTAATGAATGGCTCCCCGCTCTTTACCGGGGACGCCGGCAGCGGCGAGAGCGAGATCCGCCGCTGGATCCTGGAGAAAGATTGGCTGGAGGCCATCGTGGCGCTGCCGGAACAGCTCTTTTACAACACGGGCATTGCCACCTATGTGTGGGTGCTGAGCAACCGCAAACAAGCGCACCGCCAGGGCAAGGTCCAGCTCATCGACGCGACAGACCTCTGGGTGCCCATGCGCAAGAGCCTGGGCGACAAGCGCCGCGAGATCGGCCCGGCGCACATCGCCCAGGTGGTGGTCGTGTACGAGGCATTCGAGGAGAGCGAGCGATCCCGGATATTTGCCACCACGGACCTGGGCTACCGCAAGGTGACGGTGGAGCGCCCCTTGCGGCTCAACTTTCAAGCCAGCCCCGAGCGCCTGGCCCGGCTCAAGGAGGAACGCGCCTTCCAGAACCTGGCCCAGAGCCGCAAGCGCGACAAGGCAGCCAAGGCCCAGGAAGAAGCGGCCGGCCGCGAGCAGCAGCAAGCCATCCTGGCGATGCTGGAGATGCTGCCTGGTACGTTGTATACGGACCGCCGCGAGTTCGAAAAGGCGCTCAACGCGGCGCTGCGGAAGCGAGGCATCAAGCTCCCCGCCTCCGTGCGCAAGGCCGTGCTCAACGCCTTGTCCGAACGGGATGAGGCGGCTGCCATCTGCCGCGACCAGCGTAGCCACCCGGAGCCGGACACCTGGCTGCGCGACTACGAGCGGGTGCCGCTGGCCGAGGGCGTGGACGAGTACTTTGCCCGCGAGGTGCTGCCTCACGTGCCGGATGCCTGGATCGACCAGGGCACCCGGGACCACAAGGACGGCGATGTAGGTAAAGTGGGCTACGAGATCAACTTTAACCGCTACTTTTACCAGTACCAGCCGCCGCGCCCCCTAGCCGAGATCGAATCCGACCTGAAAGCCATCGAAGCCGAGATCGCCACATTGTTAGCGGAGGTAGTGCCGTGAAAGAGATTCAGGGCAAAGCAAGGACCGTCCGTGAGTTGCTGAAAGGCCTCAAGTATTCCATCGATTACTACCAACGCGAGTTCAAGTGGGGGAAGAAGCAGGTTGCCGAACTGATCAACGACCTGTCAACCCGATTCCTTGAAGACTATCAAGAGGGCCACGCGCGGACACAGGTCGCACACTATGGTCACTACTTCCTCGGCGCCATCATCATCAGTCACAAGGACGGCAAAAGCTATATCGTCGATGGCCAGCAACGGCTCACCACTCTAACCCTGCTTTTGATCTATCTCAACAATCTCGGTAAGCAAAGCGCCACCACGATCACCAACGTAGACGAGTTGATCTATTCGGAAAGGTTCGGCGAAAAGTCCTTCAACCTGCAGGTCGACGAGCGTACAGCTTGCATGGGCGCCCTCTTTGATCAGCAGCCATTTGACCCCAACGGCCAGCCCGAGTCGGTCCAGAACATCCTCGCTCGATATGATGATATTGCCGAGAGTCTACCAGAAGAGGTTCGCGGCGCGGCGCTGGCCCACTTTGTGGACTGGGTTCTGGAGAACGTGCATCTGGTCGAGATCACCGCTTACTCGGACGAAGATGCCTACGTCATCTTTGAGACCATGAACGACCGCGGTCTTTCCCTCAGCCCCACCGATATGCTCAAGGGCTATCTCCTGGCCAACATCACCGATCTTGCCAGAAGGAACGTGGCAAACGATCTGTGGAGGCGGCGCATCCTGGAAATGAACGAGGTTGGCAAAGATGTGGCAGCCGATAGCTTTAAGGCGTGGCTGCGAAGCCAATACGCCAGCAAGATCCGCGAGCGCAAGCGGGGCGCCAAACCGGAGGACTTTGACCGGATCGGCACCGAATTCCACCGCTGGGTTCGCGACAATCGTAAGAGCGTTGGTCTGGCCGACTCGTCCGATTTCGCAGGACTCATCGAGCGTGACTTTGAATTCTACTCGCGCCAGTACATGCGCTTGATGCACGCATCCGAATCTCTCGAACCCGGCCTGGAGCACGTGCTGTACAATGCCCACCACGGCTTTACGCTCCAGCACATGCTCCTCCTCGCCCCTCTCAACCCGGACGATAGCCTCGACGTGGTCAACCTGAAGCTACGTCTGGTGGGCATGTTCGTCGATATCCTCCTTACCTGGCGGCTGTGGAATTTCCGCAGTATCGCCTATTCCACCATGCAGTATGCCATGTTCCAGGTCATGCGCGATATTCGCGGGCTCGATCCCGAGTCGCTGGCCCTCAAGCTCCACGAAACTCTCGACAGAGAGGAGTATATCTTTGGCAGCAATGACCGGCTATACATGCACCAGCAGAACCGTTGGTATCTCCATCGCATCCTGGCCCGCATGATCGGCTACATGGAGCAGCAGTCAGACTTGGCGCCGCGCTATATGGAGTACGTCACCAGCTCGGGCCGCGAGCGCTACGAAGTGGAGCACATCTGGGCCGACAAACCGGAGCGCCACGCCGATGAGTTTGACCACCCCAATGATTTTCGCGAGTATCGCAACCGCATCGGCGGCCTGCTATTGCTGCCTCGAAGCTTTAACAATAGTTACGGGGCGTTGCCTTACGAGGCCAAGCTGCCTCACTACAACAGCCAAAACCTGCTGGCCCGCTCTTTATATCCCCAATGCTACGAGCACAATCCGGGGTTTCTGCGATTCGTTCAAGAGTCCGGGCTGCCGTTTCAGCCGCATGGAGAGTTCAAGAAAGCGGACCTGGACGCCCGCCAGGATCTGCTGCGACGGTTGGCGGAGCAGATCTGGAATCCTGACGACCTGCTGAAAGAGGTTGAGGGATGAGATGGCAGCCCTACCCGGCGTACAAAGACTCCGGCGTGGATTGGCTGGGTGAGATTCCAGCGCACTGGGAAACTCGAAAGCTGAAGCACTGCTCTTCTGTCACATTCAGCAGTGTGGACAAGCACACTGTCGAGGGAGAACAGCCCGTCCGTCTCTGCAACTATGTCGATGTGTACTACAATGACTATATCACCGACGATCTCGAGTTTATGGGAGCAACCGCATCGTTCGCCGAGATCAGCAATTTCACGCTGAGAGAGGCTGATGTAATTATCACCAAAGATTCGGAATCCTGGGATGACATAGCGGTCCCGGCATATGTTCCATCGGACCTTCAGGGAGTATTGTGTGGCTATCATCTAGCCTTGATCCGACCTAACGTCGGGATACTCGATGGTCAATACCTGTTCCGATCGTTTTGTGCATGTGGAATCAATCATCAGTTCAGAATAGCGGCGACTGGAATAACTCGATATGGTCTGGGCAAATATTGGCTTGACAACTCGTCTTTTCCTACACCCCCACTTGCTGAACAACGTGCCATCGCCGCTTTCCTGGACCACGAGACGGCCAGGATTGACGCATTGGTGTCCAAGCAGAAGCGGCTCATCGAGTTGCTCCAGGAAAAGCGCGCCGCCCTCATCAGCCACGCCGTCACCAAGGGTCTTGATCCCACCGTGCCGATGAAGGACTCGGGCGTTCCGTGGCTAGGGGCGATTCCGGCGCATTGGGAAGTTTCAAGGATTAGACGTCTTTGCAGAGTCCGGCGGGGGGCATCTCCAAGACCAATTGATGACCCAATCTATTTTGATGATGAAGGAGAGTATGCCTGGGTTCGGATTTCGGACGTCACCGCCAGCTCAAAGTACCTGCTGGAAAGCGAGCAGGTACTTTCTGAACTTGGCAAGAGTAAAAGCGTGCCACTTGAGCCCGGCGAAATCTTTCTCAGCATTGCTGCGACAGTAGGCAAGCCGATTATCACGCAGATCAAGTGCTGCATCCACGACGGATTTGTCTACTTTGTCGGCCTCAAACAGAATCGGGAATACCTTTTTTACCTTTTCTCCGGGGACGAACTGTACAAAGGACTTGGAAAGCTTGGAACCCAACTAAACCTAAACACCGACACAATTGGAGACATCCATATCCCTGTACCACCTGACGAGGAGCAATCTGCCATCGCCGCCTTCCTAGACCGCGAGACAGCCAAACTCGACGCGCTCATCGCCAAGGTTCAGGAGATGATCGCACGGCTGCAGGAATACCGCACGGACCTCATCTCCGCCGCCGTCACCGGCAAGATTGACGTGCGTGAGATGGTTGGAGTAACCAGTCCCTCGGCCATACAGCCGGTTTGATTCAGCATGAACGGTTAACTTCCATGGAGTACTCCAAGTTTCAGCTTCTTCTCCGAGAGGGAGAGAGTTATCGCGTGGATTTCAAAATCCAGTGTGATGCTTTCGCCTCTGGTGATATGGCTCCCAGGGCCGAACTGGCAAAAGACATCTGCGCGATGGCAAACAACGGCTATATAGCCAGCTACATCATCATCGGTGTATCGGATGACGGCCAGGATTTCAGATCGGTCTCGAACCAAAAGCTCACTGACGATAACTTGCAGGACTTTTGCAAAAAGGCCATATTCCCACCTCCAAAGGTGAAGGTTTACAGAAAACGCTGGAAGAGGGCCTCACTCGCCCACGTAGCGAAAGAATTCGTGATCATTCAGGTTGGCCCGCAGCGGCGGCAGGTCTTCCGCCTGGCACAAGACTTTATCAATTATGGAGAGAAGATCTGCTACCGCCGAAACGAGGTGTGGATAAGACGGGGAGCGACAACTGATTTGGCGACGCCTGAAGAGATTTGTCGCATAGCGAGTGGACAACCACTACAGGAAGACAAGGAGGACGAGCAGCGGCGACTGGATCGCGAGGTTTTTGCACGCGAATCTGAACGCGAGCGAAAGAACGCCATTGCCGGTTCGGCAATAACCGCATTACAGGAAATCGGTTACAGCCAACTACCTCGAAGGGAATGGGGAGAGCTTTTTCCTCTATACCATCAAGGTGTTGTCCTCCCTGTCCAGTTTCTATGGAAGCATGCCGATACGACAGTCACACTGATTTGTGTTTTGTCGTGCAGGACTGGAATGACAAGCAAGGAACTCGAAGGGCTTGACATACTCATTGATTGGTGTTTCGCAAAATGGGATCTACTACCCCAATCGATTACTAAACTGACGACTCGCAAGGTTAGGGTTGTGCGTAGGATATGGCTTGTGCCAGTCCTCGGTTCAGTTCCCGCGAGCCGAGTCGCGAAAGCGTTTCCGAGTTTGAGGAGATCGGGGTCAGCTCTACACTATTTCCGAGCAGATCTCCGGGATCTTGGACATTCAAAGACTGACAAGTCCGGTCCTGTCGCATCAAGTAGTGAACTACTCATTGTAGACAAGATCAAATCGGTGCCCGATTTTAAGGAGACCATAGCTCAAGTCGTTAGCGAGGTAGAGCGCGAAAAGGCCACCGTTATTGTGCCAACAAAGAAATGAGTTGGTAAACCTCGTAAAGTGACCAATCCGTGAAATGCTACGACGTGATAATTCTGAGGAACAGCGATGGACATCACCGAGCGGAACTTTGAAGCCACCATCGAATGTGCGCTGCTAGCCGCCGGACCGGATGCCTGCCCCGGCGATCCGCGCACTTTCCGTGAGACCGCAGCCGCCTACGGCACCCTCGTCCCCGGCGGCTATCGCAAGCGCACCTCGCAGGATTACGACCCGGCGCTGTGTCTGGACCCGGAGATGGTCATCGCCTTTGTGCAGGCCACGCAGCCCAAGGAGTGGGCCAGGCTCAAGAAGCACTATGGCGACCAGGTCCGACCGCGCTTTCTCCAGCGCCTGGCCCAGGAGATTGCCAAACGCGGCACCCTGGACGTGCTGCGCAAGGGCGTCAAGGACGTAGGGGTCAGAGTCCGGCTGGTATACTTTGGCCCGGCCAGCGGCCTCAATCCAGAACTCCAGAAAAAGTACCAGGCCAACCTCTTTACCGTCGTCCGCCAACTCTACTACAGTGCCAAGGACGCCGGGCAGCAGCACCGCAAGAGCCTAGACATGGCCCTCTTTCTCAACGGCATCCCCCTCTTTACCGTGGAACTCAAGAACCCCCTCACCGGCCAGACCTATCGCAACGCCATTCGCCAGTACCAGACCACGCGCAGCGACCCGCACGAGCCGCTGTTTGCGTTCCGGCGTTGTCTGGCCCACCTGGCCGTGGACCCGGACGAGGTCTGGGCCACCACGCATCTGCAAGGGGAGGCCACCAGCTTTCTGCCGTTCAACCGGGGCCGGGGCACCGGGACCGGGAACCCCATCCCGCCGGTGGGCCAATTCGCCACGGCGTACCTCTGGGAGCAGGTCTGGGCCAGAGACAGCGTGCTGGACCTGGTCGAGCACTTTGTCCACGAGGTCGAGGTAGAGGATGACAAGGGGCGCAAGACCGGGGAACGGCGCCTCATCTTCCCTCGCTACCATCAGTTGGACGCCGTGCGCCGGCTGGTGGGTGACGCTCGCGAGCAGGGACCGGGGCAGCGCTACCTGGTCCAGCACAGCGCCGGGAGCGGCAAGAGCTTTACCATCGCCTGGCTGGCCCACCAGCTCGCCACCCTCCATGACGCTGGCGACCGCCCGGTCTTTGACTCGGTGGTGGTCATCACCGACCGTCGAGTGCTGGACCGGCAGCTCCAGCAGCACGTCCGCCAGTTCGAGCAGGTGCGCGGCGTGGTGGAGAATATTGACAAGCGCTCGCGCCAGCTACAGGCAGCGCTGGAAGACGGCAAGCAAATCATCGTCACCACCCTGCAAAAGTTCCCGGTCATCTCGGACGAGATCCAGGCGCTGCCTGGGCACCGCTTTGCCGTCATCATCGACGAGGCCCACTCGTCGCAGGCCGGCGAGCAAACCAAGCACCTCAAGGCCGTGCTGGCGGCCGGCAGCCTGGAGGCGGCCGCGGCAGAGGAAGGGATCGAGGGCGAAGACTGGGAAGACCGCATCGTGGCCGAGATCAAGTCCCGGGGCCACCTGCCCAACGTGAGCACCTTTGCTTTTACCGCCACGCCCAAGCCCAAGACACTGGAGCTATTCGGCACCCCGCAGCCCGACGGCAGCTTTCGGGCCTTTAGCCTCTACTCCATGCGTCAGGCCATCCAGGAAGACTTTATCCTGGACGTGTTGGAGAACTATACCACCTATCGGGCCTACTGGAGTCTCCTCAAAAAAGCCGAGGGCGATCCGCGCTACGACCGACGCCCGGCCACCGCGCTGCTCAAGAGCTATGTGGACCTGCACGAGCACGCCATCGAGCAAAAGGTGGCCACGATGGTGGAGCATTTTCACGGCCTGGTCGCGCCGCAGATCAAGGGCCAGGCCAAGGCCATGATTGTCACCCGCTCGCGACTCCACGCCGTGCGCTTCAAGCTGGCCCTGGATCGCTACCTGAAGGAACGGGGCTACTCCTATCAGACCCTGGTGGCCTTTTCCGGCACCGTCAAGGATCCTGACGACGGTCAGAGCTATACCGAAGCTGGGATGAACGGCCTCCCAGAGAGCCGAACGGCGGAAACCTTCAAGCGGGCCGAGGTCCGGTTCCTGGTGGTGGCTGAAAAGTTCCAGACCGGGTTTGACCAGCCCTTTCTGGCGGCGATGTATGTGGACAAGACGCTGATCGGCGTCCACGCCGTACAGACCCTCTCGCGGTTGAACCGTATCCATCCAGACAAGCAGACCACGCAGGTGTTGGATTTTGCCAACGAGGCCGACGCCATCCAGAAAGCCTTTGCGCCGTACTATGAGGCCACGCTGCTCACCGAGGCCAGCGACCCCAACCTGCTCTACGATTTGCAACAGCGGCTGGACGGCCATCACTTTTACACCCAAGCTGAAGTGGATCACCTGGCCGAGGTTTGGTTCACTGCTCGCAAGTCGGTGGGGGAAGTGCAAAGGGCGCACCCGCTGATCCACGGCGCGCTGCAGCCGGCCGTAGACCGCTTCCAGGACGCCGACAAAGAGGATCAGGAAGCCTTTCGCGGCGCGCTCCAGGACTATGTCCGGCTCTATGCGTTCCTCGCCCAGGTCATTGGCTTTGTTGACGTGGACCTGGAAAAACTCTACCTCTTTGGGCGCTTGTTGCTGCGGCGTCTGTCCGGCCCGAGAGGCCAGCTACCTTACCAGATCCAGGGCGATGTGGAGCTGGAGACCTTTCGGCTCCAGCAAATCTACGAGGGGCAGATCGTACTGGAACGCGGGCCGGGCGAGCTGGATCCGCAAAGGGCCAAGGGCCAGCATGGCCCCAAGGTCGAGGATCTGATGGCGCTGTCCGAGATCGTCCGGCTGCTGAACGAGGTCCACGGCGCCGACATCCCGGTGCGCGAGGGCGAGCAGTTCATCGAGCAACTACAGGCCCGGCTGGTCGCTGACGAGGGCCTGGCGGCCAGCGTGCAGATCAATCCGCCGGAAAAGGCCCGGCTCACCTTCAACCACGTCATCAACGACCGCATCCAGGATATGGTGGACGTGAGTTTCAAGTTCTACAAGCTGTTGACGGAAGACCAGTCGTTCGCCGATTTCTTCCAGGAGCTGATGTTTGCCCGGTATTTGCAGGCGGCTCAAGTGCAGGCGGCGTGAGCGCCTGAACCCAAATCGATTGCCGCGCTCTCGCGTGGCCACGGTTGAGAGCAATGCTACGGACACGGGCACATTGGAGCGATAACCCATGACAATGCTGCGAGACGACCAACACGAGTTCGTAAGATGGCTCGTGGAGCAGGTTCGCGCTGGCAACACTTCCGGAACGTTTTCCGTGCGGTTTTCAGCGAATACCCAAGACGGGCACATATACGACGGCTTCAAGAGAGGCGTTGATCGCCTACCTGTTCCACAGGGTATCCTAGAGACTCTGGCGGCTGCCAATATGCTCGTGATAAAGCGCCTTCCGAAAGGTTCATTGAGTTGCACGATCACGCAGAATGCCTTTGACGCTGTGGATTCAGATTTTGGGGAGGGGGAGTCTACCCCGACATTTCAAAGCCCTTTTTCTGAGCAGGCTACGAACGAACAGAGCCATGGTACAGCAGAGATTCGCAAGCTATTAAATGCTGCTTTCGATGATGTGGGCCTGATCGCCCTTTGTCAAGACGAGTTTCCAAAGTTGTGCGACAGTTTGGCACGCGGACTACGCAAAGATGAAATCATTCTCGTGATACTGGATCACTTTCGTCGTCTTGATGACTTTTCTCTCCTGCTGGACGCGGTCAAGGCACGGAGGCCTGACCAATATGCCCGCTTCTTCAACTCCTCCTCACTCGAACCTGATGAGAGAGGGCCAATAGAGGGTGTTCAACCTCCATACGAACCGGCTCCACAACCAGAGCTTGGAAAGCCTTATAGACCTAAATCGCTGTGGGGTCGAACACGTGAGACCCTTGGCAGTCCTGTGTGGCAGGGAATTGGTGCGATTGTGGGAATCGTGGCCTGTGTAGTGGCGTTTCTGGTGCTTCCGCCAATTCAAGCCGTGCTTTGGCCTGTGATTTCTACGCCGACGTCGGTGCCAACATCGATTCGCCTGTCTCCAACGGCCACGCCTCTTGGCAGTAGTAGGTACATTGCCTTCGAATCTGACTGTGGCGGCAATTGGGATATCTACATGATGAACGTTGAGGATCAGCAGATCGATTGCAGCAAGATGATTCGCCTGACAAGAGACCCGGCCGACGACAGATCTCCTGCTTGGTCGCCAGATGGTCGTCACATCGCTTTCACTTCTAAACGTGAGGGCTATGCGCAAATTTACGTGATGGGTATTGGGGATGAGCCCGAGAAGACCGCCAGCCCGATCCCAATCCCCTTGAAAGGCCTGACCGCTTGTTTGGAACCGGTTTGGTCACCAGATGGTAGTCACATTGCCTTCGCAGCTTTCGCGGACCCAGAAAACAGCGAGATCTTTGTGATGAGCGAAGATGGTAGCGAGGTGAAGCGTCTAACAGATCATGCAAACGGTGACAGACATCCGGCTTGGTCTCCTGACGGCCGACGTATTGCCTTTCAGTCTAAGCGTGATGGTAACTTGGACATCTATACGATGAACGCCGACGGCACTGAACTGAAGCGTCTGACATACGATCCTGCCGAGGACCGCGACGCGGTGTGGTCACCAAGTAGTACCCGTATCGTCTTTGTGCGCGTTTTTACTGATACGCAAGGGTCCGAAATCTGGTCGATGAACGCCGATGGCAGCGGACAAACTCGCCTGACGTACTCGGGCGGTGACTATAGCCCCACTTGGTCGCCAGATGGTCAGCATATCGCATTCGTATCCAACCGCGATGCCCCTGAAGGAATCGAAATCTACATCATGAACTCTGATGGCAGCGAGCAGAAGCGTTGGACTTATAGCTCGGCCAGGAACTATTACCCTACTTGGTCACCGAGGTAACAGGGGTAATCTGAGTGCCGGTTATAGCAAACTAACTGCTCATCCTTCGCGTTTGAGACGCGGTTTCGAGCGCACAGGTCGCACACACGGTGTGGAGCCGACGCCCACCCTGGCGCTTGAATGTCCCTCTGCTCGCAGTGATGCTGGTCAGTCAGGCATGTCTTGCCAGCAACGGTGGGTGGATACGGCCCAGAGTTTCCGTTGGGCAGCTATCACTATAGTACGGCTCGGGATTTCATTTTTCACACTCGGGCCATGTAACTTGAAAGGACAAAAGAACCTATGACCGACCAACCCGATCTGCGCTTCGTCTTTCTTGATGTTGCGCTTTTTGAAGAAGGTGCGGCTATGCGTGGCGGCGCATTGATCACGGATATCGAAACGAAACCTTACGAATTCAGGTGTACCAGCCCTGTCAGGCCAACCTCACTCCAAAGAGTACTGTATGGCGATACGCTTGAAGAGTACATCTATGTTCAATTGATCGGAGTGCCACTCGTCAAGGACGCGAAAGAGAAACCCGGTTTGATATTAGTACGCCATCCTATGCTTCTCCGAATCAGACCCTTTCTATCCTACCCGGTGGTTCTCGTCCGCAGTGATCAAAAAGCGACGATGGCTACAAGCGAGATTGGCTCGGGCGACTTGAAGCCCATCGTAATTTCCTCTCACCGCGAGTTCCCCTCGGAAGCAAATGCAGCACAAGCACAATTGGCACTGCTCATGCAACGGCGGGATTTACTTGAACCCTTTGAGAGAGTTCAGGTTGCCTTGAGCGAAGTCCACAAACAGCGTGTTGGTGATGGCATAGAAGCTATTGCTCAACCCGCCGAGTCAGCAAATACGTCAGGCCGCGGGCGAGGCAAGGGATAACCCAAGAGCAAAATGGTTCGTAGCGCCCAAGACCGGCTGATTGTGTTGTCTGGGCGATTACGCAGAGGGGAGAGTCATGCCTAATCTACGGCAACTATTCAGCAAGGAGTTGGCTGCTATTCCTCGCCCTCAATGCTACAAGATGGGGTTGGATCTTCATTCTCTCGATCTTTTTGAGAGCGAGACATCAGCCCCGCTCCAGCCTCTTCTTTGGTCCGTTCCGAATATCCGTTGTTCTTGTTCTATGCTACCGGACCTTCTACCTCGTTTGTTGGAGTTGGCTCAACCTGGGGCAACTAGAGAAGTCCACACTGTTGAGTTGGGCACATCTTCCCAAGAGAGCCAATTATCCGCATCGGTCATCGAGGTGGGAACATTTCCTCTCCTCAGTCAGCAGTTTACCCTTGCTGCCTCCTTGGCCCCCCTGCTCATCTCTCGTGACTTGCTTCCAGACTTGCTTGCGGTCAGAGTGTTGGGGATGAACTATCAGGATCGAATCTGGCGTGAGACACATCCGCCCGAGGTCAGGGAGCTGACCTTCAGCCGGAGGGAAGATGCAGAGCCCCTTCCCAGATCGTATACCAAGCCAGAGAGGGAACCGCGCAGGAGCCAGAAATCAAAACCAAGGCCACCATCGTTTTGGGACTTGGTATATGTCATTCTTCAGCCACCGATAGTTCTGCAGCAGTTGGAGAACCTCTACTTACCCCACGACCTCTTCCCGTACCAGCCGGCCGGCATTGAATTCTTGATGAACAACGAAAGCGCGCTGCTGGCTGATGAAATGGGAACAGGTAAGACTGTGATGACATCGGTTGCAATCAGAATCCTAATGCAGAAAGGACGCGCAAGCCGCGCGCTTGTTGTTTGCCCGTTGAGCGTGTTACGCGAATGGAGACGTCACTTGGATGAATGGGCCCCCGACTTGCTTGTTACTTTTGTTCGGGGCAGTCGGAGTACACGCAGGCTTGATTGGAAGATGCCCGCACATGTCTATGTCACTACCTACGACACATTGAGAAGTGATATCGAAACGGGTACATTGCCGAGGAACAAACTGAACGTGTTTGACATTGTTGTACTTGACGAGGCCCAGAGTATCAAGAATCCTAGCAGTAGTCGCTCACGAGCGATCAGGAGGCTAGACACTCGCCAACGGTGGGCACTGACTGGCACCCCCATTGAGAACAAAGTAGAGGACATAGGTTCGCTGTTTGACTTTCTGCGTCCCGGATATCTAGCACCGTCTGACCTGTATCCAACCCGAATCAAGGAGAGGATAGCGCCGTACTTCCTTCGCAGGCGCAAAGCGGATGTCTTGCCTGACCTCCCCAGAAAGCAAAAACAGGATATATGGCTGGAACTTGATGAGGTACAACGCGTTGAGTATGACCAAGTGGCCGAAAGGGTCAGATATGAACTGGCCGAGATTGGCCCCCGTGTCACGAAAATGGACATCATGCAAAGGATCCAAAGACTGAAGCAGATCTGTAACTTTTCCCCCGGCCGGCATACAGGTCCCAAACTGGATTTCCTTAAAGAGCAAATCGAAGAGATCTCCGAAAGCGGGCAAAAGGTGATAGTATTCTCCCAGTATTTGGGAGAAGGTATAGACAAGTTGAATGACGCTCTCAGACCCTACGGAACCGCTAGAATCGTAGGCGGGCAGTCTGAATCTGCCCGCAATAGTGAAATTGAGCGGTTCAAGCACTCGACTGAAACTCCCATACTTCTTGCATCAGTGCGGGCAGGGGGATTGGGATTGAACTTGACCGAGGCAAGTTACGTGGTCCACTTTGACCACTGGTGGAATCCGGCAGTGATGTGGCAGGCCGAAGCACGAGTTCATCGTCCCGGTCAGACCCGTGGTGTGAATGTGTACTCTTATTGGATGACGGATACCATTGAAGAACGCATTTACAGGACTCTTCAGGATAAGGGACTGCTCTTTGAAGATGTTGTCGATGGTCTGTCCGAGACGCAGTTCGAAGAACTCATCTCTACTCAGGATTGGCTAGAGATGCTTGGAGTAAAAGTGAAGGAAGAGGTGCAACCTCAGTTGAAACGGCGGACCTTTGCATCTGTGGGTTTGGTTGAAATCAGGGAACATTTGTATAGCATAACGCCTGCAGCTTTCGAGGAATTGGTAAAGGAACTAATGCACAGCCTTGGTTATCCAAATGTCAAAGTCAAAGGCCGAACTGGCGATGGTGGGGTAGATGTAGTATCGAGCCGCAACACGTCGCAGGGTGTAGTTCGCGCTGTTGCACAATGCAAGCGATATAAAGGGACAGTTGGTGTAGAAGTCGCACGTGAGTTGAGAGGCGTTATGGCATCGGATGAGAGCATCCAAAAGGGTTTCCTGGTCACAACCGGGGAGTTTAGCCGGGCATGCATAGGGTTCTGTGAAAGAAGCAACGGCCTTGTGGTGCCAATTTCTGGATTGCAGGTAGCCAACTATGTCAAGCAGTTTGGATTGGCAGTATGACGAAGTGGCACGTGAACACGGATGAGCCATTTAGGCGGCCGTGCATAGGCTTTGCGGTCAACTAGCTGACTTGCATCAGGCATCCGCCGCCCAATTATGGTCGGCGGGGCGGTCGCCCGCTGCGCGTCGTCGCCACTTCATCCTACGGGCCGTGCGTGAACCCTTGCGATTCACCCGGCTCCTCAGACGATGGGCGCTGGTCATGCGGACCGCTGGTGGTGAGTCTGGTCATGACAATGACCGTGGCGTAGCGCCAAGTTACTCAGCACCGAGTTCCGTCGATGGCTGTCCTGGTGATCCAGAGAATGGGGTGCACCTCAGACCCCTTGGATCAAGTCGGCATTCTGAACGCTAGCAGCCTGACCGAGGCGCATCCCCGGTCCGGCGATGGACCACAATGGATACACGTCACGGTGAACCAGGGCGACCGAGGAGGGAAAAATGAAAGCACGATTGTTCACTGCCTTCGTCCTCGCTATAGGTGTGTCATTATTAGCCATTGTGCTCGGCCTACCCGTAGTGGCTCACTCCCCAGGTATCCAGACTACCATCTGCGCTGCCGCTGGAGTGCCCATCCCAGACAACCGCGGGTTGAGTGATACGGTTACCCGGTTTAGCGATGGTGTCTCCACCGAGGCCATCACGTGGCTCCAAGTCCATCCCACAACCTCCCCTTCAGAGCGAAGGTATCACGCGATGGCCTGCGATAGTGCGCGTGGGCGAATCGTCCTGTTCGGTGGGTATGATGAAGCCGGGGTCAATCATCAGCTAGGCGACACTTGGGAGTGGGATGGCTCTAACTGGGTCCAGCAGTTCCCCAGCACTTCTCCCCAGGCAAGGCACGGTCATACGATGACCTATGACAGCGCGCGGGCACGTGTTGTCCTCTTCGGCGGATGGGATGACAATAATCTGCTGGGTGATACCTGGGAGTGGGATGGCTCCAATTGGACACAGCGATTCCCCAGCACCTCCCCGCTGGCGAGGTACAATCATGCGGTGGCTTATGACAGTACGCGAGAAGTCATTGTACTCTTCGGAGGATATGATCGCAACAGTCCATTGGGTGATACCTGGGAATGGAACGGCACGAATTGGCTACAACGTCTTCCTGCTGCTTCTCCCGCGACACGATGGAGTCATGCGATGGCCTATGATGGCGTGCGGGGGCGCGTTGTCCTCTTCGGTGGATGGAATGGAAGCAGCCTGGTAAATGATACCTGGGAGTGGGATGGCTCCAACTGGATACAGCGATTCCCTAGCACCTCCCCATCGGCAAGGTATGTTTGCGTGATGACTTATGACAGTACACGGGAAGTCGTTGTGCTCTTCAGCGGATACAACGGCAGCGCTTGGCCGAATGATACATGGGAGTGGGATGGCTTCAACTGGATACAGCGGTTTCCAGTGGTTTCGCCGCCGGAGCTTAGGGGCACCAGGATGACGTATGACGAGAATCGCCAGAGAACTGTACTATTCGGCGGGACAGTCGCAAACGATACCTGGGAATACAGATCGGTTCGTCTTCAGATCTCCCCGGCCGCTCGTGTTATTTGGCCCAATTACACTACCACTTTCTCTGTGTCAGCCGAAGGAGTTCCATTACCTCTTACACTAATGGTTCCAACTTTACCGCAAGGCATGTCCGGCCAGTTTTACCCCTCAGCTATCATCACGCCGCCGGCTGAGTCTACATTAGTCCTGACTACGTCAACCACCACGCCCCACGGCGTTTATCCCATCACCCTTTATGGGCGAGGAGAGAGCCTGACAGCGACTGTACAAGTGACACTCGCCATAGTAGCGGCGCCAGACTTCGGGCTGATGCCAACGCCTGTTTCCTGGATGGTTTATCCGGGATCGGTTGTCACGTATAGCGTCGCGCTCACCGCTTCCGCCACGTATACTGCGCCTGTGGCAATGGAATTGTCAGGATTGCCCACAGGGGTCGCGGGCGTTTTCTCTCCCAACTCGGCTTCTCCCCCGGCCACCGTTGGCCTCCAGCTAACTGCTGCCTCGTCTGCCGTGGCTGGTACGTATAGCTTGGTCATTACGGGCACTGGCACGGTGTTCAGCGGTACGACGGCCATGCCGCTGGTCCACACGGTCCCGGTGACCTTGTCCGTGTTGCCATCTGGTATCACATCCACCATCTCGCCCGGCTTGCGCGCCATCTACCAATGTCAATCTACCGTTTACACCATCACGTTTGGAGCAACTCCCGGTCTCACTCAGCCGGTGACCCTTACAGTGGATGGCCTGAGTGGTACGGACGTTGCACTGGAACCTAACCCGGTGCCGCTTGGCGGAGCTGCCATACTGGCCGTTACAACCAAGCTGGACACCTGGCCCCGCACATACCTCTTCACCGCCACGGCTACCAGCAGTGGGTTGACCAGCACGGCCTCGGCCACATTGATCGTCCTGCCGGCCAACATCACGATCACCGTATCGCCCGGTTCTCGCACCATTTACCGTGGACAGAGCACAAGCTATGGGGTCCACCTGGCCGCCACACCAGGGTTCACCCTGCCAGCCACGTTAGCGGCTGGACAGTTGCCCGGCGGTACCTCGTATTCGTTCGCTCCTCCAGCGGTTTCGCCAGGTGGTTCGGCCACCCTATTCGTCACGCCGACCGCCGCCACGCCGCTCGGCGCGTACCCGTTGGCGATCACCAGCACGGCCGGCAGTCTGGTTCGGACGGCTCACGCCACGTTGGAAGTCAGGCATAGTTTGAAACTCGGGTGGAAGGGCCTACTGAGGTTTTGATGGCTCCCGCCACTCGAGTGGACTGGCTGTAGGGTCAGACAGTCCCTTGAGAGCCTTGCCGCGGGCCTACGGGTGGTTTCGGAATCCCTTTTCCCAT
>JAHJIN010000306.1 GCA_018823415.1 Chloroflexota bacterium | reverse complement strand
TGGGCCGGGTCCTGGCCCACCACCACCGGGTACTGGGGCCGCCAGCCAATCTCTACCTGCGGCGCTTTCCACAGGAAAAAGCCCTCGGGCAGCGGGTCATAGGCCACCGGCGGCGGCGGCGGCACCGGCGGCGTCGGCGGGTTCACCGGGGCCAGGTGCGCCGTGATGTCGCAGTGGTAGCCGTTGGGCAGCCCGGCCTCGCCGTAGCTCGCGCTCACCGGCCGATATTGCCCTGAGGGGTCCCAGAAGGATACCGTGAACGTGTCAAAACACACCAGGTCAAAGCAGGTGGCGGCGCAACCGTTGCCCCCGGTCACCCGGCCGCAGTTGTAGCTGGGGCCGGTCACACCAAAGCGAATGTTGGGCAGGGGCTGGCCGGTGTAGGCGTCGTAGGCGCAGCCGGCCACGTTGCACTTGAGCGGGTTCTGTTTGGGATGGCACGATTTTTCGATGGTGCTCGCCAGTTGGGCCGCCGGCTCAGCCGCCGCGTCAGCCAACCCCGGGCCAGCTTTGGTCATCGAACTGGCTGGCACCGGCGCCGGGGCCGCGGCCGCGGGGGCCGCGGCCGTGATAGCCGGGACCGGCACCTCGACCACGCCACTGGTCTCGCCCAGGATCAGCGTGTCCGCGTAGGCGGCCAGGCTGTCAGTGGGCCGCCCGGCCCGGCCCTGCACCCGCACCCACACCGCGCTGGCCGAGGTGAGCGGCGCGTCGGTCGGCCACGCGGCCAGCGCATAGACCCCATCCGTGCCCCCGCCGTAGAGTGTGCCCCCCACCCAGGCCAGGCTGCGCACGGTGCGCCCCAGTTCCGGGTAGGCACTGGCCGGTATCGCTTGCCAGGTCTGGCCCTGGTTTTCACTGACGACTAGCCCGGCGCTGGTCCCAGCCACCACGCGGCCGTCCCAATCGGCCAAGGCCATCGTGGTCTCGTCGAGCGTCTGGGCCCAGGTGATCCCATTGTGGACCCACAGGCCGCCCGCGCCGCCGGCGTACACGATCCCATCGGCAACGTGGACAGCGTACAACGGCCGGTTCTCCAGGCCCGGCAGGTCCCCCCAGCTCCAGGCGTCCAGGTCCGACCACTGGGCGTGCCATGCCCGGCCGTTGGTGGCGACGTAGAGCGCCGTCCCATCCGTTGCCAGATCATAGATAGCCCAGCGGTCAGCCTCGGGCAGCGTCCCGGCCAGTTCCATCGCCCCAGCCTCGTTGCGGCGGGTGATGCGCCCCAGTCCCCCGGCGTAGAGCACGCCCTCGTGAGCGAACAGGCTCAGCACTGGCCCGGCGTTGTCGCCGGCCAGGTGCTCCCACTGCGTGGCCCCGCGCCGCACATAGACGCCCTGTTCGGACGAGGCGTACACCTCGTCGCCCACGGCCAGCACCCGGTTCGCGCCAGGCAGTGCATAACCGCTGAATGCGGCCCACTCCGCTGCCCCCGGCGTCGGCGAAGCCTTGACGACCGTGGTCGGCCAGGGAGTAGGCGGCGGTCCCCCACTGCTCAGTTCGCAGCTCACCGTAGCCCCCACCAGGGCCATGATCAATAACCATCCCAGTACCATCCGCCGTGTGCTCATGTGAACCTCCTCGATTAGATACCGACTTCTTCCTGATCGTCCTCCAGGTGCCGCACATACGTCCGGCCCAGGTCGGTGGGGGTCTGCCAGACCGGCGCTCCCGGTTGCGACTGTTTGCGGTCCAATTTCCACAGTGAACGTACATAGACCTTGCCGCCGATGAGATTGGGGTCAACCATCGCAATTTCCTGGACGTAGCGGTCGCCGTCCTTATTCTGCTCCAGTTGGATCACCAGGTCCAGGCCCAGGACAATGGCTTGCTTGGCCGATTCGATCGTACTGAACATCTCCGACTGCTGGCAGCGCATTAGCAGGGTCTTGATGGCCTTGTGGGTCGAGTCCGCGTGGATAGTGGTCATCCCGCTGTGACCGCTGATCTGCGTTTGTAGCAAGGCGGCTGCCACGGCCCCCTCGCGGATCTCACCCACGATAACCCACTGGGGTGTCATGCGCAGGCTGGTGTTGATCAGCTTCAGAAACGTGATCTCGCCCTGCCCTTCCAGGTTGGGCGGCCGGGTTTCCAGGGTGATCCAGAACCCATGCGTGGACCGGTCGCCGGCTGGGCAGGACAGGCGCAGCTCCTGCGAGTCCTCGACCGTGATCACCCGGTCATACTGGTGGATGTAATAGCTCAGGTAGTTGAGGAACGTGGTCTTGCCCGAGCCGGTCGCACCGGATACCAGGACGCCACAGCCCTCGCTGATGCGCTCGGCCAGGAAGGCGTCCATCTCCGGCGTCACAGATCCCCAGTCCAGCAACGTCTGGGGCGTGACAAACTTGGACTCGAACAGCCGCACGTTCAGGGTCGCCATGTGCCCGACCACGACCGGCGGCGCTACGGCGTGAACCCGTGCCCCGGTGGGCAGATTTGCCGTGGGCGGGATGCGCGTGCCCTCGATGGGCCACGCCTGGCTGATGCTGCGGCTCATCGCACCCAGCAATCGCTGGAGGATGTCATCCATCTGGGCCCGGCTAATCTTCTGGTCAGTTACCTCGAATCTCTGCGCCCCTTTGCGTTGGACCGTGACCCGGCCATCGGGCAGGATCGAGATCTCGGACAGGTCGGTGCGTTGCGGTGGCAAATAAGCCTCGAGAAAGCCCAGGCCAAAGATTTGCTGATAGACCTGGGTGGCCAGCCCGTCGATGTCTTGCTGGGAGAGGTGCAGCGTCGGGTCCTGGTGCCGCACTTCTTCCAGCCAGCGCCGCATGAATTGAGGCAGGAACTCGCCGGCCCGGGCCATTGCCGCCGGCGTCTTGTCGATGATGGCCTTGGGGGTCAACTCCTGGCGCAAAGCCTGCGCCGCTGCTTCCCGGGCACTGTCTCGTTCTACGGCTGTCAGTGGCCGGCCATCGCTGGTAGCAGGACCACGTTTCAGTAAACTCATGGCTTCCTCCTCGCCTAACGCACCTTCAAGCTGATGGGCAGCCGGAAGCGGCTAGACTTGGGCTGGGCCGCGTCCGGCGCGGCACCCTGATAGAAATAGTTGAGCACCTGGTCAATGGCTGTGGCAAAGTCTGGACACTGATGCCGGTTGGCATAGGCGACCTGGGCGCTGGCATGATTTTGCCAGGCCGGGATCTGCCAGTCAAAGGGCACCGGGGCACTCACCCGCGGCGGCGCCCACCCCAGGTCCGGCAGCAGCAGGCTGTCCAGGGCGCGGGGATCGCACCCGGCGGCCGCATCGTACTTGTTCATCAGGTACACGTAACGATGGCGTGGCACCAGGTCCAGGCCCTCGGCTTCAGCAATGCGGTCCAATTCCTGGATGCCCACGGCCAGGGTCAACGCATCGGCCTTGTTGGGTTCCACGACCACCAGGACCCGGTGGCTCTGGGTCAGGGCCACCAGCATTTCCTCACTGATGGACGAGGGAGTGTCTACAATGACCGCCGAGTAGCCCAGATCGTGGATCGCCAGCTCGTACAGCCGGGCGTAGAACTCTTTGGTCAACTGCATCAGCTCGGCATGGCTGCCCACACCGTGCAACACCGGAGCCTGGTGTGGCCCGATGGGGTGGAATTGCAGGCTATCCCGCAGCGCCGCCGCGTCGCGCCCCAGCAGAAACGTGCCCATATTGGGCTGCCGGGATGTGTTCAACCACAGGTTATGGACATCGGGCAGCGTGGCACACACCAGTAGCGCCGGCTGCGGTAGCCAGGTATTGGCCGCGACCCACAGGTTGGCGGCGATGGTGCTCTTGCCGACGCCGCCGGAGAACGATACCACGCTGATCACCTGCTGAGCATACATCTGCCCGCCGCTGCCGTTGCGTACCGCGGCCGCCCCGTTGACTACTTCGCGGTGGCGCTGTGGATCGGCCACACTCAGGCGTTGCCGCTCAGCCTCGCCCAACTGCACGGCCCGCTGGATGACGGCCGCCGAGTTGTACGGCTTGTAGATGACATCGGCCACCCGGGGATGGCGCTGCAGGGTCTCGCGCAGCGCCGTCTGGTCAGCGGCCAACAGCAGCAACGCCGGCGCAGCCGCTTTATCTAGAGCCTGGACAAAGCGTTTCTGGTCCGTGACGGCTACGTTGGCGTCGATGATCAGCAGTTCCACTTTGGACACATCGGGGTCGCTCAGGGCTTGCCAGGGCGACGAGGCCACGACGACCATAGCTACCCGCGGATCGGCGAAGGCTATCTCCTGCAATTGCCTGAACGGCCCGGGATCAGTATCGCTGATCAATAGTCGAATAGGATTATCCATGTTACTCTTTCCTTTCCCAGCCCAGGATGTCCACTATCAGGTCCAGCAGGTTCAGGCCCGGGGTTTGGACCGCTACCCGGTCAGTGGGTTGCAAGATGAGGTGAATAGTACCCCGCGCATTCACCAGGGCCAACAGCTCCGGTGCACTGATGATCGTGGGCGAGACAGTGTCACTCCCGCCGATCTCCACCGGCGTCAGCGGTACGTCCAGCACCACGACGCTGTTCTGCTGGGCGCTGGCCGAGGTGCTCAACGGGGCCATAGTCGGGTCCCCAGTGGTGTCATCCACTGGCACTTCTTCGTAACGAAACATTTGCGGTACCATCGCCACCTTGACATCGTGCAACACCAAGCGAGCGACAGTCTGGGGGTTGACCGCCGTGTCTCGCGCCGTAGTCACCGTGCGCGTCCCGACCTGGGTGGTCTGGATGGTCGTCAGGCCCAGCGCATCGCGCAGGTTCACCGTGTCGATGATGACCACCACGCCTACCGTGTCGCCGGCCCGGATGACCCCGGCCAGGCCGGTGTCCTGGGTGACGCGCACGGCGATAGCCCGATGGTCCGGGGGCAAGGTCGCGGCCAGGCCGCTGATGGCCTGGTCCCCGATCATATCCACCGTGATCTGGTCGCCGGGCATGCGGGGCACGCTCAGCAACTGCCCCTCCACGTCAGTCACGCTGCCCACCGCCCCGGGCAGTACCGCCGAGGTGTGGATGGTGCGGACTTCCACATTGTCGGCCGTGAGCCGGGTCCCGGCCAACAGCCCTGACCGGGCCACTACCACATCCTGCACGTCCGCGAGCTGCATAAAGAACAGCCCCACTAGCACCATCGTCGCCAGAGCCAGCACGCCTACCACGAGCCAGCTTCCCTTGCCGCGTAATCGGTTCATTCGTGTCCTCCTCTATTGGGCCACCACGTGGCCGTTAGTGTTGCTGCCAAGCAGCATGATGAGTATGGCTGGCTAGGCCAGCACCGGTTGAGTCAATTGTGCTACGTTGAAAACACGCCGAATATCCTCGTTATTCGGCGTCTTAGCCGGGACCATCATGGTCTGTACCAGGAACGGTTCTACCATTACTCGGTCAGTGCTCAGGCCCAGGGTGACCACAAAGTAGCTCACCGGCAGCCGCCCCAGGTGTTTGCCATAGGCCAGGTCATGGAAGCCCTTTTCTGAGCGCGCCCAGATGGGCAAGATCAGGTCCCGGTCCTTGGGATTCTTGAGCCGCCCCGCCCAGACGTTGTTGCTGGACGCCACTACGCCCGGCGGCAGCTCGGCCGGGCTCTGGGCGATCAGCGCCAGCCAGAAGCCGTACTTGCCCGCGTCGCGCCACATGGTATCATAGATGTCCGTCGTCGCCGGACTACCCATTTCACGGTTGGTATCCCCGCTGCTGACGCCAGCAATGACCTTGTTGGCCTCCTCAAAGATCATCAGCGTGCGCGGGTCCCTACCACTGGGCATCCGGTCGCGGGAGCGGCGCACCGCGTCGGTGTACAAGTGCCAGGACATCAATCCCAGCACCGCCGACTTGGCGTAGGCGTCCATCTCGGT
>JAHJIN010000305.1 GCA_018823415.1 Chloroflexota bacterium | reverse complement strand
CGCACCGGCAACTGGCCGCTGGTACCCCGGCCCAGGGCTACAAACTCGGTCAGGTCACGCTTGCGGCCGACGTCCAGACCCCCAGCCAGCACCGGCTCGATGCGCCGCTCGGCAATGGCCTGCTGGATGAGCGGTAGCAACTGGCGCGCCTCGTCGACGCCGCGCGCGTGCCACCACAACAGGCCGGGGTCCTGATTGGCCTTGATGACCTCCCAGGAAATCCAGGCCGTGACCTCGTCGACCCAGGAGCACTCGTACTCTTGCTGGAAATCTTCGAGAAACATGTTCTCAAAGATTTCCACCAGGGCCACCGTGCCGAACGCCCGGACCCGGTCCTCGGTGGCCAGCCCCGGCGCCAGCTCGCGCGCAGTGCGCACGTCCCGGCACAATGCTCTAATGTGCCACCAGGGTACCCGGCGGCGGTGGCTCGCGTAGCCGGGATAGGCCCGCAGGGCCTCGGTGGCAATCTCCCAAAACAAGCCACTGGCCCCCAGGGGCGATGAGCCGATGCGGATGTAGCCATCGCCCTTGACGGTGGCCGGCAGCGCCGCCCGGTACACTTCCCGGTCCAGGCCCGCCTTGTAGTGGGCCATCTCATCCAGGTAGATGCGGGCGCGCGGCTTGCCGCGTGGGGGCCGGCAGGGGTGCGAGATGAGCCGCGAGCCGTTCTCAAACTCCAGGCTGGTCTGGCTCTGCTGCACCAGGCGCGGGCGCACCGGCTCATCGAGCGCCTCGACGATGGCCCGCGCGTACCGGATTTTCTCCTTCGCCTCCTCCTGGTTGATGGAGACGAACACGTGCGGCGTATCCGGGTGCAGGATGCCATCCACCACCGCATCGAGCGCGGCGGTGAAGGACCAGGCGATCTGGCGGGCCTTAGTGTCGATGCCAAAGCGTGACGTGTTGTTAAGGAACTGGATTTGGAACGCTTCCCAGGCCGCATCATCAACGCCGGCCGCCTGGGGCAGGTCTAGAAACTCAACCGCAAATTGCGACTTGAGTGATGAGAGATTCATTCATCTAGCGCTTCCGCCTGGGCGATGCGCTCGGCGCGCCGGCGTTTCCACTCATCGACGTCAAAGAGCTTGACGTTGATGGTTTGCTCCGCCGGTTCGAATAGCCCATGGTGCCGGCCTAGCAGCTGCAGGGCTGCCTGCTGGTCGTGCAATTCGATACGCCGGTTGCCACTGGCGTCCACCCACAGCCGCTTGATGAGATGCAGCTTGCCCTGGTGTTGCGCTTTCGCCAGGTCCATCGTCCACGTGCCGGTTTCGTCATCGACATTGATGCAATCGGCCAGTGACGCCCGGGCCTGCTCGGCCAATCGGAACATGACCTCGTCGGCGGTCATGGCGCTCTCGGCGATACGCCGTTTGATTCGGGCGGCGATATGAGGTTTTCTGAGGTTTTCATAGCCGACAGCAGCCAGGGTCGCGTCGTTGCCTTTGTACCCGGCCCGGCGCGCTGCCTCGGTCGCGTTGAAGCCGCAGGCTAGATACTCCTCCACGAACAGGCGTTGTTTGGTGGTGAGATTGTCGGCCACACTCGGTCACCTCTAAACGGTCGCACTATCTATCTGCGCAAATTTGCGCAGATGGCGCAGATAGCCGGTCATAGGCTGCCAGGACCGCGTCGACGTAGCCCTGGTTGACCCAGGTCCCGTCAGTGTCCCGGCCCACGCCCTCGCCACCGTTATAGTAGGCCAACGCGCGCGCGACGACGCACCGCCACTGCTCGGGACTGAGCCGGCCCAGCATCTCGTGCACGTCGCCCGGCCGACACGCGATATTCAGCTCGTCGCGCAGGGCCAGTACCAGGTACCACCGCAGGCACAGGCCGCCGGCCAGCAGGCCCTTTTCCGGCTTGAGCAACTCGGCCGGCGCTGTGTGCCGCCACGGCTCGACCATCTTCGCCAGGGTCCGCTCGTTGACCTGCATCAGACCCCAGTCGCGGGAGCCGTCCGTGTTGCGATGGACCAGGTTGGGGTCATACGTGCCGCCGGTCTCGACCTCGACGATAGCCTGCATCAGCGCTGGATCCAGGTTGAGCGTGGCGCTCGCGGCGCGGATCAGCGTCAACGTCACCGCCAGGGCCGCCGGGGCCGCGGTGATCACTGGCTCACCATTCCATCGGCCACCTGCTGCATCGTCACGGCCAGTGCCCGCATATCGGCGATGGCGCCCTCGAGCTGGGCCACGCGAGCGGTGAGCGGGCAGTTGTCGCAGTCCGGGCCGGGCGGTGGCGGGGTGGGGGGCTCGGCCGTCACCGGCCAGGCCGCAGCCTCAAAATACAGGTGCTCCCAACCCGCGGGATTGTCAGCCTTGGCGATGGGCTGCGCGAAATCGAGCACGCCCCAGTTCGACAGCCCGGCGAGGGCCGGATCCTCGATCAGAGTATCCTCCAGGCGCAGCCGGTACTTTTGCTGGCGATTGCCGAACAACGTGAATTCGTTCTGCCCCGGCCCCTTGTCATAGCCGACGAGTTGGCGCTCGTCATAGCCCCAGGCCGCGTCGTCGCCGACGTCGCCGCCGGTGAATTTCTGCAGGTGCCACTGGACGTCAGCCGGCGACACCAGGGTGCCGGCGGCGTCGTGCACCAGGCATTTCACAAAGTGCTGGCCATAGCGGGCCTGGGGCCCGGTGATAAGCACGTCGTATTCAGACACGGTGCACCTCCAGTGGTATGTCCATGGACAACGATTCGCCCTCGATGAGCTCGCCCGGCCGCTGAAAGCGCCGGGCCATGCCAAACACATCGTGGACCAGGTTGGATCCGCCGCCGATGAGCAGGCCGGTCAACGCCATGCCCAGGGCGGGATTGATGGCTGCGCCGGCGGCCACCGCCAAGGGGCTGATGAGGTCCACCTGAAAGCCAAACGCTGCCAGTAGGCCGCCCAGAATGCCGGTGGCCAGCAGCGACCAGGAGCCGACACGGGCGCCATCAGCGTCCGGCGCCACGCGCGCCACCGCCGCCGCCACCACGCCCGGCAGCCAGGGAGCCACCAGGGCCTCGATGAGCCGCTCGATAATGATGGCGAGCAGCACCGCAAAGGTCAAGAGTAGCGCAATCACGTTCAAATCCAGTTCTACCACGTCACACCTCCTGGGGTTTGGTTTTGTCAGTGCGCAGGGCGGCGAGGGCCGCAATGGCCTCGCGATTCTGGTTAGCCAGGGCCAACGCCCGCGAGTCCTCATCCATCCGCTCGCAGAGTTGGGTCATCGCCTGGGTGTTGTTTTTCAGCGCATTCAATGTTTCTGATCGCAGGGCCTCCATCTCGATGACCCGCCGCTTTTCCGCGTCCAACCGGTCCGCCCACACTCGGTTGAGCATCCAGATGGCGAAAATCGCCAAGCCCAGAGTACCGCCCGTATTGGCGACCATCGCCACGACATCGACTGTGATAGGCATGTGTTGCTCCGCTGGTGAGTGTTGGTGAAACGCAAAAAGGCGCTCCACTTCCCTGTTGGGAAGAGGAGCGCCCTGCTTACGGTAACGCTCGGTCTATGCGGTTATCAGGCGGTCTCGCCTGCTAGGGTCACGTCACGGTTATCGGTGGGCTCCACCGGCGATGCTCGGGCTTGACGCTCTTGCCCGAGTAGTGGAATGCGACCTCGCCCTGTTCACTGCTGATGATGTCGCCGGCGTGCTCGGTTAGCCACCGAATCATGGCGGCCACCCGGCCATCCACCTGCCGAGCTTCACCACCGTCTTTGTCCTGGACGATGACGCACACCGGCTCACCTCGCTGCTAGAACTATTGTTCTGCTGTTTTCATATTACCACAACTGCCCGGCTTTGTCAATACGCACTATTTGCGACATCGGGTCTCATTGGCGCTATCTGCGCAAAT
>JAHJIN010000043.1 GCA_018823415.1 Chloroflexota bacterium | reverse complement strand
CCGGCACGGAGGTGTAGCCTTCCCGGGTGGTCCGTCGTTCGGCGCATGCCGAACAGGTCTATTATCGCCGGGGCACCCGCTTGGCGCAAGTGGGTGGTGCGGTACCACGAGTTCGTGGTGATATTATATACAAGGAGGTGGTGATCAAAAGCGCTTTATGTAGATCTTGCTTGGCGATGACTAGATAAAGCCTCATAGCTTGAGGCACCAATTTCACTCACAAGGAAAGGAGAGGCTACCATGCGTAGCAAAGTACTGTTCATTTTGTCCGTTTTGAGCGTGCTGGTCATGCTGGCCGCCCAGTGCCCATCGGCGGAGACGCCGACTGCTGTACCACCCACCAAGGCTCCCGAGGCCACCAAGGCCCCGGAGGCCACCAAAGCCCCTGATGCCACCAAGGCTCCTGAACCAACCAAGGCTCCTGAACCAACCAAACCAGCCACGCCGGTTACTACCTACGAGCGAGGCGAAACGCTGTACGTCAGTGGCGCGGCCTGGGGCCCGCCTTCGACCTGGAACCCGTTCCAGCCCTGGGCCCATGCCAATACGACTGGCATCTTGGGCAACGTGTACGAAACGCTGTTCGTCTATGACCCGCAGGCCGACAAGATGAGCCCCTGGCTCGCGGAGAGCGGCAAATGGACCGATGCTACTACCTATGACCTGAAACTCAGGGAAGGCATCACCTGGAGCGATGGCAAGCCCATGATGGCCGCCGACGTCGTGTTTACTTACGAGCTGGCCAAAAAGTATAGCGCGCTCTGGTTCAGCCCCACGTGGAAATATCTGACCAGTGCTACGGCAACGGGCGACTATGCCGTGCAGTTCAAGTTCACCGATCCTCTCTACCAGGAGTGGGACAACAACCTTTACAACATCCCCATCGTGCCCATGCACCTCTGGGAAAGCATGACGGAAGAGCAGATCACTGCTGGCGCGAATGAGAATCCCGTTGGCTCAGGTGCCTACCTGTACGAGACCCATGCCGAAGACAGAAACGTCTGGGTGCGGAACGAGAACTGGTGGGGTATCAGCCTGCTGGGTATCAAGCCCGCTCCCAAGCGGATCGTGGACATTCGCTTCAGCAGCAACAACGTGGCCCTCGGCGCGGTGATCAAGGGCGAAGTCGACCTGAGCAACAACTTCCTCCCGGGCATTGCCACGCTGTCGGAGAAAGGCTACGTAGAAACCTACTACGCCGAAGCCCCATACATGCTCTCCGCCAACACGGCCGTGTTGTTCCTGAACACGACCAAGAAACCCATGGATGACTCGGCCTTCCGCAGGGCCCTGGCTTTCTCCATCAAGACTCCGGACATCGTCAATGTCGCCTACGCCAACCTGGTCAAGGCCGCGGATCCGACGGGCCTTCTGCCATCCCTATCCAAGTACTCGGACCAGGACGTGGTCAAGGCCAAGGGCTTTAGCTACAATGCAGACGAAGCCAAAAAGATCCTCGCTGACGCCGGGTACAAGGACGTCGACGGCGATGGCTTTGTCGAGGCCCCCGATGGCTCCAAGATCGAGTTGGAAGTCACCTGCCCGTTCGGCTGGTCGGACTGGATGGAGGCGATCAAGGTCATCGCCACCAGCGCCCAGGCCGCCGGGATCAACCTCAAGGACGTCACCCCGGACTATGGCGCCTGGGACGCGGCCCTCACGTCGGGCACGTTCGACATGACCCTGAACAACTGGGCCGCGATGAGCAACACCCCCTGGACGTTGTACAACCTGCTGTTCAGACACCCGATCGTGGAGGTGATGGGCAGTGGCAACTTTGGTCGGTACGATAACCAGACGCTGTTTGACCTGGTGGACAAACTGGCCGCGACCCCGTCTGATGATGAGGCAGGCATGAAGGCCATCTGTTCGCAGATCCAGGACATCATGCTCACCGAGATGCCCATGATCCCGCTCTGGTACAATGGCCTGTGGGCCCAGTACAGCAATTCCACCTGGACCAACTGGCCGTCAGAGGACGCGGATACGCCCAACACGCTCCCCTGCACCTGGGGCGGATACTGGCAACTGGGTGGCTTGCATACGCTTACCACGCTCAAGCCGGTACCAGCACAGTAGCACGTGCGAAAACACCGCCCCTCCTTCCCAGTCGGCGGGAGGGGCGGTCTGTTTCACCTTCTTTCAAGGGAGGCCCTGTGAGACGCTATTTCGGGCGCAAAGTGCTCATCTACATCCTCACGTTCTTTCTGGCGGTGACCATAGACTGGCTGATCCCGCGCTTTATGCCCGGCGATCCGGTTCAGAACATGCTGTCAAGGGCTGCGTTGCACGCCGAGGCGGCGGAGGTCATGCATGGCTATTACACCAGCGCCTTTGGGTTGGACGTCCCCATCTGGCAGCAGTACATCAACTTCTGGCTCGCACTCTTGCATGGGGATCTGGGGATCAGCGTATACCTGTTCCCGCAGCCGGTGACCCAGGTCATCATGCGTGCCGTACCCTTTGACATCTTGTTGCTGCTGCCATCGATCCTGTTAAGCTGGTATGCGGGCAACAAGTTTGGCGCGTTCGCGGCGCGGAACAAATGGCTCGACAACACGCTCTTGCCGGTCGGGTACATCCTCACGGCGACTCCCTACATGTGGCTCGGGATCTTGTTGGCCTGGGCCTTTGGCATCGTGCTGGACATCTTTCCCATCGCGGGCGCGTACAGTTACGAGATGGCCCCTTCGCTCTCGTTGGGATTCATCGCCAGCGTCTTGCACCACTGGTTCTTGCCTTTTGCCTCTCTCTTTTTGGTGGGGTTTGGGGGCTGGGCAATTGGCATGCGGAACATGATCATCTATGAACTCGAGGCGGATTACTCGCATTACCTCGAAGCCCTGGGGGCTCCCAGAGGACTGATCAGAAGATATGCATACAGAAATGCGCTCCTGCCCCAGCTCACCGGCCTGGCGTTACAATTGGGCGTCATCGTGTCGGGTGCTCTTGTAACAGAAGTCGTGTTTTCATACCCCGGCATCGGGTATCTGATCCTGCAGGCCATTCAGAATCAGGATTATTTTCTCATCCAGGGATGTTTTCTATTTATCATCATTGGCGTGCTGCTTGCCAACTTTTTCATTGATGTCGCCATTGTCCTTGTGGATCCGCGAACGCGAGCCGGAATGCTAGGAGAAGGAGCATGACGAAAACCAAAAAAAGGAGCGAGATTCTCTATTTTGCTCTGAAGAACAACAAACTCAAGATCGGGGTCACCGTCCTTCTCGTTTTCGTGGTCCTGGCGCTGGTTGGCCCGCTGTTTACCGAGTATGCGCCCTATGATTATGTGGGGCCGCCGTCTGAGGCTCCCTCGCCCGAGTTCTGGTTTGGGACGACGATATTTGGGCAGGATGTATACACCCAGTTTGTGCTGGGTCTGCAAGCCACGTTTCTGGTGGGGCTCATCGGCGGAGGCCTGGGCACCCTGATCGGCATTCTGGTTGGCTTTACGGCCGGTTATCGTGGTGGGTTCCTGGATGAAATACTCAACATGCTCACCAACATTGTGCTGGTTATCCCAACTCTGGCCATTCTGCTCATTGTGGCCGCGTATCTCGAAGTCAGAGGCATCATGATGGAAAGTCTGCTCATCGGCTGTACGGCCTGGCCCTGGGCAGCCAGGGCGATCCGGGCGCAGACGCTCTCACTACGATCCCGGGATTTCGTCGATCTCGCGCGGTTGAGCGGCGTGAAATCCTGGAAGATCCTGTTCACCGAGATCGCACCCAACATGATGTCCTATTTGCTGCTGGTTTTCATCCTGCAGTTTGGCGGGGCCATCCTGGCGGCGGCCACGCTGGATTTCATCGGACTCGGGCCGACGAACGCGGTTTCGCTCGGTCTCATGATGAACTATGCGGTGATGTGGGGCGCGCTGATTTTCGATATGTGGTGGTGGTTCATCCCCCCGGGCGTGGCGATCATGGCCATCGTGGGTGCGTTGTACGTGATGAACGTGGGGCTGGATGAGGCCTTTAACCCCAAGCTGAGGGAGATGTAAAATCGTGAGCCTGCAAGTAGAAAACCTCACCGTCTATTATCAAACCCTGCGCGGGGATGTCAAGGCACTAGAGAGCGCCACGTTCACGCTGACCGATGGGGAGATCATGGGGCTGGCCGGCGAATCGGGGTGTGGCAAGACCACGCTGGGCAATAGCCTGGTCTTTTTGCGCGTTCCAATGCGATTCGTCCAAGGCCGGGTGACCCTCGACGGCCAAGAGTTGCCCATCTGGGACATGAAACAGATGAACAGCTTTAGGTTCCGGAACATCTCGGTCATCCCACAGTATGCCATGAATGCCATGAACCCCACGCGCAAGATAGGCAAGATGACGGCAGAGCTTCTCGAATCCAGAAAGGTGAGCTCTAACGCCATGCTGCCCGAGCTAAAGCGGAGACTGGACCTGGTCGAGTTGCCGCATAGCGTACTGAACATGTACCCTATCGAGATGTCCGGCGGCATGAAGCAGCGCATGGTCATGGTCATATCCACGCTGCTGAACCCCTCTCTGCTCATCGCAGACGAGATCACCTCGGCCCTGGACGTGTCCACCCAAAAGGCCGTGGCCGAGATGCTCGTAGGATTCCGGGACCGGGGCTTTGTCAAGAGCGTGATCGTGATCACCCACGACATCTCGATCCTGTACCAGATCGCCGACAGCATCATGATCATGTACGCCGGACAACTGGCGGAAAAAGCCTCCACGGAGGTGATCATCCATTCTCCCCGGCACCCGTATACCAAGCTGCTGATATCGTCGCTGCCCAAGGTCGGGGTGAAATACGCTGAACAACGGTTGACCGGCATCCCCGGTAGCCCCCCGCTACTGCTCGAGCCGCCGATTGGATGCCGCTTCCGTGAACGATGTCCCGTGGCGTTTGAGAAATGCTTTGATGTGCCGCCGTTCACCGAAATCGAACCAGGCCACTTGGTGGCCTGTTGGAAGGAGTTCGCCGGGGATGCTTAGACTAGACGAAATATCCAAGGTCTACAAGGTTGGCACCTTTGGCGGCAAAGAACTGCACGCCGTAAGCCAAGTCAGCTTTGATATCCAAGATGGAGAAGTGGTTTCCCTGATCGGCGAGAGCGGCAGCGGGAAAAGCACTATCGGCAAGATGATCCTGCGCCTGATCTCGACCAGCTCGGGGTCGATCCTCTTCAACGGCGTCGACGTGTCCACCCTCACAGGCGGAGCACTCAAGGAGTATCGCCGGAGCGTGCAGGGCGTGTTTCAGGACCCGTTCAGCTCCTATAATCCGATCTTTAAGGCGGACCGGGTTTTCGGGATCATCAAGGACGAGTTCTACCCCGGGATGCCCAGAGCTCAGTGGGACCAAAAGCTAGAGGGATCGCTAGAAGCCGTTGGTCTGAACCCGGAGCACGTCCTGTCCAAGTTTCCCCATCAACTCAGCGGCGGCCAATTGCAGCGTTTTCTCATCGCCCGGGCACTGCTGCTGGACATCCAGTTCCTCGTGGCCGACGAGATCATCAGCATGCTCGATGCGTCCACCCGGATCGATGTGCTCAACCTGCTGGCCGACCTCAAATCCGGTGGTCTGTCCATCCTGTTCATCACGCACGACCTCTCTCTGGCTTATTACATCAGCGAAAGGGCCGTGATCCTCTACCGGGGCTGCGTCGTAGAGATGGGAGCTACGAACAAGATATACGACAGTCCGCTTCATCCATATACGAAAATGCTGATGGCTTCTGTGCCACGCCTGGATAAGAAATGGGAAGAGGTGGAAATCGAGTTGAAAGCACAGCAGTCTGAACTCTCTAGCGGCTGTGTCTATTACGAAAGGTGCCCAGACGCGGAACCGGTTTGCGGGAAGGATCGGCCCACGCTGCTAGAGGTGGGAGACGATCACGCTGTGGCGTGCTTCCGCCACATGGCCTGATGATGTTGGCTGGGGTCTGGGACTCGAGATACCGTGCCCTGGTCCGAGACCCCAGTTCGTATCGAGAGCCGATTGATGGGGGCATCAACGGTTGGGCAGAAACGATACCGTGATGGCTGATAGATTCTGGCCCAACCGCAGGTTCTCGTCTCTCCTCCTTTTTTAGGCGCGCCGCATATGAGTGGGCATGTGCGGCGCGCCGCATATCTCTCGCCACACACGAGATTGTCACTGAAGGTAAGAATGGCCATGTCGCGACAGTTGCATCACTCCAGTGAGGATATGGGCGCACTGGATCAGCTTGGCGCCCAGGCTTTTTACGAGCTCGTTGAAAACATCCTGCCTTTTTCCATAAAAGTGGTTATGGATCGGCAACACGGTGGCTTTTACGGCCAGGTGACCAACGAAGGCGTGGTCTATCTCCAGGCGCCTAAAGGGGTGGTACAGCACAGCCGGATGCTGTGGACCTTTGCTCATGCTGGTCGCGCCGTGGGCGATCCCGAGTACCTGGCCGTGGCTCTCCATGCACGCAAGGCTTTATTGGACTGGTTCTGGGATGCTGAGGATGGTGGTGTTTTCTGGGCGGTGGATTCCCAGGGGCTACCCCTCCAGACCACCAAGCTCGTTTACGGACAGGCTTTTGCCATTTATGCCCTGGCGGAGGCGCATCTGGCCACCGGCGATGACGAATGCCTGGACCGGGCCATCGCGCTGTATCGCCTACTTGAAAGACACAGCCATGACCCCGAGTATGGCGGCTACTGGGAGGCTTGTCATCGGGATTGGGCGCCAGCGCCGGACCTGCGGGTGGACGAGACCACACTTCCCGTCGCCAAGGGCATGAACACCCATCTGCACATGATGGAAGCGTACACCAATCTGCTGCGCGCCTGGAATGACGCCGATCTGCGGGCCAGCCTGCGCGCGTTGGTCCCAACCATACTGCGCCGCATCCTCAATCCCGATGCTCACCAGTTTTCCCTGTTCTTTGACCGGGCATGGCACCCCCTCTCAGATCGTGTCTCCTATGGGCACGACATCGAGGGAAGCTGGCTGCTGGTGGAGGCCGCCGAGGTACTGGGGGACCCGGATCTGCTCGCCCAGGTTCAGGAGACGGCGCTCCAGATGGCCTACGCCACACTGGAGCAGGGCGTGGACGCCGATGGTGGGCTGTTTGATGAGGGCGATCCCTCGGGCGTGACCGAGCGCAGCAAGGTCTGGTGGCCCCAGGCCGAGGCGCTGGTCGGGTTCCTGAACGCCTATCAGTTGAACGGCGACCCGCGTTTTCTCTCTGCAACGTTGGCAAGCTGGCGTTTCATTCAAGAATACCTGGTGGACCAGGAGCTTGGCGAGTGGTTCTGGGACGTCGATGAGGCCGGGCAGCCGCAGGATCGCGAGAAGGCCGGCTTTTGGAAAACCCCATACCACAATGGCCGGGCTTGTCTGGAAGTCATCAAACGTGTCCAGAAACTGACCGATAGGGCACAGTATGGTTAGAGCGGGAGATTCTCGTGCAATACGGCTATTTTGACGACGCCGCCCAAGAATACGTGATCACCCGGCCCGATACCCCGCTCTCGTGGAGCAATTATCTGGGCTCTGCCGAGTACGGGGCCATCATCACCAACAACGCCGGGGGCTATGGTTTTTATCGCTCCGGCGCGCGCGGACGCTTTATGCGCCTGCGCTTCAACAGCGTGCCCATGGACCAGCCGGGGCGCTATTTTTACCTGCGCGACCGCGAGAACGGCGATTATTGGTCGGCCTCCTGGCAGCCAGTGGGCAAACGCCTGGGCACCCAGGCCGACCGGTACCAGTCCACCTGCCGGCACGGCACGGCGTATTCCGTCTTGGCATCGTGCTATGCGGGGATCGCCACCGAGACGACCTATTTTGTGCCTCTGGGGCAGGCCTTTGAGTACTGGTGGCTCAAGGTCACTAACGAGAGCGACCGCCCGCGCGAGATCTCGGTCTTGAGCTTTTGCGAATTCACCAACCAGTGGGACACGTTCCAGGACCGGGTCAATCTGCAATACTCACTCTTTATCGTGCGCGGCGAACTGGCCGATGGGCTGCTGCGGATCGCCATTCAGGACAACCTGACGCCTGATTCGAGCGAGTTCTTGATTCATGACATTGCCCAACACACCTGGATGGCGCTGGTCGGCGCACCGCTGGACGGCTATGACACCAGCCGCGAGGCTTTCCTGGGCCCGTATCGGGGCTACCACAACCCGCTGGCGGTCGAGCAGGGACAATGCACCAACAGCCACGCCTATGGCGACAATGCTTGCGGCAGCCTGCAAACCAGCCTGACCCTTCAGCCCGGCGAAAGCCGCCAGGTCCTCGTCATGCTGGGAATCGGCGACGCCCGGACCGTGGGCCGGCGCACAGTGGCCGAATACGGCTCGCTGGAGCGGGCCGAGGTCGAGTTGCGCAGGCTCAAGGACCACTGGCACGCCCGGCTGGGCAGCCTGGTGGCCGAAACGCCGGACCCGGATCTGAACCACACAATCAATGTGTGGGGCCTCTACAACAGCCTGATCGCCTTTGCGTGGTCCCGGTCTGCCAGCCTGGTCTACAACGGCGAGCGGGACGGCCTGGGGTTCCGCGACTCGGTGCAGGACGTGCTGGGGGTGGTGGCGGCCGTCCCCGAGGAGGCCCGGGCGCGCCTGGAATTGATGCTCACCGGTCAGTTATCCAACGGCGGGGCCATGCCCATCGTCCAGCCCTTTGAGCACCACCCCGGCTGGGAAACGCCCCCGGACCCGGCCGAGTATCGCTCCGACGACTGCCTGTGGTTCTTTAACGCCGTCCCGGCCTACGTGGGCGAAACCGGCGACGTGGATTTCTACGACAAGGTGTTGCCCTATGCCGACCAGGGCCAGGCCACCGTTTTCGAGCACCTGCGCCGGGCGCTCGAGTTCAACTTGTCGCGCACCGGCGCACACGGCCTGCCCTGCGGCCTGTCTGCCGACTGGAACGACTGCCTGCGGCTCGGCTACTATGGGGAAAGCCTATTCGTGGCCTTTCAGGTGCGGCTGGGCCTGACGGTCTATGCCGAGATTGCCGGGCGCCTGGGCGAACCGGCGGAAGCCGCATGGGCGCTGGCCCAACGCGAGGCCCTGGATGTCAGCATCCAGGCCTGTGCCTGGGATGGGGACTGGTTCATCTGGGCCATCGGTGAGGATGGCACGGTGTATGGCACGCACGAACGCGAGGAAGGCCAGGTCTACCTGAACACCCAGCTCTGGGCGGTCATCAGTGGCGCGGCCACGCCCGAGCAAGCCACCCGCTGCATGCAGACCGTCCAGGAGCGGTTGGCCACGCCGTACGGACTGATGCTTTCCGCCCCGCCTTTCGTCAAGACACCCATCGACGTGATGCGCGCCGTGGTCTTTAACCCCGGGGTCAAGGAAAACGCCGGCATCTTTAACCACACCCAGGGCTGGGGCGTCATGGCCGAGTCCTTGTTGGGCCACGGCGACCGGGCCTACGAGGTGTATCGGGCCTCCATGCCGGCAGCCTACAACGACCGCGCCGAGATTCGCCAGATCGAGCCATACGTGCAGGGGCAGACGACGTACTCGACCTATTCGCCGCGCGCCGGCAACACCCGCACCTCGTGGCTGACCGGCGCGGCGGCCTGGGCTTACTATAGCGCCACGCAGTATATCCTGGGGCTGCGGCCCGAGATTGATGGCCTGCGTATCGACCCGTGCATCCCGGCCGCGTGGGACGGGTTCACGGTCACGCGGGCGTTCCGGGGCGCCACCTATCGCATCCGCGTGGAAAACCCGGACCACGTCTGCAAAGGCGTCCGATCCGTCCTGATGGACGACCAGCCCATCGAGGGGCACGTGGTGCCGGCCCTGGGCGATGGTCAGACGCACGAGGTCTACGTCGTATTGGGCGTGTAGGGCAATTTGCCCTACAACGGAGGGGCGGCGATTCCTGGCGTGCCTGAAGCACGAGTACCCCATTCCGCCGCTCTATGTCACTGAAAACGGCGCATCGCCCACCTGCGCAACGGGGTGAAGAAAGTAGGCTGACCCAGGCTCATAAAAACGTGGAACGTCAAATGACGTTTCACGTTTGACGCCTGATGTTTGACGAAGGAGTGCTCATGCGCTACGGCTATTTTGATGATGACGCTCGCGAATACGTGATCCGACAACCCGATACCCCGTTGCCCTGGATCAATTATCTGGGGCAAGAAGACTATTTCGCCATGCTCTCGAACACCGGCGGCGGCTATTCGTTCTATCGCGACGCGCGGTTGCGCCGGCTGATCCGCTATCGGTACAACAACACGCCAGCCGACGTGGGCGGCCGGGCCTTGTACCTGCGCCTGGCCGACGGTGATTATTGGTCGCCCACGTGGCAGCCAGTGCGCCGGCCGCTGGATGCCTACGAATGCCGCCACGGCCTGGGCTACACGCGCATCGCCTCGCGCCACCGGGACATTGCCGCCGAGGTGACGTATCTGGTCCCGCTGGGCCAGACGTTGGAAGCGTGGCGGGTCCGGTTGACCAACCACAGCACGGCGCCGGTCGAGTTGCAGGTGTTCGCGGCGGTAGAATTCTGCCTGTGGGATGCCTGGGACGACCAGACCAACTATCAGCGCAATTTCAACATTGGCGAGGTGGAGGTAGATGAGGCGGCCGGCGTCATCTATCACAAGACCGAGTACCGCGAGCGGCGCGATCACTTTGCTTACTGGGCCTGCTCGGCGCCGGTGGCCGGGTTCGACACACAGCGCGAGGCGTTCCTGGGGCCGTACCGCGGCTGGCACGAACCGGCGGCCGTGATCGAGGGCCGCTGCCGCAACTCGATCGCCCACGGCTGGTCGCCCATCGGGGCACATCAGGTGGCGTTGACATTGCCGCCCGGCGAAAGCCGAGAGGGGGTCTTTTTGCTGGGCTATGCGGAAAACCCGCGTGGCGAGAAATTTACGGCGTCCGGCGCGCTGAACACGGCCCGGGTCCGGCCGGTCATTGCGCGCTACACTGACCCGGCGGTCCTGGACGAGGCCCTGGCCGAACTGCACACCTACTGGGACCGGCGGCTGGACGTCTATCGCGTGCAGACACCGGACGAGCACACGGATCGCATGGTCAATACCTGGAATCCGTACCAGGTGATGGCCACATTCAACCTGTCGCGCAGCGCGTCGCTATACGAATCCGGCGTCGGCCGGGGGATGGGCTTTCGCGACTCGAACCAGGACCTGCTGGGTTTCGTACAACTGGACCCGCCCCGGGCCCGGCAACGCCTGCTGGACCTGGCGGCCACCCAACTGCCCGACGGCGGCGCGTACCACCAGTACCAGCCCCTCACCAAGCGCGGCAACCACGCCGTTGGCAGCGGCTTTAACGACGACCCATTGTGGCTGGTGCTGGCGGCGGCCGCGTACCTCAAGGAAACCGGTGACGACTCGGTGCTGGACGAGTCAGTGCCCTATGATAACGGTCCCGGCACCGAGGCCTCTCTCTACGAGCACCTGACGCGCGCGCTGCAATACACGCTGGCCCGGCTCGGTCCCCACGGTCTGCCGCAGATCGGCCATGCCGATTGGAACGATTGCCTGAACCTGAACTGTTTTTCGGCCGAGCCGGGCGAGTCGTTCCAGACCCACTCGGACCACGGCGATACGACCATCGCCGAGTCGGTGTTTATCGCCGGGTTGTTTGTGCTGGCGGCGCGCGAGATGGCCGACATCATGCGTCACATCGGCCGCACGGCCGAGGCCGAAACGTACGAGCGTCATGCCCAAGATATGGCACAGGTGGCATTGGAGCACGGCTGGGATGGCGAGTGGTTTCTGAGGGCGTACGACCGCAGGGGGGACAAGGTGGGTTCGCACGAGTGCGAGGAGGGGCGTATCTTTGTCGAGCCGCAGGGGATCTGTGTGATGGCCGGCATCGGCCTGGAAAGCGGCCACGCCCGGCGCGCGCTGGATGCGGTCGAGTCGCATCTGGCAACACCGCACGGCATTGTCTTGCACCAGCCGGCCTACACCCGCTACTACCTCAACCTGGGCGAGATTTCCAGCTACCCGCCGGGCTACAAGGAGAACGCCGGCGTCTTTTGCCACACCAACCCGTGGATCGCCATCGCCGAGGCCATCGTCGGCCGGGGCGACCGGGCACATGATGTCTATACCCGCATCAACCCTTCGGTGCGGGAGGCCCACAGTGAAGTGCATCGCTGCGAGCCGTACGTGTACGCGCAAATGATCGCCGGGCGCGACGCGCCCACCCACGGCGAGGCCAAGAATTCGTGGCTCACGGGGACGGCGGCCTGGAACTATGTGGCGATCACCCAGTGGATATTGGGCATCCGGCCCACGTTTGACGGCCTGCGCATCGCGCCGGTCATCCCGGCCGATTGGCCAGGTTTTCAGGCCACCCGGGTCTTTCGCGGCGTGACCTATCACATCACGGTGGAACGCGCCGGCGAGGGGAACCGGGTTTTACTCACGGTAGATGGGCAGCCGGTCGAGGGAGACGTCGTTCCGTTGCCCCCGGGTGGGCAGGCGACCGTAACGGTTGAGGCGATACTGCAATAAAGGTGAGCGTGATCGGGGCTGGTAGTAGCTATATCTATACGCCAGAACTGATCGAGGGCTGCCTATTGCCCGTGCACTGATTCATCAGCCCCTGCTTTGGCAAGTCGTCTATTTGCTGAAACGGCAGGAGGAGCCGTGCGAGGTTGACAGCTCACGCACGGTTCTAAAGGGTGAAGCGGTGGTGGCGCGCAGCGAGCGACCGCCCAGCCGACCATGAGTGACCAGCGGCCTGGTCCTGGCTCTACTCGGCGTGCTCATAAACCGAAACATGCTTGCCACTGTCCGCCGTAAAAGCGGCCTTCCGCCAGTTGCCCCACCGATACTTGAGCTGCAATCCGGCGAGGCGAGCCATGAGATCCAGTTCGGCCGGCCAGACGTAGCGGAGCTTGACCGGATAAAGGCGAATCCCTTGTTCGGTCAGTACCACGTGCTGACTGGTGATCTGTTGATTGACCGGATCGAGTTGCGAAGCATCCAATCGGACCTCGTTCTCACTGATCCGGACCGCCCGGACCGCCTGATGGTCACTGAACCGGCTCAGATCCGGGGCAAAGGCCTCGACCACAAAGCTGCCCTGCGGCCCAAGATGCTGGGCGACGTTGCGAAAGCAACGCAACTGTTCCTCCTGAGTGAGCAAGGAGAAAAAAGTGTTGAACAAGACATAGATCAGCGTGTACTCGCCGGCGACGGCTACATCAGCGAAATTGCCCAGGACCACCGAGATCTTGTCGCCACCAGACTTGCTGTGGAGCTTGGCGATCATCGCTGCTGAAGCATCAATCCCGTCAACGATGACACCTGATTGCTGCAAAGGCAAAGCAATGCGCCCGGTCCCGATCCCGAGTTCGAGCGCGCGGCCGCCTTGAGCGAGTTCACGCAGAGTGACCAGGGTAGCGTCATCATACTCGGCATACCAGGCATCATAGACGCCAGCGATGCGGTCCCCGTAGGTATCTTCTTGATAGGTATTCATAGCTTTTGACCTTCCATCTCGAGTTCGTATAGCCGCCTAGCAGCACAGATCAACCGCGTGTTTGTGCGTCGGCTGAATTTGCATGGTTAGCTGCCCAGTCTCTGTCATCCAACCTCAAAAGAGGCCCCCCACCCCCTGACAGGCGAAACTCGGCCACTATTTCTTGGCAACAACAACGAGTACTGGTTCCCTCTGAACTCCTACCTCGCGGAGCCGTCGATAAAGCTCTTCACCTCGTCGTTTGAGCGCGGTATAGCTCGATACTCCTGCAGCACGTAGTATGTTTTTATCAATCAAGCCTTCAAGTTCCGAGATTGTTGCTTCATCCATCGGGTCCAGTTCCATGTCACTGAAATCGTAGAAGGCAATATCGCACCATCCCAGTTTCCTCATATAGTCCGCGAATTCCTGGCGGGCCAAGGTATGATTGTGAATGATACCGAGCGCCGAGTCGACCTCCGCCACCCAATGGTGCAGGTAAACTGTGGTTAGTTGCGCTTCCGTTTGTCCATCCCGATGCATTTCAGCAATGATAAAATGTCCGCCGGTCTTTAATACCCGCTTCACTTCAACAAGAACTTGGGGGATGTTTGCCAGATGATGCAGCGAGGCCGAGATGCTCACCGTGTCAAAACTCTCGTCTTCAAAGTCCAGTTGCTCGGCATCCATCCGGATGAACTGAATGTTCTCCTGGTCAAAAGTGCTCCGGGCTACTTCTATGGCGTGTTCACTTATATCGATGCCGACCATCTCGGTGTAGTTCTTGAGGTTGCCCGTTAGGATTTGAACAAAACCACCCTCTCGTGTGGCAACATCGAGCACTCGACCGCCAACCATGTTACCCAATATTGGCTCAAAGATATTCACTATTCCGGTCTCCTCAGATTCGGAGCGCCATAGGGCGGCCTAATGGGGTGCATCAGTCGCCTGTGAGCGCAGCAAAGCAGGTCGGCTGGATTCAGCTTGATCCCAGTTTCTTTGCCAAAGAGTATCGAGTATGCCCAATTGGCGGCATGGTTCAGGTTAGATTGACACTTTGCCGAGAAGCCACTTAGCAGCTTGGTTGTTTCAGGGCTGATTTGCCGCCGCAACGGCCTTTTGACAAGGTTTTCAGGCGATTTAGGCCATTCTTCAGACCAAAAACGGCGACTTCACCTTGATTCAAGTAAAATTGCTCTGAAAAAATATTTTGTTACTTCAAAACTGTCAAGCTAACTCCCCAGGTTTCTGAACCATGCCCAATTGGCATATCTTTTAATTCACCATACACAACATAGCCGTGCTTCTCATAAAACGGCAACGCTTGGAAATCCTGGGTATCGACATACGAATGGTGGCAGCCGCGCCGCACGGCTGCTTGCTCTGCTTCTCCAAGCACTCGGCTGCCATAGTTCTGCCCGCGCAAGTGTTCTTTAATCCACAAGCGCCCAATAAACAGCCATCCCCAGTAGGTACCACCGGTCAGGCCACCTACGATCTGACCTTGTTGATGGCGCACCGAGATCATCAGCGGTACCCAATCCACAGGTGCCCCTTGCGTAGCGTTATACGCATCCAGCCCTTCGCGGATTACTTGCACATCAGCCGGATCCGGCGATGCAGTCAGCACAATGCTATATTCCTTGTCCATTTGCCTCCATCCAGCGCGCCTGATAGGGCGCGAGATACAAAATAAAATCAACGGCTCATGCCCGGCCCGTAGGGTGAAGTGGCGGCGCGCAGCGGGTGACCGCCCCGCCGACCATGATTGGTCGAGCCAGCCTCAACTTTTCGATGGGTGCCATACCTCAAAGCGAAAAGGGCCGTTCTGGTGAATAGATGCTGTCGAAAAAGCCCATATAGGGGATCTCGTCTTCAATGCACTTGATCTTGTAATCGAGTTGGGCCTGCATCTCCTCATCGGGCTCATCAATGTATTGGACAAAATGCAGGAATTCTTCGACCTGAATTAGCCTGATAAACAACGGCAAACGGGCCAACCATTCGGCAGACATCGAGTTCTCGCGGTTGTAGCCGGCCATGACCTGTTCCATATAGTGTTCCATGAAGGCTTGGCGCCCCGCCAGGTCTCGGAACATGGCCCGGCCGATCCCGCCCTCCCAGGCTGAAGCCAACTCGTAGATGAACCAGAAGTAGCAGCAATCGTCCAAGTCAAAAACTGTCATATCGCCATTGGTATAATCAACGGTAAAGTTGCCGTCGTTAAAGTCGCCATGGATCAGACCGTAGGAATCCCGGTCCCTGGGGAGTGACCGGATCTCTTTCAGCAGGGACTGGATCCGCTCGCGCACAATCGGCAACCGCTGGGGCACCTGCGTTTCAATCGCAAGTCTGGATTGGTGGATCTCGAACCACCCCGGACGTTTCACCTGGTCACTGGCCGGTTGGTAATCCTTGGCCAGAGCATGCATCTGACCCAGAACACGCCCCCAGTTCTGAAAATACTCGGCGATGGGCGCATCCTCTCGGTAGCGGTACTGATTATCCGGCACCCGCATCCCCTTACCCTTGACAAAAGAAACGATGTGCAGGGGCATTCCGCGAACCTGAACTGTCTCCAGCAGGTTCCCATTCTGAGAGGGGATGGGTCTGGAAACGCGGATGCCGTGCTCGGCCAGGTAATTCACAAAGTGCAATTCAGCCTGAATCTGTGCGGCAGTCCGGTCCGGGCGAAAGGAGATCCTCAGGATAAAGGACTGCCCATCACGCTGGTATTCATAGACCAGGTTCGCACACCCTTCATAACCCGCAACCAATGTCAACGCGTCTTTGCTTACGCCAAACAGCCTGGATGCTGTATCTAGTACTTGACGGTCGCAAATCCTTGCGACTTCTTCTCTTTGCATATAGCCTCCATGATCGGGTTTTTGACAAGTCGCTGGTGCGATAGCACGCCCAATGGGGCAAGATGAACCACGTCTGCGGCGGCGGGGATGAGAAACGAGGCTCACCGATTCTCAAGCGCCTCAAACTCGCTTTTCAGCAGCCCAAAGTACAATGTCCCGCTCAGTTGCCCATCCGCGTTTCGTTTGTTCTCCCGGATATGTCCCTCCTTGACCATCCCACACCGTTCTGCAACTCGCCGACTACGCTCGTTGGTGTCATCACATTCCATGCGCACGCGATGGGCTTTTAGATGCTCAAAGATGAATCCCAGCGCGGCTGTAGCGGCTTCCGTGATATATCCCTGACCTTCATAGTCCACGTCCACAAAGAAGCCGATTTCGAATTCCGGCACATCCCAGTTGACCGGGCCAACATAAACCTGCGCCACGAATTGGTCTGTCTCCCGGTTGAACGCTCCCATGAAGAAACAGTTCCGCGCCCTCCATTCAGCGGCAAGCCCTTGCACCACGTTCTCGGCATCTTGCTCGCTCGCTATCGACATCACCACATTTCCCGCCTCGTAGCGCGCGAGATGGGCCTGGTTCTTCTGACTTGTAGCATAGTACCACTGACCATCGCCGGCCTGGTAGCTGCGCAGGTATAAACGCCGGGCCTCGATACGATCAGGAACCTCTAGAAGCATTTTGTGCATGGCTGGTTTTTCTCCCGACAGGTACGAACTTGTCACACGCGGACAGGGGCATTTCTTCCGGTGATCACCACGATCAGGAAAACGCCGATCAGCAGAATGGTGACGACCCCGTAAGCCGGCCGAATTCCCACCAGGTCAGCCAAACGTCCCAGCACCAGCGGCAGAGCCAAAATAGCTGTACCTGAAGCCAGCGTGGCACGAGCGCTGGCCTGAACGGCATTGTTGCTGGCAGTGCCGATAGCCAGTGAGAGGATCAGCGGATAGAGGTTAGCGACGCCCAGGCCGGTGGCAAACAATCCTCCCAACCCCAGAATGGCATTACCGGTCATCCAGAACACCAGAAATCCGGTGCCGGCCACCAGAATAGACACCATGATCACGCGATGCGGTGGAAAACGGTGAACAAGGCGACTGCCAACCAGTCGCCCAACGATCATGGCTGCCAGGAAAAGACTGACGGCCTGGGCGGCGTCAACTTTTAGCAGGCCCAGGCTGTTCTCCAGATAATCAGCGCTCCAGAAGATCATGCAGAATTCCACGGACACGGCCAAGACGATCGCGACCCAATACACCCAATACAAGACGGGCAACGGCTGCCCGACTGCGCTGGGATACTCTTGACTGGAAGCTGGCTGCGGGGGCATGGCTCTACCGAACCCCAGACGCAACAAGATCGGAGTCAAGGCGGCCATCCCCAAGGCCAGCCGCCAGCCGCCGGGCAAATGGGCAGACCAACCCACCAACAGCGGTGCAGCCGTGCTGACCAGTGAAGCAATCACGTTGGCTTCCGATAGGGCTACGGCCCGGTGCTCTCGGTGTTGATCAGCCAACGCCGCCGGAACGATGACCAGGATCAGCGAGCCAACCAGCCCCATGCAAAATGACGCCCCAATGGTGATCACCGGCGACTGACCGGCCAGCAATACCACGGCGCTGATACTGATCCCAAAGGCGCCGATCCAGAGGGCATGCCAGCGACCCACGCGCCGGATCAGTGCGTGGCCACTCAAACCAATCAGCAGGATGCCGGCAGCAAACGCCGTAAAGTGCAGGCTGCTGACCGTATACGATAGCTCGAGTTCTTCTTTCAAAAAGGGGGTAATAGGGCCTAGGATATTGAGGAAATAACCATAGAAAGCCAGTAAAAGATAAGCCAGCCAGGTAAAGCGGTCCCGGTGAAAGGTTCGAGTCGCTACCAGTGCTCCCGTCACATCAGCCCCTTTATCTTTTCCCAAGCAAAGTCAAGTTGGTCAAGAGCAGCACAATAAACACACAGATCAGATCAGTACAGGCTCTGGGGCGCACCTCACCTTCTGTGAAGCCTCAACAACCTGTCAGATAGCCGCGTCGGGTACAAGCCGTGGTTAACCAGCGCTCATCTCTGCTAGTATTCCGTCAGTTGCTCCTGCGCTCCCGCAAGCCTTTCTGGGCATCAGCATCCAACCACATCGCTTGTGAACGATGTCAACGTCGCTGGCCGTGCTCCAGTCGCGCGCCCGTCTCCAGATAGTGATTGATCGCCTCTTCCCAGTCCTCTAGATCTCGACAATACATTGTCTCCAGAACCTGCTCATTGGTCGCATTGCCCTTTTCCGTTAATCCGGTATCAAATCTGATTATTCGTTTTGTGGACAACCCTTGACAGGTACGAACATTTGTTCTATAATCGGGCTATGAAACCGAGTGTGTATGCCCGCCAAGTTGGGGTGTCCTATCACGCTATCGCCTGACAGGTCGTACTGCCTGGCGTTGCCTACGGCAATAGCGGCCAACTCAAGGGCTACCAGGTAGACACTGGTACGATCATCATCACGGAGCCTACGCCGGCCCCCGTGGCGCCGGTGGCCCCGCCCAAAGTGGCGATCTACGCCCGGGTCTCGGCGACCGACGCGAAGCGCAAGGGCAATCTGGAAACCCAGGCCCATCGGCTGCTGG
>JAHJIN010000304.1 GCA_018823415.1 Chloroflexota bacterium | reverse complement strand
CGAGCAGGAGCAGCGCCAGCGCCGCCGAGGCGAGCCGGCCGCGCGTGGGGATGGGTGTGATGCTCATGGAAGCCTCCATGCCGGGTGGGTGCCAGATTCTCCCTCCCGCGGCCCCTCCCGCTGGGAGGGGAGAGCCGATAGACCTCCGAGGTTTGCGAAACCTCGGAGGTCTTGGTCTATTCGTCTATCGTCACCCACAGGTTTTCCAGCTCGGGGACGGGCGACGCGGACACGCCGGGCGTGTCGCTGATCTCGATGGCCTGCGCCCGGGTGACGCTACGCAAGTCGATCAGCGATTCGCGCAGGGCGGCGCGCAGGGCCGGGTCGGGCGCGACGATTTCCAGCCGGGCCAGGGGCGCACTCAGGGGCAGTTGGCGTGTCGATTTGTAGCGCCGCACCGCCGTGGCGATGCCCACCAGCGCACGCCCCACAGCCTCGGCCGGGTCGCTGATGAACTGGTCGGATGGCTGGGGCCACACGCAGTGTCCTGTGGACGGCGAAACATGGATGGACGGCGCGTCGCCGGGCCGGGCCAGGCCAAGCTGATAGACCTCTTCGGTAATGTGCGGCAGGATGGGAGCCAGCAGCTTGACCACGGTCAGCAGCGCGTGATACAGCGCGTACCGGGCCGCCTCCCGGCGCGGGTCGCCGTCGTCCAGCTCGTACAGGCGCACCTTGCTCAACTCCAAATAGTTGTCGGCCAGCGTGTCCCAGAAGAACGATTCCGCCTCGTCCTTGGCTGCGGTATAGTCGTAATCGGCAAAGGCGGTGGTGGCAGCCTGGATGACGCGGTGCAGGCGCGACAGGAGCCAGCGGTCGGCGGGCAGCAGGGCCGGCGGGTCCGGAGGTGGTTGATAGCCGGCCAGAAAGGTATGCGCAAAGCGGGTCACGTTCCACAGCTTGGTCACGAGCCGCTGGCCGGCCGCGATCTTGGTCTCGTCAATGACCGAGTCGCGGCCCAGGCGTGTGCTGGCAGCCCAGTAGCGCACCGCGTCGGCCGAGTAGCGCTCCATCATGTCCAGCGGGTCCAGTGGTCCGGCGCCCCGGGACTTGCTGACCTTGCCCCCTTCGGGTGCCAGGCCATAGCCCGAGATGACGATGTTCGACCAGGGCAACCGGCCCAGGTGATACCAGGACTTGACGATGGTGTAGAACGTCCAGGTGCGAATGATCTCGTGGGCGTGAGGCCGCAGCGACATGGGAAACACCTGCTCAAAGAGAGCCGGGTCTTCCAGCCAGCGGCCGGCCACCTGGGGACTGAGCGACGAGGTCGCCCAAGTGTCCATCACATCCTCTTCGGGGACAAACCGAGCACAGCCACAGTCGCAGGGGCGCGGCGGCGGCTGGTCCAGCGGGTCCACCGGCAGATCTGCCGGGTCGGCCAGGATGGCGGTCCCGCAGTCGGCACAGTACCAGACCGGGAACGGCACGCCAAAGTAGCGCTGTCGCGAGATGCACCAGTCCCAGGCCAGGTTGCGCACCCAGTCCTCGTAGCGGGCGTGCATGTGGGCCGGGTGCCAGGCGATGTCACAGCCGGCCTGCAAGAACTCGGCCCGGTGGTCCAGGAGCCGGATGAACCACTGCTGGCTGTCGATGTATTCCACCGGGGTGTCGCAGCGCTCGTGGACCCGGACCGTCTGCGCGGCCTCGTGCTGGCCCAGGATCAGGCCCCGGTCGGTCAGATCGGCGGTGATGCGCGCGCGGGCGACGCCGGTGTCCAGCCCGGCGTAGGGGCCGGCCAACTCGTTGAGCGCGCCGTCGCGGCGGATAACGCTGATGAGCGGCAGGTCGTGCTTGTACCACCACTCGACGTCGGTGGTATCGCCAAAGGTGCAGCACATGACGACGCCGGTACCTTTGGCCGGGTCAGCCTTGTCGTCGGCCAGGATAGGGACCGGCCGGTCGAACAGCGGCGTGATAGCGGTGCGGCCCACCAGGGCGCGATAGCGGGCGTCGTCGGGATGAACGAACACGGCCACGCAGGCCGGCAGCAGTTCGGGGCGCGTGGTGGCGATGGGCAACGGCTGGCCGTCGTCCAGCGCAAAGGCCACGGTGACGAACCGGGTCTCGCGCTCCAGGTCGTCCACCTCGGCCTGGGCGATGGCGGTGCCGCACTGGGGGCACCAGATGGCCGGTGCAGAGGCCCGGTACGCCAGGCCCTTGCGGTACAGGTCGATGAACGAGTATTGCGCGATGCGGCGCGCCGGGGGGCTGATGGTCGAATAGGTGTAGCGCCAGTCCACGCTCAGGCCCAGCCGCCGCCAGAGCTGCTCGTAGCGGGCCTCGTACTCGCGGCTGACCTCCAGGATGGCCTGGATGAACTGGGCGCGGCCCACCTGGGCCGGCTTGATGCCCAGGCTGCGTTCCACCAGGCGTTCGGTGGGCAGCCCGTTGTCGTCCCAGCCCATGGGATAGTAGACGTTGTAGCCGTTCATGCGCCAGAAGCGGGCCATGAAATCGGTCTGGCTGTACGAGTAGCAATGGCCCAGGTGCAGGTCGCCGGACACGGTGGGTGGCGGCGTGTCGATGGCGTACACCGGGCGCGAATCCTGCACAAAGTGGTAGATGCCCTGCTCGTCCCATGCCTGCTGCCACCTGGTTTCAGCGGCCGGGGCGTGGTAGCGTTTGGGGAGTGGGGGCGCCGGGTTGGCGAAATGGTCCTTGCTCATGGGTCCTCCTGGGAGGTCCGGGGAGCCGCCGGCCCGGCGCGCGCCCTGTCAACAGGGCGGGGCGGAGGGACGGCGTCCCCTGATGATGGAATTCGTAACTGGAACATCCACGTCGTCGTCTGGGGTTTCGCCTGCGGCGACGACGGGATGCGCTGTTGATTGTGCGCGCATCCGGGGATCACCTCCTTTCGTGGGGCGTGTTGCGTTCGATGAATGAGGCCCTAGACCTCGGGGTCTGCAGCACCTCCGAGGTCTTGCTATGCGATGTGAATTCGACGGCAGCGAATCTGGTTGACACGACATACAACCGGCTGCGCCGCCAGGCAACGTCTTTTATCGGCTACAGTTCCAATGCATCCCTCAGACTGTCGTTGATGGCTGCCATCGCGGTGTTGGACAGGCGGCCCAACGCGCGCATGACGACCGACTTGGGGATCGCCATAATCACCTCACAACGAACTACAGAGGGCACGCGGATGCCGGCGTCGGCAATCTCCTGGCCGGTGATGAGGTACTGGGTCGGTTCCTGGCTGCGGGAGACGTTGGACGTGCAAGGCGCAACCATGACATCATCGAGACGCTGGTTGTTCGGGTCCTTGGAGACTATGACGGCCGGGCGGAGCTTGAACTGCGTCAGCCCCGTAGACGGCATCGGTAATCGGCAGAGGATCACGTCACCGCGTTGGTATTGCATCGGCAAACACCTCGTCGTAGATATCGTTGTCGTTGCCAAGCCATTCCTGATAAGCGGCGGACTGGCTCTGTGCGTTCATCCAGGCTATTTGCTGCTCACGCTCTGCCAAAAACTGCACAAAGTCGAACACCGTCGTCAACGTGTGCGCAGGCAATGTATCCAGCAGGGCCGCGATCTGATCCTTTAGTTGGACAGTGGTCGTTTGTAGTTGGGTTCTTGCTGCTGTGGGCATGGGTTCACCTCGTGGCCAGTCTATTCGGTAAACGCTTCGTCGCAGTCCGATCATATCACACCGCCTCCCGGTCGTCAACGCGCCGTGCATGGCACCCAGGCCCGCCATCACACCAACTCGTCCAGCCGGGCCTGGAGCAGGGCCTGGCGTTCCTGCAAGTCGGCCAGCTTGGTCCGCTCCTTGTCCACCACGGCGGCCGGGGCCTTGCCGGTAAAGCCGGGGTTCGCCAGCAGCGCCTCCAGCCGGGCGATCTGCGCCGCCATGTCATCCAGTTCCTTGCGCAGCCGGGCGCGCTCGGCGTCCAGGTCCACCAGGCCGGCCAGGGGCAGGTAGCACTCGACGCCGCGCACCACCAGGGCCACGGCGCGCTCGGGCTTGGCGCCCAGCGCGGCCTCGATCTGCAAGCGAGCCGGGTCTACGTGGGCCAGCAGGGCGATGGCCGGGGCTTGCTGGCGCAACAGCTCCGCCTGCTCGCCGGCGGCAACAATGGCCGCGATACGCCGGCCGGCCGCCACGTCGTGCTCGGCCCGGGCGTTGCGGATGGCGCGCACCAGGTCCATCACCAGGTCCATCTCGGTCTCGGCGGCCGGGTCCGGCTCGCCTTCTGGCTCTGGCCACGGCGCCACCATCAGCGCCTCGCCTGCGTCAGCATGCGGCAAATGCTGCCAGATTTCCTCGGTCACAAAGGGCATGAACGGGTGGAGCAGGCGCAGGGTACGCTCCAGCACGTAGACCAGCACGCGCCGGGCGGTATTCGCGGCCTCGGCATCGTCGCCATAGAGCCGCAGCTTGCAGATCTCGATATACCAGTCGCAGAACTCGTTCCACAGAAACTCGTTGATCTGGCGGCCGGCCTCGCCGTACTGGTACTCATCCATGAGCAGGTTCACGTCGCTCACCAGACGGTGGTGGCGGGAGAGGATCCAGCGGTCGGGAAGGGTTAACTCACCCCTCCCCCTCCACAGGACACTGCGTGTGTCCCCCTCCCCTACAGGGGAGGGAGAACCTGGAGAGAGGTTGCTCACGATAAAGCGAGCGGCGTTCCAGACCTTGTTGGCAAAGTTGCGCGCACCCTCGATGCGGCGTGGGTCCAGATTCATGTCGTTGCCCGGCGTAGAACTGGTGGTCAGCGTGTACCGCAGCGCGTCGGTGCCATACTCCTCGATGATGTAGAGCGGGTCGTACTTTTCCGCGTCCGGCAAGGACTTGCTGATCTTGCGGCCTTTTTGATCGCGGATCAGCCCGTGCAGGTACACGGTGCGATATGGCACGTCGCCCAGCATCGCCAGGCCCAGCATGACCTCCCGGGCCACCCAGAAGAACAGGATGTCATAGCCGGTCTCGCGCACGTCGGTGGGATAGAACGTGCGGAGGTCCGGCGCGTCGTCCGGCCAGCCCAACGTGCTAAAGGGCCACAGCCCGGAGCTGAACCACGTATCCAGCACGTCCGGGTCCTGGTGGATGTGGGCGCTGCCGCAGTGGGCACAGACGGTCGGGTCCTCGATCTCGCTCGTCTGCTCGCCGCAATCGTCACAGTACCACACCGGGATGCGATGCCCCCACCAGAGCTGGCGGCTGATGCACCAGTCGCGAATGTTGGTCATCCAGTGGTCCCAGCGGCGCTCTTCGCGCGGCGGGATGATGCGGATACGGCCATCGCGCGTGGCCGCCAGCGCTGCTTCGGCCAGCGGCTTGACGTTCACGAACCACTGGGTGGAGATGCGCGGCTCGATGTCGGTGCGGCAGCGCTGGCAGGTGCCCACGGCGTGATGGTAAGGCTCTACCTTGACCAGCAGCCCCTCGTGCTCGAAATCGGCCACGATGGCCTGGCGGCAAGCCACGCGATCCAGGCCGGCGTAAGGGCCGGCCAGCTCGCTCATGTGGCCATCGTCGGTCATCACGTCTGGCATCTCTAATCCGTGGCGCAGGCCCATGTCGTGGTCGTTGGGGTCGTGGGCCGGCGTCACCTTGACGGCGCCGGTGCCAAACTGTGGGTCCACCAGCTCGTCGGCGATGATGGGGATGCGCCGCTCGATGGCCGGCAGCACGGCCGTGCGCCCCACCCAATCGCCATAACGCGGGTCGTCCGGGCTGACGGCCACGGCCGTGTCGCCCAGGATGGTCTCCGGGCGCGTGGTCGCCATCTGGATGAACTCGGTGGCACCCTCGGCCCAGCGACCGCTCGCCCACGGACGCTCTGCGTGGGGACCGGGCCACTCATCGCTCACCAGCGGGTAGCGAATGTACCACAGGTGACTGTCGCGCTCTTCGCCGATCACCTCCAGGTCGCTGACAGCCGATTCGCAGCGGGGACACCAGTTCACCAGGTATGCGCCGCGATAGATCAGGCCCTGCCGGTAAAGCCGCACAAAGGCCGTGCGCACAGCGCGGGAGAGTCCCTCGTCCAGGGTGAACCGCTCCCGGTCCCAGTCGCACGACACGCCCAGGCGCCGGTGCTGGTCGGTGATGCGCCGGTGATAGACCTCTTTCCACTCCCAGCATCGCTCGATGAACCGTTCCCGGCCCAGGTCGTGGCGGGTTAAGCCTTCCTTGGCGATCTCGCGCTCTACCACGTTCTGCGTGGCAATGCCGGCGTGGTCCGAGCCGGGCAGCCACAGGGCGAACCGGCCCTTCATGCGGTAATAGCGCGTCATCAGGTCCTCGATGGCGGCGGTCATGGCGTGACCCAGGTGTAGCGCCCCGGTGACGTTGGGCGGCGGCATGGTGATGCACCAGGGCCGGGCGTCCGGCGGAATCAGTCCTTTGTCACGCAGGGTCTCCGGCCGAAAGTAGCCCTGGGCTTCCCACCACTCGTAGAGGCGCTGTTCGGTGGCGTGGGGGTCGTAGGCACTTGGTAAATTGGTAAATTGGTCGATTGGTCGATTGGTCATGGCATCCTCTTCCTGCATCGTGTATCACGAGTGGTCATTGGGGTTTTCGGCGGTCAGGCCTTCGGCGCGGGCGGCGACACATTGGTTGGCATCGGCGCTGACGAATATGGGATCCGGCAGGCCAGCGGCTACCAGGTAGGCGCGCAGTCGGAGCGCAGCAGCTAGGTGAATGGCGTCGTAACCACGCAGCGGGTGGCGTTGGGTCAGGTCCGTAGCCAGTTTGAACAAGGACTCGTCCAGATTGAGCGGTGTGTAGCGATTTTGCACATGCTGCATGAACAGCGCCATCGTCTTTTGCTGTGTATCCAGGCCGATCTGCCCCATCCGTCGTCTGCGAGCGATGGCCGCAGCAGCCTCTACCACGGTGATCGGCGTGATCTGGATATCGTGACGCAGCGAGTTGTCAGGCAGAACCGCGTCGAGCAAACCTTGCACCCAGGCGCTGCCCTGTTCGGTCAGATAGTACTTGACCAGGCCGCTGGTATCGAAATAGTAGGCGGCCATTTATAGCTCTCCTCGCATGGCGATAATGTCTTCTGAAAGTGGTGGCTGGTCAGCCCACAGTTCGCGGACCTCCTCGATCGTCACATCGGGGGTCGCCTGGATGTACTCGTCCCATGCCGGTCCTAATGGCGGGGCCAGCATCCCGGCCTCCCGCAACACGGCCAGAATCCGCTCTCGTTCTGACTGCGGTTCTGGCTGCGGTTCCTCTACTTCCCGGCGCACCGCATCCACAATGAGTTGATTCAACGAACGCCGGGTCTGGCGCGCACGCTGGCTGACTCGTTCGTGCAACGGCTGCGGCAGCCGCACCGTCAATTTGACCGCTTCTTCCATCTCACACCCCCTATGCCACCATAGTGGCATCATTATAACCGCTCGCGGTCGAGCCGTCAACCGCCAAAGAAAAACCCTCTCGCCCATCAAGGACGAGAGGGTCGGGTTCCCTCGCGCGGTACCACCTTGCTTCCGACCATCGCACCCGGCGCAACGAACTCGCCGGCTGGTGATCGGCACTCAAGCGGCGATAACGGAACCACCGGCGCCGCCTACTGTGCACCTATGGTCGTGCAGGTTCAGCGGCGCGACTCCTGGGCGACGTTCGGCGGACGGTTCCGTTGGGGGCTTGCACCCGGTGACCCCCATTCTCTGGCCGGCCGGCCCCGCCTACTCTTCCCATTCATCGTCTGTGCGGCACGTATTGTACATCACCCATTGGCCCCAGTCAAGGGGCGCAATGCCGAGGGGCACAATGTCGAGGCTAGGCCTCGGCCTCGGCGGCTTCTTTCTTGGGCACCTTGGCCTTGATCTCGCCCTTGACGGTCTCGGCGCGCTTTTTGCCCTCTTCTACGGCCTCCTGGAGCTGGGCCTTGCGAACTTCGAGAGCCTCGCGGCTGCGCTCGCCGACCTCGTCGGCCCGCGCCCGGGCCTCGACGGCCAGTTCTTCGTACCGTTCGCGGGCCTGGGCCGCACCTTCCTCGGCCCGATCCTTGAGCTCGATACCTCGTTCCTGAAGCTGTCGGCGCGTCTCTTCGCCAGATTGCGGCGCAAAGAGCAGGGCCGCAACGGCTCCAATGAGGCCACCCAGGATCAGCCCGGCCAAAAACGCCAATCCGCTGTCTGTTCTGTTGTCCATGATGATCTCCTCCTTTTTAGGCTAGTTCGATCTAGTACGTATCGGTTGGTCAATACTCAATCTCGACCAAAGAAACGACGCCCCAGCGCCGCAACCGTAGCCTGAATGCCGGTGATGGTGCTCGCCAGCCGGATCAGCGGCGCCACAAAATAGGCGCTAACGAACGTGGTGGTACCCTGGACGGTGTGAGCGGTTTCTTCGGCCGATTCCAGGGTCGACTGCAACAGTGGGATCAGGTCGCGCTGGATGACGGCTAGCAAGTCCCACAGCAAGATCACGATCACCAGCATGATAAACATGACCAGGATCGATTCCAGGGCCAGGACCACGATGGCAATGTCACGCAGGTTCGCCAGTCCTCCCACCGGATAGGTGGTGACCGCAAACACGACCCAGAGGGCCAGCCCAAGGACGATCAGAAAGGCAAATACCACAAAGGCGATGAGCAGGCCCTTGGGAATGCCGCTGCGGGGTTGTTGTTCCATGCTCTCCTCCTGTAGCTATTATAGCACAGGCACATCGGCTTGGCAATATGGCAAATCGGGGACCGGCCAGTAATTGGCACCAGCCAGAAACGCTCGAGCCGGCTTCAGCCGGCGCTGCGCCGGGCCACGACCACCAGGTCCTCACTGGCGGCCGGATCCCAGGTACTGCCATCCAGGCCGCCGTAAAAGGCCGCGTCGGAGAAGCCGGCCTCGGCCAGCAGACCGGCCAGCTCGTCGCGAAACACCGGGCGCAGCACCGTGGATTCCACCCGCTGGTCCCAGCCATCGTCCCGGCGCGTGAGCACCACCATGTTGAACGTGATCAGGCCAGGCCCCGGCGCGTCGAAATCATGGAACCGCACGAACGACTGCCCCTCGTCGCCCTGCGGCCCGATAAAGCGCTCGCGGCAGGCCATGATCCGCGCATAGTTGCGGACCTGGAGCACCAGAACGCCCCCCGGTCGCCCAACCCAGGCTGGACTGGGCAGCACCGCTGCGAAATCTGCCAGGGTTGCCCGCAGATCATCGGCCGTGAGCACGTGAGGCAGGCCATTGCCCAGGCAGAGCACCGCATCGTAGCCGGTGCCGGCCACCTGTGCCTGCTCGCCAAAGCCGGCTACGAGGAACCGGACTGGCGCATCGACGGCGGTCGCGTTGCGCCGCGCCTGCTCGATCATGGGCGCGCTCAGGTCCGTGCCGGTCACCTGATAGCCGCGCTGGGCCAGGGCAATGGCATGCTGCCCGGTGCCGCAGGCCACGTCCAGCACCCGGGCGGCGCCGGCCCGCTCCAGCTCCAGCACCGCCAGCAGAAACGGTAGCTCGTGGGCCAGCCGGGCCTCCCAGTTCACGAACCGGTCATAGTGGGCGCTCAGGGTGTCATAGAGTGCGACCATGGACTCCTCCCTTGTGCTATCCCCATTATACACCATCCAGGCGCACCGGTCTGCGACTTTTGTCCCGTGAACCAACGCCGGAACTTGACACCGGGCATCGGGTCTGATATGCTTGCACCAGGACATTGGCACAACCACACGAATGGAGGATACGATGCATCGGAACCGGCTCTCGTGGATACTGGTGGGCGCCCTGCTGATAACGGGACTGTCAGGCTGGTCCGCGCCGGCCCAGTCGCACCCGCAGCCGGCCGCGCCAACCCTAGCCGCCGGCACCCCGCTCCACGGCACGGCAGCCTATGACAGCGGCTGGACCGCCATCGCCGCCAACTCGTCGCAGGCGTTCTATCACAATCTGGGCGGCGACACGGACGATTACGTGGTGGACGTGCAGCTCTGGGACCGGGCCGGCGACGCCGGCGTGCACCACTGGGGCTATGGGTCCGATTTCGGCAGCCTGATGCTGGGCGTGTATTGGCAGGACCTCACCGATTCCCGTATCACCATCGTCCGCGTCATCCAGGACCTCCACGCCAGCGCCGTGCGCGTCCGCATCTGGGTGGTGCCTCAGGCCGACTATGACAGCGATTGGAAGCCCCTCACCGTCGGTCAGGACCGGACCTTTTCGCACAATCTGGGCGGGGACCCCGACGATTACGTGGTAGACATGCGGTTCCGGAGCAACAACCCGGCCCAGGGGGTAAATCAGTTGCGCTACGGCGGCGACCGCTGGGGCACCGACGGTGCCGACGAGGAGGGCGCCTTCTGGCACAGCCTCACCGCCACATCCATCAAGGCACATCGCAACGCCGATGACGTCTCGGCCGCCGCTGAGGTGCGTATTCGCATCTGGCGCCGGCCCAGTCCCGACTATGACAGCGATTGGCAGCCTATCGCCGACGAGATCGCCCTGCGGCACTGGCTGGGCGGTCCCTGGAACGACCTGGTGGTGGATCTACAATTCAAGGATACAAACGACGGCTATGGCGTGAACCAGTTTGGCTATGGCGGCGACATTGTCTCCGGCCTACCCGTGAAGGTCTACGGTGCCTACTGGCTCAACCTCACCGGCAGCCGGATCACGGTGCGCCGGGGCGACGCCGACGTGGCCGCCGACCAGGTGCGCGTCCGCATCTGGGCCAGCCGCGCCCCCCGGTACGACAGCGGATGGACAGCTCTGGGCCAGGGCGGCTTTCAGACCCTGACCCACGGACTGGAGGGCCTCCCAGACACCTATGCGCTAGACGTGCAGTTCAAGGACACCGCCGCCGATGGCTCGAGTTCGGCCGGCGTCAACCAGCGCTACTATGGCGGCGATACGTGGTACGACCACGGCAGCGCGCAGCACGTGAACTATGGCGTGTGGTGGCATCACCTGACGGACGAGAGCCTCTTTTTGTACCGCTTTGGCAACGACATTGGCGCCGACGAGGTGCGCGTGCGCCTGTGGGTGGCCCCCATGCCCGACTATGACAGCGGCTGGCAGAGCATCGCCGGCTCGCTCACCCTGGACCATTACCTGGGCGGGAATACCGACGATTACGTGGTGGACCTGCAATTCCTGGACGACACAGGCGCCGCGCCCCAGGGCATGAACCACGGGCGCTATGGCGGCGACACCTATGTGGAGAACGGGGCCACGCCTCGTGGGCTGGGCGCATACTGGCACGATCTCACCCCCTCGTCCATCACCGTCGCCCGCCTGGTCGACGCCTCGCTGGTGGACAAGGTCCGGGTGCGCATCTGGGTCAATCCCAGTTTCGATTATGCCAGCGCGTGGTCGTCCGTCGGCACGGTGCGCACCTATAACCACAACCTGGGCCTCTGCACCGATGGGATGGTGGTGGATATGCAGTTCCAGAGCGATAGCACGACATATGGCACGCACCAGTACAACTATGGCGGGAACAGCATTTACTATGGGCAATTGTACCAGTATGGCGCGCACTGGCAGGCCCTGACGGGCAACGCCGTCGAGGTGTACCGGCGGGCAGACGACAACGAGGTGGACCGCGCCAGGGTGCGCATATGGATGACGCCGGGGTGCCGGGTATTCCTGCCCCTGGTGCTGCGGAGTTGACCATGAACCTGACGACGCCGCTCAAGACGCCGGCCGAGCGCCGCGCAGTCCTGGAATCGCACTATGGCCGGCCCGCCGCCAGCCCCATCACCCCCCGCCAGCGAGTGCAGACCGCGCTGGACCACCGGGAGCCAGACCGGGTGCCCTTTGATTTTTGGGCCGTCCCCGAAACCTGCGCCGCCCTGCGCGAGTATCTGGGCGTGGAAACCGACGAGGCGGTGCTGCGCCTGCTGGGCGTGGACTGCCGGATCATGGCGCCCGATTACGTGGGGCCGGCGCCGCGCGTCCAGCCTGACGGCACCTACTATGACGCCTGGGGCGCCCACCGCCGCCGGGTGTCCAACGACTTTAGCACCTATGACGAGTACGCCGGCTATCCTCTGGCCGGTGCCCAAACCGTGGCCGACGTGGAGATCTGGGACGGCTGGCCCAGCCCGGACCATTGGGACACCGGCTCGCTCAAGGCCCGCATCCAGGCCCTCAACCGCGACACGCCCTACCACATCCGCTACGAGGTGGGCGGCATTTTCGAGTGGTCGTGGGCACTGGTCGGGCTGGAGCGATTCCTGGTAGACCTGAAACGTCGGCCGGCCGTGCCCTGCGCCATCATGGACTGCTTTACCGACCGATACATCGCCAACGTGACCCGGGTGCTGGCCGCCGCCGACGGGCTGCTGGACATGGTCTATACCTATGACGACGTGGGGATGCAGACCGGGCTGCTGATGTCGCCCCGCATGTGGCGCGAGTTCATCCTACCCCGGCACCAGCGCCTCAACGCGGCCATTCGCCGGGCCGACCCCGCCGTCAAGATCATGTACCACTCGTGCGGGGCCGTGTACCCGCTCATCGCGGCATTTGCCGACGAGATGAACATCGACGTGTTGAACCCGTTGCAACCCCGGGCCACCGGGATGGACCCGGCCCGCATCAAGAACGAGTTTGGCGCGCGACTGGCCTTTCACGGCGGCATCGACATCCAGCACACGCTGCCCTACGGCACGCCAGCCGAGGTGCAGAGCGAGGTGCAGGAGCGGTGCCGGGTCCTGGGGCGCGGTGGCGGCTATGTCTGCGCCTCGGCCCATTACATCCAGGCCGACACGCCGCTGGACAACGTTTTAGCGCTGTACACCGCCCCGCGTGCTGTCGCCTGAGCCGGCTCGCGCCCGGCAAGGAGGCCCCATGTCCACCACCGTCATCAACCGGCGCACCGGCCAGCCCATTGCCACGCGCGTCATCTGGCGGCGCAACCCCATCAGCAAAGGAGTGGGGCTTATGTTTCGCCGCCGCATCGCCGCAGACGAGGCCCACATCTTTGACGAAAAGCGCCAGAGCCGGGTCAACACAGCCATTCACATGTTCTTTGTGTTTTTTTCTATCGGCGTCATCTGGGCCGACGACGACCGGCGCGTGGTAGACACGGTGCTGGCCCGGCCTTTTCGCCCCCTGTACGTGCCGGCCCGCCCGGCGCGCTATTTCATCGAAGGACATCCCACCATCCTGGACCGGGTCCAGGTGGGCGACGAACTCGACTTTTGAGGAGGCCTCTCATTGTGACATCCCGTCCCATTCCTGAAGCATTCATCCACTGGGCCTATGACGAACGCGCCGAATTGGTGCGGGCACAGGCCGCCGGCGAATCGGTGCCCCGCGACCAGTTCCTGCTGGGCTTTACGCGCCACAGCCCGGCCCTCATCTCCAACGGCTCGGCCGGCCTCAACGGGTCCATCAAGGGCGTGGGGTTTATGCCCCGGGCCGAATACCTGGACGAGACCGTGGCCGCTTACCTGGCCCACATCCAGCAAGGCTGGCGCGAGGGCTATCAACGCGCAGGATTGGCCCTGCTCCTGCGCTACATGTGGGGACCAGACTGCAAGGAGCGCATCGATTTTGGCTACCTGACCACGCTGGAACTGGCCGGCAAACATTCGTACACCAACATCCAGGAAAACCCCCAGGTGACATTGCTCTACTACCAGCCACCCACCGTGAGCTTTGAAGTGCGCGGCGTGGCCGAAATCGTCCGCCAGGGAGCCGTCCACACCTTTGTCAACGCCCAGCACGATGTCTACCACCGGCCCTATCCCGAGCGCTGGCCCGAACGGCCGGCCTATGTCATCACCATCCATGAGGTGTGGGACAACTCGAACACCCGCGATGGGTTTGGCACCCGCATCATGTAGGTGAGACCATGCATACCGCATCCCCCAACCCGGCCCTTGAACCGGTCCTGGTCGTACACGGCGGGGCCTGGAACATCCCAGACGACCTGGTAGACGCACACCGCACCGGCTGTCAGGCAGCCCTGGCGGCCGGCTGGGCCATCTTGCAGGCCGGCGGCCCGGCCGGCGACGCCGTGGTGGCAGCCATCCGCGTGCTCGAAGACGATCCCACCTTTGACGCCGGCGTGGGGTCGTTCCTGAACGCCGCCGGCCAGGTGGAACTGGACGCCGGCCTCATGTTGGGCGACGGGCTGCGGGCCGGGGCCGTGGCGGCCGTGCGCGACGTGTGCAACCCCATCGTGCTGGCCCAGGCCGTGCTCCACAGCCCGCACGTGCTGCTGGTGGCCAACGGGGCCAGTCAGTTTGCCCGGTTCGCTGGCGTGCCGCGCTGCGCCCCGGCCGACCTGATCATCCCCCGGGAGCGCGCCGCCTGGGAACGAGTACGCAACGGCGATACCGACCTGGTGCACACCCAGTTTGGCCCGGCCGACACGGTGGGGGCCGTGGCCCGGGACTACGTCGGGCATCTGGCCGCCGGCGTCAGCACCGGCGGCAGCCTGTTCAAGCTCCCCGGCCGCGTGGGCGACACAGCCGTGCCTGGCGCCGGCTTTTACGCCGACGACGCCCGGGGCGCGGTGGCCTGCACCGGCCACGGCGAGCGCGCCCTGCGCGTGGTGTGGGCCAAGTGGGCCATAGACGCCCTGGGCGGCGATTGCGACCCACAGACCGCCGCCGAGGCCGCCGTGCAATATCTGGAAACCCGCGTGCAGGGCCGGGGCGGCCTCATTCTCCTCGACGCACACGGGCGCGTGGGCTGTGCCTTTAGCACCCCGCGTATGGCCCGGGGCTGGCAGAACGCGCAGGAAACCTACATCGCCATAGCGTCCCCTCATCAAAGGTGAGGGCCTTGACAGCACGAGCTGGTCGTGGTACAATATGAATACCCCAGGGGGGTATAGAAACAAGGAGACGACCAGATGGAAGCATTGATCTTGGTAGGCCTGTTGCTCCTGTTGCTGCTGATCCTATCCATGGGTGGCGGCGGCGGGGGTTGAAAGATCGACCGATGCTGATCCCGTGTGGATCGTAAAACGCAAGCGCAATATCAATATCCAGGAGGAAAAAATGAGCGAAAACGTCGTTCACGTGACAGATGATACATTTGAAGAGACCGTGTTGCAGGCCGAACTGCCCGTGCTGGTGGACTTTTGGGCGCCGTGGTGTGGCCCGTGCCGGATCATCGGCCCGGTGGTAGAAGCACTGGCCGAAGAATACGCCGGCCAGATGCTCTTTGCCAAGGTCAACACGGATGAGAACCGCGAAACCCCCATGCAGTATGGGATTCGCGGCATCCCTACGCTGATCTTTTTCGCCGGCGGCCAAGAGGTTGACCGTGAGGTGGGCGCAGTGCCCAAGTCTACCCTCGTGGGACACATCGACCAGATCTTGTCCCCGGCCGAGGCCAGCTAAAGGCCACCCTGCCCATGCTAAACAAGATCTGGCAGTGGGTGCGTGGTAACGCTGTCTTTGTCATCATCCTGCTGCTCCTGACGGGTGGTTTTGTGTTCCTCAAGCAAGACTCGTCGGTGGCATCGGTGGCCGAACTGGACGCCGCGTTGCAGAACGGGCGGCCGGTGGTGCTGGACTTTTTTTCCAACACCTGAATGCCCTGCTTGATCTCCAAGCCCATGGTCGATGGGCTCGAACGAGATTTGGGGGACGCGGCCCGGGTCATTCGCCTGGATGTGTTTACCCCGGTGGGGCAGCAGTTGGCGGCACGGTATGGCGTACGTGGAGTGCCCACCCTGGTGGTGGTAGATAGCACCGGCAGCGTGGTTCAGGTTCAAGCGGGACTCCCCGACGTGGGAGCCATCAAGACAGCGGTAGACGAGTTGAGGAGGTAATCCCATGCCCATCTATGAATATACATGCCAGCAATGCGGCCAGGCGTTTGAGAAATTTGTGCGCTCGGTGTCCAATCTGGGCGAGGTGCATTGCCCCCATTGCGGGAGCCAGCAGACCGCCCGGTCCCTCTCGGTGTTTAGCACGGCCAACGGCGGCACGAGCAAGGGCCTGAGCAGCGCGGCCGCATCGACGGGCGGTTCTTGCCGCCCCAGTGGTTGAGGGATCTAGTTATCGGGAACAGGTTGTTCCCGGCCAATCAAAAAGGCGACCCCACCGGGGTCGCCTTTTTTAGTTGACATGAAGCGCGTCCTAGTCCGCCTCCTGACGCAAGACCAGGGGCAAAAAGAGCTGGTACGAAGGCAGTCCGCCGGTAAAGCGCAACTGGTACGTATAGTTGGCGGCACCGACCGCGGGATTGGTGGCAGTGATCTTGAGATAATAGGTGCCTGTCGTCGTAAAAGCATAGTCGTCGATGTGATTGTCGCCACTGGTCAGGAGCGTGGTCCCATTGGTGTCATACAACGAGAGCATAGTCGTATAGATCGCGGGATACGTATCCGTGGTGACAAAGGTGAGGGTCATGGGCTGGCTCACCTGGAACTTGACCCAGTCCTGGTCAGCTGGCCGGCCCAGGGTCACGTTGGCACCCGGGTCAATGCTGTGTACCTGGACGATGTCGTTCAGGATGACCTTGGCCATCGTGTACGAGTCGTCGTTTTCATAGCCGTCACCCACATAGTCCTGGATCACGGTTACGCTGGTGCCGCCCGAAAGCGGGGCATAGTAGCGGTTATACAGGGCGCTAAAGGCGATCCAGCGGTCGACTCCCAGGGTAAAGATCTGGCCGCACGCCACGGAATACGAGGTCAGGTCGATAAACGAGACATAGCTGGCATCTTTTTGGACCACGGCCAGCCGGTTAAAGGTCGGGTTCAGGGCCAGACCCCGGGGCTTGCCGCCCAGGTCCAGCGAGTTCTTGAGCAGGTTGCGGTGGTCCACGGCCACCACCGCGCCAAAGCCACCCTCGTTCGCCACATACATGCGGTCGCGCGAGGGGTCCATGACAATGTCTGTAGGCTTGTTATAGTGGGTAAAGTACTGGCCCACCTCTTTGCCCTGGCTGATGTCCACGATAGAGAGATAGGAACCGCTATACGCGCTGGACTCGTAGCAGGCCACGTAGGCAATCTGGCGGTCGGCGCTCAGGACCACGGCATATGGTCCCCGGCCCACAGCAATGTCGCGGATTTTCGTGTCGGTAAAGGTGTCGATCTCGGTGATATAGTTCAAAGCAAGATCGTCCGAATAGTTGGCAACCCAAGCGCGATAGGCGCTGGCCTCGGGCACCAAATAGATGTAACGCGGCTTTTGCATGGGCGAAATGAACTTGATGGCGGAAAGCGAGGGGCCATCCAGCACCGAGACGCTGGTGCTGCTGCCATTGGCGACATAGACTTTTTGGGTGAGCGGATTGACGGCAATGGCAGTGGGACCGGCCACGGCGCTCACCGGCGATGTGCCCTCGACCAAGTTGGTGTCCAGATCAATACGCGAAACCGTGCTGGCCGTGCCGTTGGCGACGTAGGCCTTTTTGTTCGTGTCATCTATGGCGATGCCGTTGGGACCGGTACTCACCAACGTGTTGGTGTACAGATAGGGACAGGTCATGGGCGCCGGCTCATCCGGCGGCGGGACCACGCCCGGCTCATCCTCGGTCGGCGGTGTAGCCTCTGGCGGCGCCGCCGAAGCGGCCGTAACCGTGTCCTGAATGACCGAGACGCTGTTGGACGCCTGGTTGGTCACATAGATCAGGTTGCGGGTGGTGTCCATGGCCATGTAGGCATCGGGGTTGTTTTGCAGGGTCAGGGTGGAGATATAATTGTATGGCGACGTGCCGCTATAGATGTGAACCTGTCCAGGGGTGCCGTTGCGAGTGACAAAGAGGTGGTTGGTGTTGGGGTTATAGGCCACGCCCTTGACCGACCCGCTTCCCACCACGCTGATGGATGCCTGCAGGTCGTTGCGATCGTCTACCACGGCCACGGTGCTGTTGCCCGAGTTGGCGACATAGATATAGTTGTTCAGGGGGTTCACAGCAATACCCACCGGCAGGCTAAAATGCCCAAAGTAGCGCGCCACCAACTCCTGGCGGGCCGTGTCGAGGACATCCACCGAGTTGGAGCTATAACAGCTCACATAGGCGATCTTGCCATCGGCGCTGAGGGCCATCTTGGTGCCGCCGGGCGCCACATTGGCAATGTTGGTCTTGACATAGGTGTTCATGTTGATGGCAAAGGCATAGCTGTGGTTAAAGTCGCTGGCAAAGGCATAACCCAGGTTGGGTTCCAGCACCACGTCCATGGGCGCGTTGCCCGACCCCACGTTCACGGCCTGGACCAAGCCCATGGTATAGCCATTCACGATAGAGAGATAATTGGTAGTGTTGGTGGCATACACCAACTGGGTAGTGGGGTCCACGGCCAGACCCATAGGCTTGTAGACCACACCGGTGGTGGCGCTGTAGACTTTGCTCCAATCATTGCCGTTAATGCGTGTGAGGTGGCTGCCGCCCAGTGCCGCGACATAGATGTAATTGTGGACCGGGTCCACGGCAACGCCGGTGGGTGTGGCCCCTACGTTGGTGACAGTCGTCAATACGCTGGGAGCCGCCGCGACTGTGGCAGCCGGGGCGGCCTGGGCGACTAGCCCGGCCTGGCCCAAAGATACCAGCACCAGGGCCAGGGCCATGATTAGACCAAATGTGTTCTTGACTCGCATGATTTCCTCCTGAGGTTCAATAACTCGATGGTTCAGTTTTCAGACTGTACGGCCTTGATACGTGCGCAATCACGCACCCCTTCACGGTGCGGGGCTCTAATCCGACAGGCCCAAGACGCGCTCTATGCCCCCGGCCTGCACAAACGCCTCGAATTCGGACAGCGAGGGAAACACCATCTGCGAAAGCAGCCTGATAGCCCAGTTCTCTTGCATGGGCGAGATACTGATGACGGGCACGCCGGCCTGGTACGCCGCATACATCTCGACGGCTGTGCCCATGCTAGCAGAGGGCAGATAGGCCACGACCAGGTCGCTGCGCGTGGCCTCCTGGATCATGCTGAAAAAGCAGGCACGGGACTCGGCCAGCCCATAGTTCACGCTGTCGGGGTTCAGCTCCAGAGGGCACAGCACGTGCGCCTGTGGGAACCTGGTCAGGAGCAGGTCGCGCAGCGCGTCGCGATAGGACTGGTCCAGTATGCCCATTTCTACCAGAGAGCCTTGCATGATACCGGCGAGAAAGAATTGCATGAGCAGACCCTAACCTGGATAAACCAGACTCGATCAGGTTGGCGCTTTTGGAAATTCTTGCCCGTGCCGCTTCGCTAACGCAAGAATTTCACGGGTTAGGCCTAGTCCTGGTGTTCGTCGATGGCCTGAGCAACAGCTTCCAGCGCCGTGACGCGTTCCTGGAGTCGCTGGCGCAGGGCCTCATCGCTCACCGACGGCAGCCGGTCCCGGGCCTCGCGGCAGCGTTCGCGGGCCTGCCGGGCCAGGATGGCGTCGTCGCGAATGGCGCGCCGGAGCAGATAATACGCCTGACGCAGCGCCAGTCGGATGTAATGGACCGGTTCATCGCCCAGGAGCCGTTCTGCCAGTTCGGTATAGCGCTCGTACAGGTCTTGCGCCTCGTTCAACAGGTCCATGTCCAGCAGGTCCAGGATGGGGGCATAGATCAGATCCAGGCCGGCGACGGCATCCGCCGGGGCCGGGTGCAAGGCAGCGCTGGCCGGTCCAAGGCAGGTATAGGCCCGGCGCGTGCTGGCGTCGTCCACCTGGACGGCGGCCAAGGCCTGGGCAAAGGGCTGCCCGCGCAGGGCGCCGGCGAACGTCTGAATGGCAATATCGCGGGCCGGGTCGCTGTCAGGGCTCCACAGAGGCGCGATAAAGGCCCGGGCCCCGGCGCGCACCAGGCCCGGCCCCAGCCCCAGCCACGACAGATAGCCGTGATTGAACACCAGCGGGCTCCACGACAGATCCAGGTTGAGTTCCAGCTCCAGGTCTGGCACCTCGCGGGGCTGGTTGGGACCGGCCCACAGGATCAGGCTGTTGGGAGTGCCCTGGGTATGCAAGAGCGTCAGCTCCACCGGCATGAATCGGGCATAGACCTGCCATGCCACGGCAGTAGCCTGGGCGTCACGCAAGGTAAACACGGCGCTGGCCGGGCCGCTGAGCCGGTCGCTAAAGATGGTGGTGGGCAGCGGGTCCAGGAACCCGGCGTCCAGCACGGTGGTCAAGGTCAGCGGCGCGTCGGCAATAGCCTGGTTGAGCACGTGGCGCAAGACCATGAGCGGCGCTTCCAGGCTCAGGTGACCGATGGCCTTGTCTTGCCAGCCTTCGACAAACGTATAGGCCACGCCCAGGGTATAGGCGGTGATGCGCTGCGCACGATGGGCCTTTTTGCGCGCCGCCGTGCTCACGTGTCCGGTGGCGATACGCTCCAGGGTTTCCAGATCGCGCTGCCAGTCTTCTGGCGCATAGCGAAAGTCGGTGCCCAGCCCGGCCTGGCGCGCGCTTTCGTACTGCAAGAGCATCTGGACATAGAGGGCCGGCGAATAGGGGCTGCCCACGGCCCGGGGCAGTTCCAGCGTCGCCAACGAGCCGGCCAATTGGCGCAATTGCGGGTCTACTTGCGGGTCCTGCACAAACGCCTGCTTGTGCTCAGACACATAGCGGAACGCCTCGCCGGCCGATTTGGCAAGCACCTCTTTTTCAATGTTCTCCTGGATGAGGCCCACCTGGCCCAGGAAAGGCTCGGGGTTGTTGGCCTCGTAGGTATAGACCGGCAGATTGCCATGATAGGCATACAGCGCGGCGGCCAACGTGCCCAGGCTGCCGTCGCATTCGATGAGCACGATCTCGGGCGCACCCTCTCGGTCGCGGTTGACCTGGCTGGTGGCAGCTTCGAGCTGGTTGTCAGACCCGCCACGGCCCCGGGGCGACAGGGGCTTGCCCACGTCCAGCGCGCGCACCACGCCCAACGGGTAAAAGCGCGGGTCGTCGGGAATGTTGAACCGGCCCGGCGGCGTGCCGCCTACCAGGATGGCCCAGACCTGATCGGCCAGGTCATCCAGGTTGCGATAGCGCAGCACTTGCACGTGCGACTCGGGGGGATAATCGGGAACGTGCTCCACCCCTTCCCACACTAGGAGCAGTTTCTGGGCCTGGGGCGGAAGCGACGCGATCAACTCGGGCTCGTACGGGTATAGAATGAGGATATGCTGGGCAGCAGGGTCCAGTGGCGGGGCCACGGCAGCCATGAGCCGCAGCAGGCGCTGCCAGCGCTGCGACCACACGGCAAATCCGAGCACCTGGCGCTGCAGTGGTTGTATTTCTTCCATGAGCGTCTGCCGGCGTTCGGACAGGGCCTGGAGAGTTTGCTGCCGGTTGGTGCTGCCGCCGGTGGGCAGCACGATGCCGCCCTGCTCCACGCCGCCGGACGGGCTGGCAGCCTGCTGCTGGATGGACCGCTCGACCGTCTGGAGTTCCTGGGCCATGTGCATCAGCTTTTCGTTGCCGGCCTCAAACTCGGCGGCCGATGCGGGCGGCAAGGGCACGTCCAGGACAGGGACGTAGGGGCGCGCAGCCGGGTCGCCGGGGACGCAGGTGGCGACCACGGCGGCCTCGCGCATCTGGGCTGGCGTGCCCAGGATCACCACCGGGGCCACCGGGTAAACCGGGCGGTTTTCCACCCACACCTCCACGTGCGATTCACCCACGGACAGTTGCACACACACGGTGCCGGGCGGCTCGACAGTGAGCGGTTGGTCGGTGCGCAGACGCACCACTCCCTGGCTATGAAAGGCCACTACCTGATCGTCTCGCGCTTCCAGGCGCGCGTCGGGTGGCAGGGTGACACGCCAAGTCGCCGCCTGATCCAGTTGCATCGTCATCTCGGCGCGCCCCAGGATCAAGTCCACATCGCCCAGTCCGCCGCCTAGCTGCCAGCGGCCCTGAAAAACCTGCACCTGCCGTCGGCCGGCGCCCACGGGCTGGCTGGCCTCATAGCCGGCGCCCGAGTCCAGGCCCTGACGTTCGACCTGTTCCCACAGGGCGCTATCGGGGGCCGGGAATACTGGCAGCGGCACATCCAGAGGGCCAAGCGGCGCACCCAGGTCCTCACTCACCGCTATGTGAGTGATGTGGCGACCCGCCAGCACGCCACACCACTGGCCGCGCTCGTCAAACTCGAAACCCACGCCATATGGGGAACCCACTATCGTCATTAATATTCTCCGCGATACATGATGAAAAGAGACTCGGCCAATAGCCGGTCCCCCGGATATACACGTTGACTGGCCCCCCCGCACCTCACGGTCGAACCCGGCAATGCATGTATGCTCGGGAGGTCCAGCACCGCGAGCATTGTACCCTCAGAACCCAGGCATGTCAAGCGCGGCTACTCACCGCATCCGGCCCCGCACCAGCGACGCAAACACGCCCACGGCGCACAACCCGGTCATGATCGCCAAGATGATGTGCATGCTCTGCACAAACGCCTCATATTGGGTCGGCGTGATCTGCGCGCTGCCAATGATCAGGGCAAACACCAGCATGGTGATGCCCAGGCTCAGGGTTTGCCCGGTGAGACGCATAGTCGCCAGCGTGCCCGACGCCACGCCATACCGGCGCTTGTCCACCGCGCTCATCACGGCGTGGGTGTTGGGCGACGAAAAGAGTGCAAAACCCAAACCCAGGAGGGCCAGGCTAAACACGATAAAGGACAGCGGTGTGCCCGCCCCCACAAAGACCAGCAGCAAGAGGCCCACCACGGTAATTGCCATGCCGGCTGAGGCCACCACGCGCGGCTCGACACGGTCAGACACGCGACCGGCCAGCGGCGAGAACACGGCCTGTATGGCCGGTTGGGCCACCAGGATCAGACCGGCCTCCTGGGGCGATAGCCCATGCATGTATTGCAGGTACAGGCTCAACAAAAAGCCCACCGCATACGTGGCGCTATAGTTGATCAGCGCAGCCAGGTTGGAAAAGGCAAAGGCCCGGTTGTGGCGAAACAGCCGGATGTCCAGCACCGGATGCGTGATGCGCATTTCCCACAGCCCAAAAAGCAGTAGACCGACCAGGCCGGCGAATAACAGGCCCACGCCCAGTGGCTGGGGCAGGCGCGAAAAGCCCAGCATGACGGCGGCCAGCGCCAGGCCATAGACAATAGACCCCACCAGGTCAAAGCCCTCGCCACGAGCCTCGGCCCATTCGCCCCGGAGCCGCCACAAGACCAGGATGACAATGAGGATGCCCAAAGGCACGTTGACCCAAAAGATGCTGCGCCAGCCCAACTGCTGCGTGAGCAGACCACCCAATGTCGGTCCCAGTGACAACCCCAGGTACACAGCCGCGATATTGAGGCCCAGGGCCTTGCCGCGCTCGCCCGGTGGGAACACCGAGATGAGCATGGCCGTGCCGGTGCCAAAGGTCATGGCCCCACCAATGCCCTGGACCATTCGAAAGGCGATGAGCAACCACCCGGTCGGTGCCAGGGCACACAGGACCGACGCCGCGGTATAGACCACCACGCCCCACAAAAAGATGCGTTTCTGGCCCCGAATATCGGCCAGGCGGCCAAAGGGAACCAGGAACACCGCCGCGGCCAACAGGTACGACGAGGCGACCCAGCCCAACGAGACCGCGTCCAGGTCAAATTCATGGCTGATAGTCGGCAGCGCGATGTTGATGGCCGAACTCATAAACGGCGTGAGAAATGAAGCCAGTATGGCAATGAGCAGCACGAGCCGCTTGAGACCGTGATCGTCCATACCTATCCCCCTTTTATCGCCACACTCGAACTCAATAAATCTGATAGATATAGGCCCGCAGGGGCGGAAAGAGCACGTCCAGCAGCGGCACCCATTCGCCGCTGGCTGCCACATCGGGCCGGGTGCGCGCCAGTTCTTGCCACGACCAATGGCCCAGGATCACCGGGGCCAAGAGCGAGGCCGGGAGGCGCAGCGTGCCCCAATCGCCGGCCGGCGTGAGCCACTCGACGTCCACCAGCCGGCCCGTTCGCCAGCGCAAGAGCAGCGAGGCGCGAAACAGGTGGATGCGCAGGTCCGTCGTCAGGCCCGCATAGACCGAATCCACCACGCGCCGCTCCAGGGCCGGCGCGATGGCACGCAGCAGTTGCGGCGGATCGGGGATGTAGACCTGCCAGGCATAGCCACCCTGGTTCACGGCCCCCAGGGCCTGGGCCGCCCGGACCAGCATACAATCGGCCGGCAAGTTCAGGCGAATAAAGGGATTGCCGCGCTCCCGGGCCAGGGCCGCCAACTGGCGCAGCACTGCCCCGGCCGCGTCGGGGCTCAGGCGCGAAACCTCGTTGGTTGTGAGGCCCGGGCCATACAACGGGTGTTTCTGGACGCGGAAATAGCCGGCCGGCTGCCTGGCCCGGTCCTCCACCAACCAGACCTCGGCCTCCATCTCGGTGCCGGGCGACTGCTCCCAGATATACCGCCACGTGGCCTTGTCGCGCTCGGCGTAAACGTCCAGGTCCCAGGTGGCTTCGGTGTACAGGCGCACCAGGGCCGGAAAATCCGACTGCCCGGCCGGCCGACAGGTATGCGTGGGCGCGTCCACCGGCCCGGGGACCTGGTGCAACTCGAGCCGCACGTGGTTCTCCAGCGGCACGGCATACTCGTAGCCAAACTGCCGATAGTAGTAGGGGATGCCCTGGATGATGCTCAGATGGCAGCCCTGTTCGCGGAGCAGTTCTTTGAACAGGCTCACCTGGGCGCGCACCAGGCCGCGCCCGCGATGCGATTCCAGCGTGCCCACAAAGCCCATCTCGCCCACCAGCAACTCTTGGCCGGCATAGCGCCAGCGCCAGGGATGCAGGCTCAGCGACGACACCACCTGACCGGTGGCCTCGTCTTGCACCAGGATAAAGCCATCGGCGCGAATGTGGGGGTGATGCATGCAGATGCGGCGCACCAGCTCGCCCACGTTCGCGCCGTGGATGACGGTGTTGAATGCCGCCACGCGCTCCACGTCGCCCTCGTCGGCGATGGTGCGCAACGTCAACCCATGACCTAAGTCCCGGCGGATCGCCAGGCCATCAAATGATAGCATGGTCCTGTCACCGTTCTCCGAAACTTATGCAAATCTGGGCACCCTTCGACCAGGCTCAGGGCAGACCTAGACTGCGGTTCGGTTCCTGCTTCCCCGAGGAGCACTGCCCGCACCAGGTCTGCGACCGGGCTGGGGCTGTAACTTCGTAGGGTAGGCCGCTGGCGAGTTATCCGCCTGCGCGGGCACTTTTGTTATAGTAGGGACAGGGCGCACTCTCCAGCCTCGCGATTGGCGTGTTTCCCCATCCCCCTACTGCCGAACCCGCCGTGCACCCTTTCGATGCAGCGGGCTCTAGGCGAGAT
>JAHJIN010000303.1 GCA_018823415.1 Chloroflexota bacterium | reverse complement strand
GTTGCTACCGCTCATCCAGCAGGCCATTGCCGAGCGGCGCATCGAGCCGGTGCTGGCTGGGGGTCTGGACGTCGGCCGCAAGCGTGACCTGACCGAGTTTGTAGCCCTGGGCCGGGGTACCAGCGGCCAGTTGCCGGTGCGCTTGGCCATCTCGCTGGACCGGGTGCGCTACGACGACCAGGAGCAGTTGTTTCGGGAGGTGTTGGCCGCGTTGCCGTTCACCCAGGTCCTGGTGGACCAGAACGGCATCGGGGCCCAGCTCGCCGAGAATCTCACCAGCACCGGGTATGCCCAGGGCGTGGACTTTACGAATCCGAACAAAGAGTTGTGGGCGGTCGAGGCCCGCATTCAAGCCCAGCGCGGCCATACGCCGCTACCGCCCGATCGGGACCTGGCCTACCAGATCCACAGCATCAAAAAGACAGTCACGGCCAGCAAGAATAACGTGTTCGATACCGAGCGCAACGAGCGCCACCACGCTGACCAGTTCTGGGCGTGGGCCCTGGGCATCTGGGCGGCGCGGCAAGCAGAGGGTTCATTGCTGTTATGGGAGTAACCCAGACGTTTCTATATGACGGCCAGCGCGCGGTGCCCTTGAATCGCCTGGAGCAGTGGCTGCTCGGCCACGCCGGCGACGCCGACACTACGGTCGACGAGGCCTATCAGAGTGTGGCCTGGTTGTATCGCGGCGTGCACCTGCGAGCCGACGCGGTGGCATCCATGCCGTACACGTTATGGCAGGGCGAGACGGATGTCACGGCACGGCCGGACCTGGCCTGGCTATGCCGACTCCTGCACCACCTGCTGTGGCTCAACGAGGCCTCGCTGATTCTCATGGGCGCCAGCTACTGGCTGGTCGATGTCAACAAATTTGGGCGCAACCCCACCCCGCGCTGGGCGGTGCCGTCGTCGATGCATCCCGAACATAACGATGGGGTCTTGACCGGCTTTACGCGGACCGTGGGCGGTCGCTCGCGCCCCGTGCCATTGGACCGGGTGGTGTACTGGTGGGTCCCCAGCCTGTTCAAGGAATTGGGGCCCGGTACGCCGCCGGCCCAGGTGGCGCTCGCGGCGGCCGGGGTGTTGCGCAACGCCGACCGGATGATTGAGGCCTTTTTCCAGCGCGGCGCGATCAACGTGACGCTGTTGGCCGTGGAGGGCAACCCGCCGCAACCCGAAATCGACAAGTTGGAGCGCTGGTGGAAGCGGCTCATTACCGGCATGAAACGGGCCTATGAGGCCGTGGCGATTCGGGCCTCCATCAAGCCGGTGGTCATTGGTTCCAGCTTGCGCGATGCCTCGGCCGACGAGCTGACCCAGCGCAAGCGCGAGGACATCGCGGTGGCGCTGGGGGTGCCGCCGTCGCTGCTATTCCAGGAAGCGGCCTACGCCACGGCCCGGCACGAGGACCGGCTGACGTTCATCACGCAGACCATCATGCCCGAGTGTACGATGATGGAAGGCCCGCTCAACGAGTTTCTGGCCCGGCGCGGGCTGCGTTACGAGTTCCAGCCGGAACGGCTGGAGGTCATGCAGACGGCCCAGCTCGCCCAGGCCACCGCGGTGGCGCAACTGGCGCCCGGCCCCCTGCTCACCCGCGATGAGGCGCGCGGCCTGTTGGGCTATGGTCCTTGGCCGGCCGACGAGGTCGCTGGCGCGCGCCCGGAACCGGCGCCCAATGACGGCGATTCATCCGACCAGTCAGACGAGCCATCAGGCCCGGAGGGTGATGAGGCCATGCGGGCCGACCTGCGGCGCTGGCGGGACAAGGCGCGTCGACGCGGGGTCGGGGTCGAGTTCAGCAGCACGACCATTCCGGCGCCGGTGCAGGCCGCGATTCGCACCGCGCTCGACCTGGTGGGCGCTGACGCCTGGCGCTTTTTGCGGGCCGCGGCCGACAGTCGCGACGAGCTGGAAGCCCGCCTGCGCGAAACCATCGCTCTGATTTTGGCCCAGCGCCAGGCGGCCATCCTGGCGGCCATCGAGGCGCAGCAAAACCCGGACTATGCGGCGCTGGAGGCCGAGCTACTGGCGGCGCTGGTGCCCGAGCTGACCGTGATAGCGACCGAGGAGGCGCTCCGCCTGGCGGTGGAGATTGGCGTCCAGTTCGACCCGGCCATCATCAATCAGGCCGCCGCGCGGTGGGCCCGGCAGTACGGCTATGACCTGGTCAAGGGCCTGGTGGCCACCACGCGCGCGACGGTGAGTCAGGCCATCGAGCAGTTCGTGACCACGCCGGGCATGACCCGCGAGCAACTGGTGGCCCTGCTGGCGCCCACGTTTGGCCCGGTGCGGGCTGAGATGATTGCTATCACCGAGGTCACGCGGGCCTATAGCGCGGCCACTAACGAGTACCAGGCCATGCTCGACGAGGCCGGTATCACGATGGAGCGGTACTGGTGGACCCGCAACGACGAGCGGGTGTGTCCCATCTGCGGGCCGCTCCACAACCAGCCGGAGGATGTTTGGCGCAGCGCGCACCCTACCGGACCACCGGCGCACATCCGCTGCCGCTGCGGCACGGTGCTGCGCTACGTGAAGGGTGAGGCCTGATGCGCACGCGCGTGACGTATGAGGGGTTTGACGAGCTGATCCGTGACCTGGAGGCAGTTGACTATGCCGCGGCCGGGCAGGTGGCGGCGGTAGCGGGCGCCGAAGAGGTGCGCGGGGTGATGACACCCTATCCGCCGCAGCCAGCGCCGGCGAACCCGGACCGCTACTATGTGCGCGGTTACGGGCAGCGTTGGAAGCGCAAGGATGGATCCGAGGGCGGGCGCCAGACCTCTGAGCAGTTGGGCCAGTCCTGGGCGGTCGAGCAGGAGGGCACCGGGGCTATCCTGGGCACCAGAGTCAGCTATGCCCCGCCGGTGCAGGGTGCGGAAACCCAGACCGGCCGGCACGCTGCTACCGGTTGGAAAACGGACGAGCAAGCAGTCAACGAGGTCCTGGAAAGCGGCGTCATCGACGATATGCTATTCGACGCCGTGCTGGGGCAATTACGCGGCCGGTGAGCCGCTACGGAGGTGGACATGACTGGCAGCACACGCGAGTGGACGATTGAGGAACGCGCCGACGCGGTGCGCGCCGCCGTGTTTTTGATGCTCGGCGACCCCGACGGCGCCATCTGGCCCTACGAGGTCTATGACGATTACGTCATCATCCGCGATGCGCGGGGTGGCGGGCCATCCCGTTACTACAAGGCGCGCTATACCATCACGGATGACATGGTGGTGACGGTGGAGGCAGAGTGGGAGCCGGTAGAGAAAGCCTGGCTGCCCCTGACCCCGGAGACCACGCTATAGGAGGGCCCCATGGACGAGTTGATGATTGGCTGGGGCGGCGCTATTCGCGCCCTGGACGACGGCGTGTTGGGCGGCCACCTGGTCCTGTTCGGTGATGCCGAGCACCGCGAACTGGACGGCCTGTATTTTACGCCTGACACGTGGCTGGGCACGCATGACGGCGACGGCGCCGAGTGCTTGTTCCACCACGGCATTCCCCTGCGGGCTGACTTGGCCGGCCTGGCCGAGCACGCCTTTGCGGCCCTGCGGGCCAAGCGGGATGACCTGGGCGTGTGGGCCGAGGTGGCGCTGGACCTGGCCGACGAATACGAGCGCACCATTTACGACCTGGTGCGCGCCGGCAAGCTCAAGCTCGGCTGGAGTGCGGGGACAGCCGGGCATCTGCTCCGTTACGATGAGCAGACCGGGGCTATCGAGCGCTTTCCCATTGCGGAAGGCTCGATGACCCCGACCCCGCGCCAACCCCGCGAACGCCTTTTGGCGCTGCGCGGACTCGCGGGGGCTGATTGGCAGGCCGAGGCCGACTTGCTGGCCGAGGCGTTCGCGGGGGCCGGGTCCGAGGAGGACCTGGAGGCGGACGCGCCAGTGGTGGTGCCGGCGGTGCCAGACGAGCCCCCCGCTGATGATGGACCAGAGCCAGACCCCGCCGGGGCTGGCGCCGCGTCCATCTCTCACGTGCGATTGACTGACCTATCTCAACATCAGGAGGTTTCTACCATGAGCCAGAAAAAGAACGATAACGAGGAGCGCACGGTGCCCGAGGCCGAACTGGCCGACCCGGTGGTCACCGGCGCATTGAACTATCGCCAGCTCGTGGCCGACGTGGCCCAGCGCACGGCGAACATTGTATTGGAGCAGATGGACCAGGCCCCGGCCGTGCGCAGCGACGGCGGGG
>JAHJIN010000302.1 GCA_018823415.1 Chloroflexota bacterium | reverse complement strand
TCGGCGGTCTCAGTGGTGCCGGCCGCCGCGGCCACGATGGGGTTGCGGAAGGTGAGGCCGAGGGTGTGGACAGTGAGATCCATTGGGTGGTTGAGTCCTGTTGTCTTGCCGTAATGGTCCCGCCAGGCGAGCCCTGCACGGGCAGACTACCCGCCACTCCGCACGGGTCGTCTCTGCGTCTTGGCTCGGCCTCTTTCGGCGTCGCTCCTGCGGTTCGGGGGCTACTCCCCGAGCGCCGCCAAGAGGTCCTGGAGGCGCTTGATGTCAGCTTGCAGGAACTGGCGGGCACAGTCCAGGCAGAAGTGCTCTGGATTGCGGCCCTCGGACACCGTCAGCCGACGGTCTCCCTTCGCGAAGCGGTGCTTCTCCTTGTTGTGTTGGCAACCGTGGGCCTTGCCGGCACAGGTGATCTCCAGACGGGGCAGGAAAGACTTAGGTCTAGCCATTGAGGACCTCCTCTGCGACCTGACACAGGATATCTCCGTATGCCGCGTTGATGCGCTCCAGTTCAGCCGCCGAATACTCGCTGCGTTCGCCTGGGCGCCGTCCAACTAGTGCCTTGTCCGTCGTGAAGCTTGGCAATATGATGTTTGGGATAGTTGCCCCACACATCGCAGTTCACATCACACCACGAGGTCGACTCCCATGCCCAGGAAAAAGTATGTCGTGCAGCTCACCGACGAGGAGCGGCAGCAGTGCCGCGCCGTGGTCCGGCGCGGTGAGGCGCCGGCGCGCAGCATCATGCATGCCCAGGTCCTGCTCAAAGCCGATGCCAGCCCTGAAGGGCCGGCCTGGTCAGACGCCGCCATCGCACAAGCCTGCGGGGTCTCCGACGTCACCGTGGGCACCCTTCGCAAGACGATGGTGACGGCGGGCTTGGCGGCCGCGCTGGACCATTACCGCATCGTCCACCGCCAGTACGCGCACAAGCTGGATGGTCATGGCGAAGCCCATTTGATTGCCCTGGCCTGCAGTGCGCCGCCCGAGGGCCATGTGCGCTGGACCTTGCGGCTGCTGGCGAGCCAGATGGTCGAATTGGGGTACGTCGATCATCTGTGCCGTACCACGGTGGGACAGGTCCTAAAAAAAACGCACTGCAGCCTTGGCGTACCCGGCGCTACTGCATCCCGCCCCATGCGAACGCCGAATTCGTAAGTCGCATGGAGGACGTGCTGGACGTGTACTGCCGTCCCTACGACCCCTTGTACCCGGTGGTGTGCATGGATGAATCCTCCAAGCAACTGCTCCGTGAGGTGCGTGAGCCCCTGCCCATGGAGCCGGGCCTGCCCCCACGCGTTGACGATCACTATGAGCGCCAGGGCACGCGCAATCTCTTCCTGGCTTGCGAGCCGTTGCGCGGCTGGCGCGACATCCAGGTGACGGAGCGTCGCACCAAGCGGGACTGGGCGCACTTCGTGCAGAAGCTGCTGGACGAAACGTATCCCGAGGCCACCCAGGTGGTGCTGGTCCTGGACAATCTCAACACCCACCGGCCCGCTTCGCTGTATGAGGCGTTTCCACCGGCGGAAGCCAAGCGCCTGTGGGACCGCCTGGAACTGCACTACACCCCGCGGCACGGTAGTTGGCTCAACGTCGCCGAAGGCGAGTTCAGTGTGCTCAGTTCCCAATGCACCAACCGTCGCATCCCTGATGAGCCGCAACTGGAAGCCGCGATCCAGGCTTGGGAGCAAGAGCGCAATCACCGTGGCGCGCCGGTGAAGTGGCAATTCACGACGGCCGACGCCCGCATCAAACTGGCGCAGCTATATCCAAAGATTCACGACTGACAAGGTACTAGTCATTTGTTTCTGACGGCGGGGTCCGGGCGGCTCCGCAGACTATGGGCCTTCCTCCGGCCATCTGACTGGCGACGATCAGTCAGAGCCTCTCCGCCCCGCAGATGAGTTCTGGGACCTACGGGGTGGTTGACAGCTCAGTCGAGGGGGACGCCGGCTACCTCGCTGCTGCGCATGCCTCTTGGGGGCCAGTCCGGTCAGTCGATCGGCAGCACGTAGACAGTCCCATCGGCCGTACCCACCGGCAGGCACGACGGGCTCACCCGGGGCTCGCCGGGTCGCAGCAAGGCCGTCACCGGCGCGGACAGCACTTCCTGGCCGACCAGCTTGCCGTCGCCAGCGACGACGAACACCTTCCCCGAAGGGCACAAGGCCAGCGTGGTCTCGTCGCTCTGCGCCCAAAGCATGCGTGGGTCATCGCCCAGGTACGCAAACCACAAGGGCTTCCCCGTGCCCCCCTCGAGGGCGTGCATATAGCCGCAGCGGGAGGCGCACAGCACTTGCGCCGTCCCCGCAGGGCCCCGGATGGCAAGCGCGTCAGGGCTGCCGGCCACGTCGGCCTGCCACAGGGGCTCGCGCTCCTCGTTGCACACGACGAGCTGGTTGCTGGGCACGTCGCGCGCGACGATGATCTCGCGCTTGCCGTCTCCGGTGAGGTCGAAGAGACGCAGGTCCCGGATTTGCTGGCTGTGTACGTGGGAGACCTGTAGGCTGCCGGCCGTGTTGCCGTCCGCGTCGTGGATGTGCACCGTGCCCGTGAGGGTCGGGCCAGTGACCCCGCTGAAGAGCGCGAACTTGCCCAGGTAGGTCGTCGGCGTCAGCGCCACGCTCACCCCCCATTGGACGCCCTTGTTCCAGAGCGGTTTGCCGCCGCCGGTGTAGGCATAGAGGCGCCGGTCGCCATTGGACAGCAGAATCTCCTGCTCGCCGTCCCCATTGAGGTCGGCAGAGGTGATGTCACGGATGCGGCTGCGCCGGTCGCTCCAGTGGGGCCAGCCGATGTGGACGTAGGGGATGGTCACGCTCCAGGCCCGCTCGCCGGTCGCAGCAAAGCGCGAGATGGTGCCCTCATCCTCGCCCACCAGCAAGTCGTTGCCCAGGAAGTGCAGCGCGAGGACCCAGGTGTTTACCTTGGCTTGCCAGCGCCGCGTTCCATCCTTCGCGTAGACCGCCACTGTGCCCTGTCGGGTGGCTGCTGCGAAACCGTCGGGGCCGGCGGCCACCGCCGTGACCTCCTCCCCCAGCGCCACGGTGCGCCAGGGCAGCTGGGCGGGGGCGACCTGCGGCTTGAGGGGCAGCGTGACGGGTGGTGGCAGGGGCTCTGCCCGGGTCGGCGCCATGGACAGGGCGAGCCCCTCACTCCCCAGTTTGACCGCCATCGCGCTACGGTCCGTGCCATCGGTGACCGTCCAGCCGTCAGCGGTGCGGGTGAGCCGGTAGCGGGTAGTCTGGGGGCTGGCGTCCACCTGGATCAGACTGGCGAGGTCCAGGTGGCCGGGGGCAGACAGGCGCGTTCGCACGGTCTCGATGCGGTGGGACGTGCCGCTGACAGCGCCCGGCCCCAGACCCTCGCTTTGCAGATGAAGGACGGCCCCGCCACACTGGTAGAGTGATACCCCGTCACGCTCAACCACCGGCGCAGCCTTGCCTCCGGGCCGGATGTGCCAATGGCGCTCGACGTACAGTTCGCCCTGCTTGCGGGCAACAGCCCGGTCCACCACCAGCGTCCATGCGTCGCGTTTGCGCAACAAGTGGCGCTCCCAGGCCACGTCACCGATGCCGTCGAGGGCCCCACCCGCAGCCTCCAGGCCTGCCGCGAGGCTCCGGGCATACAGCAGCCGGGCGCAGACATGGACACCGGGGGGGCCCTGCCCGTCGAGGGCGACGAAGACGCCGTTCTGCTGACGGATGGTGGAGCAGGTCGGCCCGGAGTAGCCGTACTCCTCGAACAGCCAGGGCACCCCGCGCTCCTCGTAGGCGGTGATGCAGTTGGCGTCCTGGAAGGAGTGGCCGCCCGCGCCCAGCCCGTCCATCATCAGGCGGAAGCTGTCGGGGGAGTAGCCGTCGCGGATGACCAACTTGTCGTAGCTCGCCTCGGGCGGGGTGGTGACCATCAGCTCAGTGGGGCCGGAATTGCTCTGCATCAACCCATGCCACATTGGGTCCAGGGGCGCGATCCGCGCGCCCAGCAACTCGGGCTTCTCCCGCGGCGTGTCGAAGCCGCAGAACGACCGCAAGTTCTCGCCCAGAAGGCTGGCGCTTGCCATGGCGGCGCAGTGCCGCAGGTAGGCGTCCTTCCCGGCATGGGCCATCAGACACAAGTAGCCGGGGTCGTCGGCCGCCACCGCCCGAGCGCCCAGGTAAGTCATGGGACCCCGGCCGACGCGATGTTCGAGCACTGCGCGGTCGGTGGCCTCGCGCAGCGCCCGCCCCTGCAGGTATTCCTGGTTCCCGGTGGCGAGAGCGTACGCGAGCGTGCAGAGCAGCGAGGCGGGGAACTGGTGGTAGCCGCCGTCCTCCGTCGGTTTGGAGGAATGCAGTTGGGGGGCGAAGTAGCGGTCAACAATCTGCAGCCAGTCCTGCGCTTCCGGAATGGCGTAGCGCCGGTCGAAATAGCGCGCCAGCCAGAAGCCGTCGAGCGCTCGTCCCAGGCCGTGGTTGCCGCGCAGGGCCCAGCCCGCGTCCTTGAGCGGGCGGGGGCCCTCCGGGCTGCAGGCCAACACCAGGAACTTCTCATCAAGGTCCCGTCGGTCCTCGGCGGTGAAGAACGGGTGATCGGCGAGCAGATCCCAGGGCAACAACACCGCATCAATCACACTGTGGATCTGTGGGGGAGCCTCGTGCTTGTAGTGCAGCACGTCGTTCTCGAAGAAGAGGAGAAGCTCCCGCTTGAAGAGCGGCAGGTAGGCCTCATCACCGGTGCGCAGGTAGCCCATGCCGGCCTTGCCGATCCGCCACAGGTACTCCCAACTCCCCAGCGACCCCTCCCGCTTCCAGTCGTAGTCCTCCCGGAGGCACTCACTGCTCCAGCCGGCGATCAGGTCAGCATTGCGGCCCAGCTTGACGTCATTGAGATACCCCAGCCGTGGCCCTCGTGCCGCCAGGATTTCGCTGAGACGCCCGGCGGCCGACACCACGTCCTCGGGGGTGCTCCCGCCGACCAGCACCACGTGGGCACCGGTGGCGAAGGGATCGCGAATGGTGCGCACGACGTGGCCGCCCTGCCCCGGCCAGGCATGGTCGGTGAAGTCGTGGCCCTCCAGGTATAGTCTCTTCGCGGCGGCGCTGAGGGCCAGGTTCCCCATCACCAGCAGCGGCCCGCGTCCCAGACTGGCGGGATCGGACGTATCGTTCAGGACGCGAGGGCGGCGACCGGCCTTCCGCTCAATGGCGCCGGCCAGTTCCTCGGCCGCGGCTTTCAAGTCGTCCCCGGCAGGGCACAGAATCGCGCCATCGCTGGAGCCGAGGTCAATCTCCAGGGGGGGCAGAGGCTTCAGGGGAATGCTACGCTCCGCCGGGGGGACAGGTCTGCCGGCGTAGCGGAGGGAGATGTCATCGTACCAGGCTGTACCTGTGTGCTCCCGCGACCCGTCGGCCGGGTTGAGGATCACCGTGCAGCGGTGCGTGTTCGGGCCGGTGACAAGCGTGTACCTGGTGTGCACCCAGCGACCCACGGGCTGTCCCTGCTCAAAGGGGAAGAGCCAGGACACCAGCCGCTTCCCTGCCGCCTCGGCCGGCTGTCCGTCCGCGGCGCGCTGCAGGAGGCACAGGCTGGCGTGCAGCGCGTCCTGTGTGTAGCACCAGAAGGACAGCTCGTACTGTGTGTCGGGCAGCACCGCCACGGTCTGGTCCACGGTGAAGTACCGCGCCGCGTCGCGGTCTGCCAGCTTGAGGCTGGCTTGGCCTTCATGCTTCTGAGCTGTATCCACCTCGCCGACGCTCGCCGGCGCCCAGCGGTCGCGCCCCTCCTCGAACCCCTCCGTGATGACCGGTGCGGGCTCGTCGCCGGGGGCAGCCACTGCCAACACGCCCGCCCACGCCATCGCCATCAGGACAAAAGCCGCAGTCTTCATGGCCTGGCACCTCAGCCCTACCCATCCGCCGGTACAGTCCCTGCGGACGAGCCTGTTGGGGTCGGCGCGACCCGCGCCGGAGATCCCTCGAGACGGTGCACCCTCTAGCGACCTACTGAGGTTTGTGGAAGTAGGGAAACAGGCCGTGGGTGGCGCGTCGTGTGCGGCGGGCCCCACAGCCGGCGGCGGGGCCCGGCGCACACGTGAGACCGCAAGCGGTCTCGGCGCCATCCGCCGCCTGGATGTTTCCGTACTTACCCAAAGCTCAGTAGGTGGGATAGTACGACAAGGAGAGTGCCAAGATGAAGAAGGGCTTCACACTGATTGAGTTGCTGGTCGTCATCGCGATCATCGCCATTCTGGCGGCGATCCTGTTCCCGGTCTTCGCGAAGGCCCGGGAGAAGGCGCGGCAGTCGTCCTGTCTGAGCAACGTGAAGCAGTTGTCTCTCGCGGTGCTCCAGTATGCGCAGGACTATGATGAGACACTGAACTCGTGCTACGGCGGCGACCACGTCGGCATTTCGCATCGGCGCTGGTACTACCAGGGCGCGACCAACGAGGGGATGCTGTACCCGTACATCAAGAACGCGCAGGTCTTCATCTGCCCCAGCGGCAAGGGGAACTATGGGGCCAACCGCGCGCTCATGGGTGATGGCAATCAGGGCGGCAGGAAGCTGGCCATTGTGCAGAAGCCCGCGGAGACGATCATCCTGGGTGACGCGCTGACCTCCGGCGGCGATCCTGCCACCGGAATGGACACCGCCACCGGCGAGTCCTGGGGTGAGATGATCGCGTCGCTCACGAGGATTTCCAGTTACGGCCCGGGCACCGCATGCAATGGCCGCGGCCTGATGGCCATTCGCCACAATGAGATGGCCAATCTGGGGTTCCTCGACGGCCACGCCAAAGCCATGAAGCCGGGGCAGACGGATTACCCCGAGAGCATGTGGGACACCAACTAGGAGTCTGTCCGAGTAATACACGTTTTCCAGACTTGACGTTGTGCCGCGTATGTTCTTGAATAGCGGTCATGAGCAAGACTTACCGGCCTTGGAATGTGGATCAAGCGATGTTGTTGCCGCCGTCGGTTCAGGAGTT
>JAHJIN010000042.1 GCA_018823415.1 Chloroflexota bacterium | reverse complement strand
CTGCACATCGAACATGATTCCTCCCAGAACTCCAAGTCCCCAGAGGATACAGCAAGGTCCCGCGAAAAGCAAGCGCACAATAATTGACCATCCTCATGTCTATGGCAAGAAAGTTGTTAGCTTGATGCGTATGGGCTGCCGGTCTCCAACAGCAGTCGGACCTATCCCCAGGCCGCGTTCGGCCATATGGACGATGAGATCCGCCTGGGGTATCAGGCCGCCGTCGTCAGTCTGGAGAGACCCACCTACCGGCGGCTCTGGCTGTCCGTGGCCCATCATCCGGGCGACACCGTGTCCTGCACCCAGGCCGAGGCGTTGGTGCTGGCCGCCGAAGCGCGCACGGGTTTGCGTCCCCAGCGCCGGACCGACCTGCTGCGGCAGCGGATGGAGACGTTGGAAGGTGGGGTCGCCACGCCCCAGCAGCGGCTGCTGGGGCAACAAGCCGAGGTGCAGCAGGCGCGGGACCGCTTGGCCCATGCCCAGCAGCAACTGCTGGACCGCCAAGCTGTCTTGAACGACCTGGCCGCATACTACTCGGCCCACCACCGGGTAGAACGGCCCACCAGTCGGCTCGCGCGGGCCCGTCAGCGGGTGACCGCGGCCGCCCGGCGTTGTCAGAGCCGGGAGCGGGCGGTGCAGGCGGCGGAACGGCGTTGGGCCAAGACCCAGGCCCAGTGGGCGGAACAGCAGGAGCAGTTGCACCACCTGCAGGCCCGCCTGGCCCGTTTTGAACACGATAACGAGACCAACCCCACGCCAGTGAGCGCCGAGTTCCGGCTGGATGCCGGCTTTGGCACCTATGAGAACATCGCCCTCTTGATCGAGATGGGCTACGAGGTCTACACCAAAGCCCATAACCACCAGGTGGTGACGTTCCTCAAGAAACAAATCCAGCCTGAGACGCGCTGGACGCGCGTCGGCGCCAATGCCGAGATGACCGCCTGGGCCAGCCAGATCTTCAAACACTGCCCGTATCCGCTGGACGTGGGCCTGGAACGATTCTACACGGGACCGCAGCTCAAGCATAGCGCCTTGCTGCATTTCGGTCAGGACCCAGTAACCGAAAACTTGCCCGCGTGGTTCAAACACTACAACGGCCGGCAGACCATCGAGGCGGGAATCAAAGAAAGCAAACGCGTCTTCTACCTTCATCGGATCAAGGTGCGTGCTGCCCCAGCGATCTACTGGCAGGAGTGTGTCGTTATCTTCGCGGCCAACTTCATCCGCTGGGCGACCCACTGGTTGTCGCAGCAGGCGGCCCCCGCCGCCAACAACCTGGCGGTGGGCAAGATGGGGGTCAAACGCCAGGTGCGAGTAGGCGCGCACGTCTCCGCCCAGGTCGTGCAGGATTCACAAGGTAAGATGTTAAGGTTCAGTCCGCGCAGTGTGTTCGCCGGTCGCGTGCTCCAACTACGCAGATACGATTGTTCGCGACCGTTTGAGTGAAAATCATGCAATCCAATGCCGTTTTCCAACGAATCGCATTTGATTGCACAACCGTTACGCTAACCAGTGAAATTCTTGTACAGGGAGCAAGAATTTCCAAAAGCGCCAACCTGGTTGGCTCTGGCTTGGTAGCGAAGCGACTTTATCCAGGTTAGGGAGGACCTCGTGCTGCCATTCATCGGACGCCGGCTGGTGTTTATCGCCTTTGTATGCGTGGTGATCGTCTTTTTCGTCCATCTGGGGATGCTCATGGTGCGCAATTCAGAGGTGACGCGGCCCCAGTATGACCTGTGGGGGCAGGGCCGGGTGGCGTGGGTGCTCACGCGCGATTTCTTTGCCAATGCCCTCAAGGGTGATTGGGGGGTGGTGTACGAACGGCGCGGCGCCATCCCGGTGCAAGACGTGCTGGCCGATACGTATGCCAAGAGCATGGGACTGCTGGCCTCAGCCCTGGCCCTGGCGACGGTGGTGGGACTGACGTTGGGTACGGTGGCCGGGTTTGCCCGGCGCTCCCGGCTGACCTTTCCCCTGCTCACAGCCACGGTGCTGGGCATCTCGACGCCCACGTTTTTTGCCGCGCTGATCTTGCAGGTGGCCGAGATTCGCTTTTTTCAGGAGACCAACATCCGTCTGGTGTACGTAAGCGGGTTTGGGTGGGATATTCAGCACATGCTCTTGCCGGTGCTGGTGCTGGCGGCCCGGCCGGTGGCCTATATCACCCGGTCCACGTTCCTGGCCCTCCACGACATCTTGCAGGAAGATTATATCCGTACCGCCTGGGCCAAGGGCCTGCCGCGCCGGCAGGTGATCAACCCCCATGCCCTGCGTAACGCGGCGGTGCCGGTGCTCACCTCGGTGGGCGTGTCGCTGCGTTTTGCGCTGGCCAGCCTGCCCATTGTCGAATTCTTTTTCGCGTGGCCGGGCCTGGGCGCGCGCCTGCTGCAGGCCATTCGGGCCGGCGAAACCCAACTGGTGGTGGTGCTGGCCCTGGCTTTGGGTCTCACTTTCTTGCTGGTCAACCTGGCCCTGGACATTGCCTTTCGGCTGGTGGACCCGCGCCTGCGGGAGGCCGCCACATGAGCGTTTTATTGACCATCCTGGGCCGCATCCTCAATCCCCGCTCGAACCTGTCCCGTCTGCACCGCTCGCCTCGGTCACGCCAGGAGCACATGGGCCAGTTGACCCAGCATCGCCTGCGGGCGCGCGACGTGCTGGGCAATATCCCCTTGATGATCGGCGTGCTCATTGTGCTGGGGCTGTTCCTGGTGGTGCTTTTTGGCCCACTATGGGCGACCGAGAACCCTTACCTGGCCGGCCAGCGCACCATCTCGTACAACGAGGCCGGCGCCATCATCGCCCCGCCTTTTGCCCCCTCGGCCGAGTTTGTGCTGGGCACAGACCAGTGGGGCCGCGACATCCTGAGCCTGTTGCTCTATGGCACGCGCAATACGCTCATTGCGGCCACATTCATCACCATGTCCCGGCTCTTGCTGGGCCTGTTCCTGGGCGCCATCGCCGGCTGGAACCAGGGCTCGCTAGTCGACCGCGTGATCATGGGCATCGTTGGCACGGCCACGGCCCTGCCCACTCTTATCACCAGCATGATTCTCATCTATGCGCTGGACATCCGGCGTGGCGTGGTGGTCTTTATCATCGCCCTGTCGCTGGTGGGTTGGGGCGAGATGGCCGAATACATCCGCAGCGAGTTCATGGTCATCCGTAAAAAGCCCTACGTCGAGGGGGCGCACGTGATGGGCCTGCGCGAGCTGGACATTGCCGTGCGCCACGTGCTGCCCAATGTGCTGCCGCAACTGGTGGTCATCACCCTGCTGGAAATGGGCGCGGTGCTCATGCTTTTGGGCGAGTTGAGCTTTGTGGGGGTGTTTATCGGTGGCGGCATCCAGGATGAAACCGTGGCCCGGGCCGTCGTCATCCCCGACATTCCCGAGTGGGGGGCCATGATGGCCGATTCGTGGCGCTGGGCCCGGGCCAACCCCTGGATGGTGTTTTACCCGGCCCTGGCCTTTTTCCTGGCTGTGGTGGGGTTCAATGCCCTGGGCGAAGGACTGCGCCGGCTTGTCGAAGAGGGCGGCTTTAGCACGGCCTTTTTGCTGCGCAAGCGGATGCTGCTGGTCATCGCCACCATTACCATCGCCACGGTGTACATCATCAATAATGTGGGGCCGGCGCCGTCGTATGCCCGGCTGGCCGGCGAGTTCGACGGTCAGCGGGCCTACGAGTTTGTGCAGGCTCTGGCCCAACTGGATGGCCGCGGGACCGGCCAACCCGGGAACCAGGCCGCTGCCGAGTATATTGCCGAGCGCTTTCACGAGTACGGCGTGCAGCCGGGCATTCGCGGCCAGTCCTACTTTTACAATGTCCCCACCCGATTGGTGCAGGCAGTGGAACAGCCCATCCTGACCTTGCTCGATGAGCAGGACCAGCCGGTGCGCGCGTTTCGCCACCAGCTCGATTTCGGGTTCGTCATCGAGGGGCACGGTGGCGGCGGGCACGTACAGGCGCCGGTGACCTTTGTGGGGTTTCGGCCGGGCCAGTCGCGCGATGGGCAGGCGTACCGGGGCCTGGACCTGCGGGGCCGCGTGGTGCTCTTGTTGGCCGACAGTGCCCCGGCAGATTTTCCCACCGAGGCCCTGATCCGGGGCGCGCAGGGCGTGATCTGGGTGGTGGGCGATGGCCCGCATGACGTGCGGTCTCAGATTCAACTGGCTGGCGTCGGAGGGGATTATCTACGGCTGCCCACCATGCCCATCTATCGCGTGCGGCCGGCCGTGGCCGAGGCGCTGCTGGCGCCGGCCGGCGTCGATCTGGCGGCGTTGCGTGCCCTGACCGAGAACTGGCCGACATCGGACCAGAGTTGGGTGACGCAAGACCTGGATACGCGTGTGGGCATGTCACTGGCGCTGTCCGAGCCGCAAGAGGTTCAGATGCAGACCGTGCTGGGCGTATTGCCCGGCCAAGACCTGGCCCTGGACGGTCAACTGGTGATGGTGTCGGCCCATTATGACGGGCTGGGCCGCGACCCGGACGACACCATCTTTACGGCCGCCAACGACGATGCTACCGGCATTGCCGCCATGCTGGAAATCGCCCGGCTGTGGCACGAGCGCGATGTCAAGCCCCGGCGCACCGTGCTGTTCGCCGCCTGGGCCGGAGGTGAGTTGGACCATTCCGGCGCCCAGGAGTTTGTGCTCAACTATTCTGGCGGCATATCCATCCTGCAGCCGGTGGCGGTGTTTCAACTCGACAATCTGGGGGCCGGCGGAGACAAGCTGGCGATCAGCCCCGAAGAGGGCAAGCTGGCCGACCTGCTGGCCTGGAGTGCCAACCAGATCGGGCTGGCCGTGCAGCGTGAGAACCGCGCCTATCACGATTATCAGCGCACGATCTGGCAGCGGCGGCCGGCCATCCTGGTCAGTTGGGCCGATTCCTGGGTCGAGCCGCAGTTGGACACGCTGGACCGCATCAGCATCAAAAAGCTCGAAGAGGCTGGCAATGCCATTGCCCTGGCCCTGATCCACGCCAGCCGCGAGCCAAGTTTCTAGCCGGGGAGTATGTCATGCGTCAACCTATACGATGGCTGTGGATCGCCGGCTTGATGGTGCTGGCTATGGCCGCGTGCGTCAGTCCGGCTGCGCCCACGCCCACCGTGCCGCCCACCACGACCCCGGCGCCCACGTCCATGCCCTCGCCGACGCCCTTCCAGGTGACCAGCCCGGTCACGTTCACCGTCGTTTTCGACAACTATGCCCACGACCCGGCCCTGGAGACCGAGTGGGGCTTCTCTTGTCTGATAGAGACCGGGCAGACGACGGTGCTCTTTGACACCGGGGCCAACGGTGAGATGCTCTTGCGCAACATGGCCGCCCTGGCTAAAGACCCGGCCCGGATCGATATCGTGGTCCTGTCACACGCCCACGACGACCACACCAACGGCCTGGCGGCGCTGCTGGGCACCGGCCTGCGGTCCCGGCTTTACCTGCCAACCTCGTTCTCCTCCTCGTTCAAGGCCTGGCTCCCGGCTCAGGTCGAGCCGGTCACGGTCAAAGCGCCGGTCGAGATCGTCCCTGGCATCTGGACCACCGGCTCGGTGACGGGCAACACCATCGAGCAAGCCCTGGTCGTGCAGACGACCGAGGGCTGGGTGGTGGTGACCGGCTGCGCGCATCCCGGCGTCGTCCGCATGGTCGAGCATGCCAAAGAAGCCACCGGCGGCGAGATTGCCCTGGTGATGGGCGGCTTTCACCTGGGCAACGCCAGCCAGAGCCAGGTGGCCCGCATCATCACCCAGTTACGGGATCTGGGCGTGAAAAAGGTCGCGCCCTCGCACTGCACCGGCGACCAGCAGCGCGAGTGGTTCCGCGCCGCCTTTGGCGAGGATTACTATCCCGGCGGTGTGGGTTGGATGCTGGTGATGGGGCCGTGACTGGGCCCTTTGTAAGCGGGAGGCGGCATGAAACGCCAGATCCTCGGTCTCGCCCTGGTGGGATTGGCAGCCATCATTGGCATCGGCGCGGGCCTGGTCTATCTCGCGACGAGTTTGGCGCGCGATCATGATATGTCAATTCTGCCTTCTGGCACCGCCGTGCCACGCGAGTCTCGGGTTTCCAGCCCTCCGACACGCCCTCCCACGGATTGCAGTTGGGGTGCGACAACTGACGCCTGGATCGACGCGAACGCTAATGGCTTGCGGGAAGAAGACGAACAACCCCTACCCGGCGTGGTATTCTATATTCAGGGTCATGGTTATACGAGGGCTACCTACCAGGTGGGTAATTCAAGGGGCAGAGCCCAACTCTACTATTTTGGTAGCTGCACCCCTCTTACGCTCAAGATTTGCGCGGAGGCACCAGTGCACTATGAGCCCACCACACCGAATTGTGTTTGGGCAGCTATCGATCAGCCGCGGCCCGTGCTCCAGTTTGGTTTCAGATACTTGCCAGGAGCAACGCCGACACCCCAGTCCCGTATTCCGATCACCTGCACGTCGTACACCGTGGGAGGAACACACGTCAATGATATAGCCTTCGCGCCGGATGGCGCAGCCTGGGCGGCGGCTGCCGATGGTCACGTGGCCCGTTTCGATCCATCCGACCAGCATCAGACCGTCTATACACTCAAAGATGAAACGCCCTACTCGCCAAGCGCTGACGTCGTCACCGTGGCCCCCGACGGCACAGTCTGGGTCGGCACAGATCAAGGTGTACAACGCTTTGATGGCTCTACCTGGACGCGCTACCACATCGGGGAGCGCCTGATTCGCGGCGCAGGGGACATTGCCGTGGCCTCTGATGGCCTGGTATGGGTCGCCACCGCGCTGGATGGTATCTGGACTTTTGACCCCAGAATGGATGTATGGAACACCCAGGCCATCGATCTGGACGAGTTGGGCGTCGATGGATTCAGCGCCATCGAGGTGATCCCTGATGGTTCGCTGTGGTTTTTCGGCGGCACGGACATTTACCAGTTGATCGTGCCAGAGAAAGCCGGCGGGCAGACCGAGTGGGTCGTCCATGCACATAAAACCGCCTCCAAGATCGGCGAAGTGTACTATCTGGCTACTGATGCCCTTGCCTTCGATGACCAGATCCTCTGGATCGCGGGCATGTCGAACCAAGGCCCCAGCATTGTGCGGTACGACCCCACCACGCAAGCGTCCATCACATACAACCACTATACCACCGGCGGCGCGATGGCCGGCGGTCAGATCAGCAGCCTGACCACGGCACCGGATGGCTCGGTGTGGATTGGCCTGTACGAGAACGGCGCGCTGCACTTTATCCCGGATACACATGATGTTGCGCGAGGGACCTGGACTCACTACACCTCGGATCGCGATGGCCTGATCCGGGGCGAGATCACGAGCATTGCCGTCGGGCCAGACGGTGCTGTCTGGTTTGGCACTGATCGCGGCACCGTGGCGAGGTGTGAGGTACATGAATAGGCGCATGAGCCATCACCTGCGTGGTTCAGCAGCATTGGCCGGGTTCCTGCTCGTCGCCCTGCTGTTGAGCGCGGCCCAGTGCGCCGCGCCGTCCCCTCAAGCCGGCGCGTTGACCGTGGTCTACCCGGCCCAGGGCACAGAATTGGTGGGCGGTCAGGCGCTGCGGGTGACGGTGTCGCTGGCGGACCGCGACGGCCAACCGGTGGAGGGGGCCATGGTCCAGGCCGAGTTGCGTGCGCCGGGTGACAGTTCGCTCGCCACGCTGGCCTGCGTCGAGTCACGCGAGGGCCGGGGACGCTACCTGGCGGACTATGTGCACCTGCCGCTGCGGGGGAGTGCGGGCACCTGGCGCGTGGTCTGCCAGGCCACCTGGGGCGACGGCCAGCAAGCCCACGCCGAGCAATCATTCATCGGCTGGGCCTCGTACAGCGAGCGGCTGGAACGGCTCTATGGTTTCTGGATTGCCCTCACCGACTTGTTCTCTTACAATGTGCCCCAGGCCGACAACCCCACCATCAAATATTGGCCCTATGACGATGGCAACGGCGGCATGGTCATCCTGGCGAACCAGCTTCCGTACGGTGGCGTCAATGGCCACTTTGTGGTCCTAGACGTGCATTGGCGGCACGATGACTGGCCTGCTGACGAGGCCGCTGCCGCCGATTATATCTGCAGCCTGTACGGCCCCCACCATCAGAAACAGGACTATGACCCCATCATCCAGACCATCGAGATGACCACCTTGCGAGGAACGCCGGCATGGATCGTCACCGGCCAGTGGCAGCGGGGCAACGCGTTCGCCGCGCGCACGCCGGATTTGATCGAATGGCTGATCCTGCGCTGCCCTAATGGCGAGTCAGACTGGCTGTGGACCATCCTCATCAATACTGACGACGCGGCGCACCTGGACGACCTGCGTGTCATCCGCGATACGTTCGAGTGTGCGCCGGCCCGATGATCGCCTCAATCCCTCATTCGTGCGTGCCTGCCGGGTTCTCAACGAACCCGGCAGGCTTGTTTTGTGGAGTGGCGCGTGGGACCAATTGCCAATTTGCCCTGCATTCGCTGGCGCATTGACGTCTCTGGAACCATATGGTATGATGGTAATCGCCAGCCACGCGAGGAGATAGAGTAAAAGGGGAGACCACGTCGTGCCTACCGCAACCGCCCTCCACGGCATCCGCATTCTGGACCTCAGCCGCCTGCTGCCCGGCCCCTTTTGCACCCTGATCCTGGCGGATTTTGGGGCCGAGGTCATCAAGATAGAAGACCCGGACGGCGGCGATTACATGCGCAGCGTGCCACCGCTGCTGGGTGAAGATGGGGCGTACTTTATGGCGCTCAACCGCAACAAGCGCAGCCTCACGCTCAACCTGCGCGACCCGGCCGGGCGTGACATCCTGCGTGACCTGGCGCGCGATGCCGACGTGCTGGTCGAAAGTTACCGGCCCGGTGTGATGGCGGCCATGGGGCTGGACTATGTCTCACTGCGAGCCGAGAACCCGCGTCTGATCTATGCCTCCATCACCGGCTATGGGCAAACCGGGCCGCTGCGAGACCGGGCCAGCCACGATGTCAATTATCTGGCCCTGGGCGGTTTGTTGGGCCTCACCGGCCCGGCCGATGGCCTTCCTGCCCTCCCGGGCCTTCCCATCGCTGACATGGTGGGCGCACTGTGGGCTGCCGTGGGCATTTTACTGGCCCTCCAGGCCCGCACACGCACGGGAGCCGGGCAATACCTGGACCTGGCCATGGCCGATGGCGTGACGGCCCTCATGGGGTTGCCCCTGGCCGTGATGCAGGCCACCGGGCAGCCGCCGGCCCGGGGCGCCGATCACCTGTCCGGTGGTGTGGCCCGTTACCAGGTCTACGAGACCGCCGACCATCGCTTTTTTTCTGTCGGCGCGCTGGAGCCCAAATTCTGGCAGCGGTTCTGCGCGGCGGTGGACCGGCCGGATTTGCTGGACACGTTGTGGGCTGATGAATCGGACCAGCCGGCGATCATTGCCGAATTGCAGGCGCTGTTCCGCACCCGCACCCGCGACAAGTGGGCAGTGCTGCTGGGCAATGCCGACGCCTGCTGCGAGCCGGTCTTGGCCGTGGATGAATTGGCAGCCGACCCGCATGTGCTGGCTCGCGAGATGCTGACGCAGCTAGTTCGGGCCGACATCGGTTCGCTGATCCAGGTCCGCACGCCGCTGCGTCTGAGCGATACGCCGGATCAGATGCGCACGCCGCCGCCGCGCCTGGGCGAGCACACGGACGCCACGCTACGTGTGCTCGAGCTGGGCCATGACGATGCAGACATTGCTCACCTGCACGCCCGGGGGGTGGTCTAGTTGTTCGTCAACCTCGAATTGTACGCAAATCTCTCAAAAGTCCGCGCTGTTTGATCTTGACATATGAGCGGCGATCTTTTATAATCGTCTCTAGTGTTTGCTATTTTGCACGTTCCTCATGGTTGAACCCCGGGCAAAGCCGCCCACCTGCTTTCTGCCTCTCACTATGTCAAAGTGGACATTTCGGCTCTAGAATTGAATAGCAAAGGGGGTGATGGCTACCGCATACTCGTGTTTTTTCCTAGACAAGGTTGACAAACCTTGAATCGTCAGAATTCCCAAGGAGGAGTAGACATGTTTAACAAGATCGCATTATTGCTCGTGGCATTGCTCATCGTCATGCCGCTGGCGGCAGCCCAGTGCCCCGGCGGCGGCGGTGGTATCACCGACGAATGGGGCGTGATCACGATCCCCAAAGGCGGCACCATGAAGGTCGGCATGTCGTCGGCTATGGCCGGCGACTATGCCCAGTATGGCAACGACATGCTCCACGGTTGTGAGCTGGCTATCGCAGACAGTGGCGGCGCTATCAAGGGCTTTACGACGGTCGCCGAGCCCGGTGACGACAACTGCGGCGGTGCCGAGGCCACCGCTGTGGCCGAAAAGTTTGCGGCCGATCCGGCCATCGTCGGCGTTGTTGGCCCCATGTGCAGTGGCGGCTGCGTTCCCGCCTCGGACGTATACGGCAAGAACCATCTGGTCATGATCTCGCCCTCGTGTACGGCCGTAGCCGTGACCTCCCGGGGTTACCCCACCGTCTTTCGCGTGTGTCCCACCGACGAATTGCAGGCCGATTTCGCCGTCAAGTTCATGACGGAAAATTTGGGCATCAAAAAGATCGCCGTGACCCATGACAAGAGCATCTACGGGCAGGGCGTGGCTGACGCGGTCAAGGACAAGTTCGAAAAGGCCGGCGGTCAGGTGGTGGCCTATGAAGGCCTCAGCCGAGGTGACAAGGACTTTAGCGCTGTGATCACCAAGATCAAACCCACCGAGCCGGAACTGGTCTACTTTGGCGGTATGGACGCCGAAGGCGCATTGCTGGTCAAGTGGATGCGTGATGGCGGCATGACGGCCCTCTTTATGAGCGACGACGGCTGCTACAGCGTGCCCACGTACATCGAGGCCTCTGGCGGCGCGGCTGAAGGCAGCTATATCACCTTCTGGAAGACCGAAGAGACCTCGGCCTACGCCGACTGGCTCGCGCGCTTTGAGGCCAAGTACGGTCAAAAGATCGCCTACGCGCCGCAGACCTATGACGCCACCATGATCTTGCTCGCTGCCGTAGAAAAGGTTGCGGTGGTTCAGGGCGATGGCAGCCTGGCCATCGGCAAGAAGGCCCTGGCAGACGCCGTGCGCGCCACCAACTATACCGGCATTCTTGGCACCTGCTCCTTTACGGACAAGGGTGATACCACCAATGCCGAGGTAGTGTTGTACAAGGTAGAAGGCGGCGCGTTCGTCGAAGTCAAGTAACCTGGTTTAATGGGGGACGCGACAGGGTCTGGCAGCGTGTCGCTGACCTTGTCGCTCCTCTTTCGCGAGTCAGGACCTGACGGGTTGCACCTCCACGGTCGTGAGTGAACACACGATCATCGATCGTTGTTCTCTCTGGCCAATCCCGCGCGGGAAACCCGTCAGGTCCATCCCTGCGGAGGCGACGATGGGTCTGGAAGTTTGGGGCCAACAACTGGTTAACGGGGTCACCATTGGCGGCATCTATGCGCTCATCGCTCTGGGCTATACGCTGGTCTATGGCATTTTGTTCATGATCAACTTTGCCCACGGCGAGATTTTTATGGTGGGGGCTTATGCTGGTTATTTCACCCTGCTGCTATTGATCCCCACCGGCCTGGTGGAGACCAACACGCCCCTGGTGTTGGCGACCATGTTTATCGTGGGGATGACCACATCGGCGCTGTTGGCTGTGGCCGTGGAACGCATCGCCTACCGGCCGCTGCGCCGGGCGGCGCGCCTGGCCCCGCTGATCAGTGCCATCGGAGCTTCGCTCTTTTTACAGAACGCCATGATGATCCTCACCAAGGCCGAACTCAAGGTGGTCCCGCCGGTGTTCCCAGACGGCAAGTTTATCATCGGCCCGTTCGATTGGGGATTCATTAGCATGGGCGAGGTGACCATTACGTATCTGCGCCTATTCATGATCGTGTTCTCGATCCTGCTCATGATGGGGCTTTACGTCTTTGTGCAGCGTACCAGGATCGGCAAGGCCATGCGGGCGGTCGCTGCCGACAAGGACACTGCGGCCCTCATGGGCATTGACGTCAACCGCATCATCAGCATTACGTTCCTGCTGGGCGGGGGCCTGGCCGGCGCAGCCGGCGTGATGGTGGGCCTGTATTATACCCAGTTGCGCCACATGATGGGCTTTGTGCCGGGTATCAAGGCCTTTACCGCCGCCGTGTTGGGTGGCATTGGCAACGTGCCCGGGGCCATGGTTGGTGGCTTTGTCCTGGGCATTGCCGAAACTATGGGCGCGCAGATCATTTCCAACGACTGGAAGGACGTAATCGCCTTTGGCCTACTGGTGCTTATTCTCATCTTTCGCCCACGGGGGCTGTTGGGTGAGGTGGTGGCGGAAAAGAGCTGACCGTGACCGCTCCCGTCACCCTGGCCGAACCGATCCAGCAAGTGCTAGATGCGTGTGGTTGTCAGGCCGTCGTGCACCGTTTCGCGGCCGGCACGCCCACGGCCCAGGCCGCGGCTGATGCCGTGGGTTGTGCCCTGGAGCAGATCGTCAAGTCCCTGGTGGTAGAGCTAGAAACCGGGGGTCTGGCCCTGGTCATCGTCCGGGGCGACAAACGCCTGGACATGGGGTCGCTGCGCGAACAGGGTGTGCCGGTGACCCGGCTGGCCCGGCCGCCGCGCATCCTGGCCGAAACCGGCTTTCCTGTGGGCGGTACGCCGCCTTTTGGACATGCTGCGCCGCTAGAAACCACTATCGACCGGGCGCTGGCAGACAGTTCCGTGCTGTGGTTCGGCGGCGGCGAGGTGGATGTGGTGTTTCGGTTGACCGGTGCCGAGTTGCTCCGCTGCTGCCCCAACGCCACTCTCATCGACCTGTAACCGTTCACGCAATACGCAATACGCGATAGGAAGACCCATGATCACAATCAGCCTGCTGATCTTGCGTTGGTTTTTCAGCCTGGGCGCCGTGGCGGATCGTGTGCGCCAGGTGCGCGGGCAGAGTAGCCGAGTGCTAAAGCAAACGACCCGCGGCCTGGAATCGCAACCCGGCATTGGCCCGGCGCTGCGGTGGGGGCGCAGCCTGCCCTTGCTCATCTGGCTGGTGGGGTTGGTGATTTTGGTGGCCTTGCTGCCGCCCCTGATGGGGTCGTATTGGACGCGCGTGGTGGCTTATGTGGGCCTGTACATCATGCTGGGCCTGGGGCTCAACGTGGTAGTAGGCTTTGCCGGGTTGCTGGACCTGGGGTACGTGGCCTTTTATGCCATCGGCGCATACTGCTATGCCCTGGCCGCTTCACCGCACTTTGATCTGCATGTGGCATTCTGGATCATGTTGCCGGTGTGCATGATCGTGGCGGCCTTGTCTGGTGTACTGCTGGGCATTCCGGTCCTGCGCATGCGCGGTGACTATTTGGCCATCGTCACGCTGGGCTTTGGCGAGATCATTCGCATCGTCATGCTCAACCTCAGCAATTTTGAGATAGCGCCCTTTACCATGACCTGGTTCGACATCGCGGCCGTGATCGTGCTGGGGGCAGCGCTGGGCGTGGTGCTGTGGGGTCGGTTGGTGCCGGCCGAACGCCAGCCCTGGTGGTTGGCCCGGTTCAAACGCTACCTCGGCTGGGGCTGGCTGGGGCTGGCGGTGATCCTGGGCCTGATATCGCTGCTGCTACAGGGCGTGCTGGCACCGGTGCTGGTCTTTGACGGCGTGCGAATCAACATCACCAACGGGCCGCAGGGCATCTTTCTCATCGACCCGCCACGCATCGACCTGTCAATTGGCGACCTGCGCCTCGTCAACTTTGCGTTTGACTCGCCGATCCATTTTTACTATCTCATGCTGGTTGGCTGTATCCTGGCTGCCTTTTTCACCGACCGACTGAACAACTCGCGCGTGGGCCGGGCCTGGGTCGCCATGCGCGAGGATGAAGACGCCGCCGAGATGATGGGCGTGGATACCTTGCGGGCCAAGCTCCTGGCCTTTGGCATTGGGGCGTCGCTGGGCGGCCTGGGGGGAGCCATCTTTGCTGCTTGGCAAGGCTCGATTTTTCCCGACGACTTTAGCCTGATGGTATCCATCAATGTGCTCAGCCTGATCATCATCGGGGGTATGGGGTCGATTCCCGGCGTGCTGGTGGGCGCGTTCGCCCTTATTGGCCTACCCGAGGTGCTGCGCGAGATTCAGCAGTTGCGCCTGCTCTTTTTCGGTGACCTGCTGATGGCGATGATGATCTTTCGGCCGGAAGGATTCATACCCTCCACCCGTCGCCGGCTCGAAGTACACGAAGCCAGTACGCCGACTACGGTGGGATCGGAGTAACCGCCCATGCTACTGCTGGATGCCCAAGAAGTAACGAAGAGCTTTGGCGGCTTGACGGCCGTTCAAGACGTGGATTTCCAGATCGAAACCGGGAGCATTGTCAGCCTCATTGGGCCAAATGGCGCCGGCAAGACTACGTTCTTTAACCTGATCACGGGCTTTTATCGGCCGGATACCGGGTCCATCCGGTTCCACGATACCGAATTGACCACGCTGAGCACACACCAGATCACGGCCCGAGGCATTGCCCGCACCTTTCAGAACATCCGATTGTTTCCCAACATGACAGCCCTGGAAAACGTGCTGGTGGGACAGCATTGCCGGCTCCACGCCGGCGTGTTGGGGGCCATCTTGCGCAACGGGCAGACGCGGCGCGAGGAAGAAACGGCCCATCGCCGGGGCCGCGAGTTGTTGGACTTTGTGGGGCTGAAAGGACAGGGCGACACCCTGGCCAAGAATCTGCCATATGGCGACCAGCGCCGTCTAGAGATTGCCCGGGCGCTGGCGACCGAGCCGCTACTGTTGCTGCTGGACGAGCCGACCGCCGGCATGAACCCCCTTGAGACCCGTGACCTCACGACTTTTATCGGCCGGCTGCGCCGAGACCTGGGCCTGACGATCCTGCTCATCGAGCACGACATGAACGTGGTCATGGGGATTTCGGACCGGGTGACAGTGCTGGACTATGGCCTCAAGATCGCCGAGGGGACCCCAGCCGAGGTGCAAAACAACCCGATGGTCGTTGAAGCCTATCTGGGCAAGGCCGAGCCGATGAGCCGCCCGGTGGACTAGGCGCTAACGGGGGCAACATCGACAAAACATTGTCGATCTGGTGCAGTGATGCCGCCGTCCGGGCCGCAGTTCCGCAGGAACTGCCACCTGTTTCGGGTCTGCCCGAAACAGGCATAGGGCCTAACCCGTGAAATCCTTGTACGACGAGCAAGAATTTCCAGAAGCGTCAACCTGGTTGGATCTGGCTTGGTAGCGAAGCGGCTTTATCCAGGTTAGGGAGAGACCAACCCGATGCAAGTAATGTTGGAATTAGAAGACGTACATACCTGTTATGGCAATATCCACGCCTTGAAGGGTATCTCGCTGACGGTCAACGAGGGCGAGATCGTGACCCTCATCGGGGCCAATGGGGCCGGCAAGAGCACCACGCTCAATACCATATGTGGCTTGCTCAAGCCGCGCCAGGGCACCATCACCCTGGAAGGGCGGCGGATCGATGGGATGCCGGCCCACGAGATCGTCAAGCTGGGTGTGTGCCAATCGCCAGAAGGGCGCAAGATATTTGCCCGCCTGTCGGTGATGGAAAACCTGGAGATGGGGGCCTTTGCACGCAAGGACAAGGCCCAGATCAGGCCCGACATCGCACGCGTGTTCGAATTGTTTCCCCGGCTCAAGGGGCGCGAAAAGCAAGTGGGCGGCACGCTGTCTGGCGGCGAGCAGCAAATGCTGGCGATAGGGCGCGCGTTGATGGCCCGGCCCCAAGTGTTGCTGCTGGACGAGCCGAGCATGGGCCTGGCCCCGCTCCTGGTGGCGACCATTTTTGAGATCATTCGGGACATTAACCAGCAGGGCACCACTATCTTGCTGGTGGAGCAGAACGCGCACATGGCTCTGAACGTGGCGGCCCGGGGCTATGTGCTCCAGAGCGGTCGCATTGTCCTGCAGGACACGGCGTCCAACCTGCGCGAAAACGAGATGGTGCGCCGGGCTTATCTGGGCGAATCGTAAGCGACTCCTTCCACAATTCAACGAGCGAGGCATTGTGCCTCGCTCGTTTGCTTTGTCCGATGGCTCCACTGGGGGAAGAAGAGCCAGCCAGGAGTTTACATGAACCGAGACACGATCTCGGCCCGGTCATGAAGCTGCACCCGGTCGCCGATGGTGAGCTGGTCGCGGGGTTTGCTGGCCCACACCCGAGCCGTCTGGAACACAGCCAGCGGCGTGCCGGGCGCGGCCTGGTCTTGCTTGATGTATACCTGGCCCACCAGCCGGCCCTCGCCGTCGGTGGAGCAACTGGTGACCTTGCCCACCACGCGCCCATTGAGACTGAGCACCGGGTCGCCTTGCTGCGGTACGCGGACGCCGCGCTCCACCATACGGAATCGCGCCACCACGCCGGCGCGCTTTTGCTCGTCGGCCATGTAGCGCCGACGGCCCACAAAGAACGGTTTGTAAACCTTGACATAATCCGCAAACCCGGCGTCGCCCGGCCCCAGGTCCAGCGGGCCGGCCAGTTCGTGGCCATAGAGGGGCAGCCCGGCCTCGATGCGCAGGCTGTCGCGCGCGGCCAGGCCGATGGGCTTGAGGCCGAACGGCTCACCGGCCGCCAGCAGTGCTTCCCACAGCGCCAAGGCCTGGTCGGGATGGACGAACAACTCGTAGGCCCGGCGCTCGCCGGTGTAGCCGGTGCGCGCCACAATGAGGTCAAACGGCCCGAGGTGGCAGTGGACCACATCGGTGCGTGCCATGCGGCGGAACAAGCGCCACGTTTCCCGGTCACCGCCCATCTGCCGATGCAGTTCGCGCAGGATGCGCCGCGATTCTGGCCCTTGCAGTGCGATGTTGACCCGGCGGTCGGCGCCGGATGCCGGGTCGCGCAGGTCGCGGATCTCGGTGGGGCAGGTGAGTCGCGTCCAGGGACGCACCATGTCGATGCGCACTGCGCCCTGGTTGACGGCGTGCAGCCAGGCCCAGTCTTTGTTGTTGTTACTGGCATTGACCACCATCATATAGCGCTCATCGGCCAGGCGATAGACCATGACGTCGTCGATGACGTGAGCGTGAGGCGAGAGTAGGTAGCTGTATTGCGACTGGCCCACCTCAAGACTGCTCACGTCATTGGTGGACACCAGGTCCAAAAAGGCCCGGGCATTGGGGCCGCGAAAATCGAATATGCCCATGTGGCATACGTCGAACAGGCCGGCCGCGGTGCGCACGGCCCGGTGTTCTTCTTGCACGCCGGCATAACGCACCGGCATGTCCCACCCGGCGAATTCGACCATGTGCGCGCCGTGGGCCTGGTGCCAGTCATACAGGGGCGTGCGCTGCACCGGGCCGGTGTCGGTTACGCGCCAGGCAAACTCGGGGAGCGCTTCGCCCTGCGGCGCGTCCGCCACGCCATCCAGCCCGATATAGGCGGGCTTGGCCGCCGATAGCGCGGGCTGGTGAGGGTCGAGCGCGACGCCAGGGGCTGGCCCAAGGTCGCGGACGATGACGGGGCCGGGGAGCTTGATGTGCGGGTCGGCCGGGTCCGCCAGCACAAAGCCGTCCGAGAGGTCGCGCAGCCAGGTGGCCGTGCGATTGCGGGTGTGGGCCGGGATGGTCAGGCGGTAGCGATGCCCCGTTTGGTCGCAGGCCAACGTGCCCGAGGCCATGAGCCGGCCGTCCGTTTCCAGGACGCAGGTGGGCTGGATGTCGCCGGGCTGGAGACAATACACGTCGTTGGTGGTGGCGGTTTGCAGGAACTCGCGGGCCAGCTCGCCCTCGATCTCAAGCGTCGCCGGCGTCGTGTCGGTTTCGTCTACCTTGTCCAGGATGATGAGGTCATAGTGCGGATAGCCACAGTGCCGGGGCTCGTAATCCAGCCCGGCGGCGTCGGCCAGGGCCGTTACGCGGCGTTCGGCGTCTTCCAGCACGTCAAAGCCGACGCGGGCACGGTACTGTGGACGAAACCGCCCGGCCTGAGTAAAGGGCCAGCAGTTCTGGAGCACCAGGGCGATGGCCTCGGCCAGGCGGTCTATCTCGGGTTCTTTCAGGCCTCGCTGCGTGACCCAGGGCGTGCCCAGGCGAATGCCGCTGGGCAGGCCGGCGGTCTCGTCGCCGGGGATGGTGTTGCGGTTGCACACAATGCCGGCCAGGTCCAGGATGCGCGCGGCCATGTCGCCCAGGAGCGGGGTGCCATCGGCGGCGCGCACGCTTTTGCAGTCTACCAGCAGTAGGTGCGTATCGGTGCCGCCGTAGGGGATGCGGAACCCCAGTTCGGCCAGTTTTTGGGCCAGGCGAGCGGCATTGACCACGATCTGACGTTGTAGGGCGCGAAACTGCTCGGTCTGGGCCAGGCGAAAGGCGGTGGTCATGGCCGCGATGGTGTTGACGTGGGGGCCGCCCTGTTCGCCGGGGAACACGGCCCGGTCGAGGCGCGCGGCCAGCCGGGCGTCGGTGGCGAGTATACACGCCCCGCGCGGGCCGAGCATGGTCTTGTGGGTGGTAAAGGTGATGACGTGGGCGTGGCCCACCGGCGATGGATAGACGCCGGCAGCCACCATCCCGGCCACGTGCGAGATGTCGGCCAGCAGAAACGCGCCCACCTCGTCGGCGATGGCGCGAAAGCGCGCCCAATCCGCCGCCCAGGGATATGACGTATAGCCGGCGATGATCATGTGCGGCTGGTGCTCCCGGGCCAGCGCGGCGATCTGGTTATAATCCAGGCGCTCGGTGTCGGGGTCCACCGAATACGAGACGGCGTGATAGAGCTTGCCGGAGCGGTTGGCCGGGCTGCCGTGGGTCAGGTGACCGCCGTGCAGCAGTGACATGCCCATCACCGTCTGGCCGGGTTTGAGCAGCGCGGTATAGACGGCATTGTTGGCCGGTGCGCCCGAGAGCGGTTGCACGTTGACATAGATGTCTTCCGGGTACACGTCGGGCGTGGCAAAGACCTCGGCACAGCGCCGGCGCGCCAGCGCCTCCACCAGATTGGCGTATTCGGTGCCCTTGTAATAGCGCGCGTCCGAATAGCGGCGATAGTCGGTGAGTTGCCGCTCATAGTCGAGGATCTCGGCCTCGGTTTGCTCGCGTGTGGCCGGGTGGGGATAGCCTTCGGCATAGATGTTCTGAAAGACCGAGCCCTGGGCCTCGCGGACGGCCTCTGGCGGGGAACTTTCGGAGGGGATGAGGATCAGCTTACGGGCCTGGCGCTCGGCCTCGTAGCCGATGAGTTCGGCCACGGCCGGGTCCAGGTCGGCCAGGCTTCCGCGAAAGAGAAAATCGTTTGCGCGCATGGTTCCGACTCCTTTGTCGCAGTCTGTAATCGCATCGCGGTTGTAGTATAGCACAGTGGGCCAGTTTTGTAAAAAGCGCGACTTGACAGGTGTGCTCGACTGCGGTATCATGCGGCTGATGATCGACAGGACAATGACTGATTGACGGACCCATAGAAACCGGAGTTATGACCATGACCATTGATGCCCCCGTCCTCGACAGCCTCGTCTTGCTCCTCTATGCCCTGGGTGGCACGCTCATGTCGTCGGTGCTGTCGTGCGTGCCGGCCCTGCACATCTATAACGTGGCCGGTCTGCTCGTCGTCATGGCCTTGCGCGTGCAAGGCGTCGTCCCGGATGAGGCCCTGGTCATGTGGATGCTGGGCATGGTGGTGGGTTATGCTATCCTGAACACCATCCCGTCCATTTTCCTGGCAGCCCCGGACGAGAGCGCCATCTGGATTGTGCTGCCGGGGCAAAAGTATCTCATGCAGCGGCGCGGGTTCGAGGCCTCCATTCTCACCGGCGTGGGCGGCTTGGGGGGTATCGTGTTCCTGCTGCTACTGGCCCCGTTCGCCGCCGGCGTGTTCACTACCGTGCGCACCATCGTGGCTCCACACCTGCACTGGATCCTCATGCTCATCATCGTTTATATGCTCATGTCCGAGTGGCCCAAGGGCGGGGACCGGGGGCCAACGAGCCTGGCCCGGTTGTGGGACGGCTGGAAGAGCCTGCTGGCCGGGCTGCTTACGTTCACGCTGAGCGGCATCCTGGGCATGATCATCATGTACCGCAGCCTGGTGCCCACCGAGATGAGCTTTCAAAACCTGCTGCCGGCCTTTATGGGCCTCTTTGCCATCCCGTGGGTGCTCACTAACCTCGTCTCGGGCGAAGAGGTGCCGCGGCAGCACGTGGCGACCTCGTTGGATGTGACGCCGTCGCTCATCGCCCGGGGTGTGGCGGCCGGGAGCCTGGGCGGCATCTTTGCGGCTTTCTTTCCGGTGGTCACCGGCGGCATTGGCGGGTTCATCGCCGGGCACGCCACGGCCCAGCGCGACGATCGGCTCTTTCTCATCAGCCAGGGGGCGTCCAAGGTGGTGTATTACGTGGGCGCGCTGGTGCTGTTCTTTGTGCCGGGCCTGCATCTCACACGCGGCGGCATGGCCTGGATGATCAGCCTCATCTATATCCCCCAGACACCCGAAAGCTATGCGCTGGCGTTGGCAGGAATTGCCTTGTGCGCGGCGCTGGCCTTCTTTTTGCTCATCATCCTGTCGCGGGCAGCCATCGTGCTGGTGGACCGGGTGAACTATCGGATCATCTCGGCCGTGACGCTGGTCATGCTCGTGGGCATTGTGTTCCTGTTCACCGGTCCGGGTGGCCTACTCATCGCCACTGCCGCCACCGGCATTGGCCTCATCCCGGTGCTCTGGCACTCGCGCCGCATGAACTGCATGGGCGTGCTGCTGGTCCCCATCGTGCTGAACATGTCCGGCTGGGGACCGACGGTGGCCGGGTGGCTCGGACTTGTCTAAAAGCCCAAAATTGGAGTTTGACCATGAAAGGTATCACTCATTTCGTCTCCGGTGTGGCCGTGGCCTCGTTCTTCCCCGAGGCGGTGTACCTGGCGGCCGATAATCTGTCCCAGATCCTGGTGCTGGGCGGCATCTTTGGCATCTTGCCGGACACGCTGGATTTCAAGTTTGCCCGGTTTTTTGAAGGCGCCGACGTCGAAATTGACCCGCACCCGGACCACCCGGACCCGCAGGCGATGGCCGAAACGGTCGCGGCTACCATCGACCGGGCGCACGAGACCGGCAATACCACGTCCGTCCAGTTTCACACCGTCAAGCTGGGCGCGGACCTGTGGCGGCTGTACAGCATCTTTTTCGACACCGAGGCCGGCGACGTGGTGGTGCGCATGGGGTCGGTAGTTACCACCTCCCAGGTGCCCTTCCCCGGGAGCGAACTGGACGTGCCGGCCGGCCGGGCCAAGACCGCAGCCCGTCTGATTCAGACCTACGACGCCGAGACCAAGGTGGATATCTTTTCCGGCCCTTCGATGGAATTTACGCCGACCCGAGACGGCGCTATCGAAATCGTCTTTTTGCCGTGGCACCGGCGCTGGAGCCACAGCCTCACGCTATCGGCCCTGTTTGGCGTGGGCATGTTCCTGGTAGGGACCGCCCTGGGCTGGCTGGGGAGCCCCGGCGACCCCGCGACGGCCCTGGGTGCCGGGGCGCTATGGGGCCTCATCGCCGGGCTGGCATCGGTGGCCCATGTGGTGGAGGACCAGCTCGGCCACATGGGCTCCAATCTGTTTTACCCGTTCACGAAAAAGCGCACGCAGGGCCTCAAGTTCGTGCGCTCGGGCGACGCCATCCCCAATTTTCTCACCGTGTGGACCGGCCTGGTCATCGTCCTGTTCAACCTGGACCGGTTCAGCGCGGCCCCTATCCTCGACCCTGTTTCATATTTTGCGATGTCGCTGGTTATCCCGGCCGCGCTGCTGCTGGCCGGTGACTGGATTACCAAACGCTGGCAGGGTCGAAAAAAGCGGTCCGAGGGTGCGCTTGTGGCCGCCGAGGCCGTGGCATTCAGCGAGGAGGTAGAACTGGCATGAAAGAGAATCACTGCTTGATAGCGTTCCTGACCCTGTTGCTGGGCGTGCTGTTGGGCCTGGGGCTACTTCTTGGCTCTGGCATAGCTGTCGCCGCGCCCCAGCGTACCGCCGGCCCCGGCGACGTGGTCATCAACGAGGTGGCCTGGGGCGGCACTGCCGCCAGCACTGCCGACGAGTGGATCGAATTGTACAACAATACCGCTGCCGCCATCGACCTGACCGGCTGGACCCTGGCGGCCACTGATGGCAACCCCACCATTGCCCTGAATGGCTCTGTCCCGGCCCACGGCTACTATCTCCTGGAACGCACCGACGACAACACGGTCAGCAACGTGGCGGCCGATTGGATCGGCAGCTTTGGCACCGGCCTCTCGAACACCGGCGAAACGCTGGAGCTGCGCGACGGGGCGAGCGCGCTCATCGATTCGGCCAACGGGAGCGGCGGGGCCTGGCCGGCCGGCACCACCACCGGCTACAAGACCATGGAGCGCATCAACTCGGCCGCTGCGGACACCGACACGAACTGGGCCACCAACGATGGCGTCACCCGCAACGGGCTGGACGCCAACAGCCAGCCCATCAACGGCACGCCCAAGGCCCGCAATTCGGCCACGCCCATCCCTGCCGCCGACCTGTCCATTGGCAAGACCGGATCTGCCTCGGTTCTGCCCGGCGCGGCCATCACCTATACCATCGCCGTTAGCAACGTCGGCACATTGGACGCAGTTGGCGTGTTCATCACCGACGTGCTGCCGGGTTTTGTGAACTATCAAAGCGACACCAGCGGCTACGCGGTTACAGAGCCGACGCCCGGCACCCGGGTCTGGGCCGTGGGCGTGGTAGGCGTCGCCAGCGGCACCATCGCCTTTCAGGTGGGGGGGCTGGTGAGCGGCGGCGCGTCTGGCACGCTGACCAACGCCGTCACCGTCACCACCGCCACCACCGAGACCGTCACCGCCGACAACCACGATAGCTGGGACACCGCGGTGGGAACCGTGGGCACGCCCCAGGTGCTCATCGCGGGCGTGCTGTACGATGGCTATCAAACCAACGACGACGATGAGGCGGTCCAGTTGATCAACGTGGGCACCGGCTCGGCTGATCTGGCCGGGTGGCGTATCGACGACGACACGGCCGGCACCACCTGCGCCACGTTTGGCAGCGGCACCCTCGCGCCTCAGCAGCGTATCTGGGTGGCCGCCCACGCCACGAGTTTCGCCACCTCGTTTGGCTTTGCGCCGGATTACGAGGTGGTAGAAACCGACCCGGCCGTCCCCAACCTGAGCGGCACCTGGCCCGGCTACTCGAACAGCGGCGACGAGGCCGTCCTGCGCAACGCGGCCGACAATGTGATGGATGCCGTGGTATACAAGGCCGGCGCCACCAGTATCATTGGCTGGAGTGGCGCGGCTGTCGATCCCTATGGCGTGGGCCGCGAAGAAGGCCAGATCCTCAGCCGTATCCCCGACGAGGTCACCGGTTTGCCCACCGGCGATACCAACACCGCCGCCGATTGGATTCAATACACCGGCGACGTCGCCCAGGGCCGGCGCGTGCTCTATCCCGGCTGGGACCTGGACCCCTTCTTCTGGCCCTTGACCGTCACCGAGTCCGCCTCGGTGACCATTGGCATCTCACCTGACAATGCCTACCCGGTGCTGGCGCAGACTATCGCCCGCGCTCAGCACTCGATTGACGTCGAGGTCTATGCCCTGCGGCATCCGGAGATTATCGCCGCTCTGGTGCAAAAGGCCCAGCAGGGCGTGAGCGTCCGGGTCCTGCTGGAAGGCGGCCAGGTTGGCCTCGGCACCGCCGACCCGCGCTGGCAGCAGGAACTCTGGGCCTGCCAGCAGATCGAAGCAGCCGGTGGCCAATGCTGGTTCATGATCCACGAAACTGCTGATGACATATTTAATCGCTATGACTATATCCACGCCAAGTTCATCATCGTGGACGACGAATGGGCGGTTATTACCTCGCAGAACCTCTCTTCCAGCGGCGTGCCCTCGGACGACAAGGCCAACGGCACGGCTGGATCACGGGGCGTGGTGTTGGCGACGAACGCGCCCTCGGTGGTGGCCGGCGCCGCCCTGGTGTTTGCCCGGGACCTGGACGCGGCCCATCACAATGACATCTTGCGCTGGAACACCGGCTATCTGGACCAGTACGGCACGCCCGACCCGGCCTTTACCCCGGTCCTGACCAGCACAGACTATACCACGTATACCGTGCGGTTCCCTGATCCTCTGGCGCTCGCCGGGTCATTTGGCTTTGAGTTGTTCACCGCGCCCGAAGCAGCCCTGCGCCAATCTGACGCGCTGCTGGGCCTGGTGGCCCGGGCCGGCGCCGGCGACAAGGTGCTCGTGGAACAGTTGTACGAATATGCCGATTGGGGCACGGATCCGGTTACCGACCCCAACGTGCGCCTGGAGGCGTACATCGCGGCGGCGCGCCGGGGCGCCACCGTGCGCATCCTGCTCAATGGCGGCTTTTTCGAGGCCGAGTACGTGGACCTCACCAACAACCAGGAAACCGTGACCTATGTGAATGGCGTCGCCCACCAGGAAGGGCTGGACCTGCGCGCCGTGATGGGCGATCCCACTCTGTACGGCATTCACAACAAGATGGTATTGGTCTGGCTGCACGACGAGGGCGGCTATGCCCATGTGGGTTCCATCAATGGCAGCGAGCCTTCCAACAAGGTCAACCGCGAGATGGCCTTGCAGATCCAGTCTAACGATGCCTATGATTACCTGGCGCGCGTCTTTGACTCGGACTGGTGGATCTCGCAGCCCATCCACCTGCCCCTGGTGCTGCGCGGCTACACGCCGCCCCCGCCGCCGGTGGGGTATCTGGTCATCAGCGAGGTGTACTATGCCGGCGCGGTCAGCACCGAGTGGGTGGAAATCTATAACCCCACGCAGCAGACCATTGACCTGAGCCAGTACAAGATCGGCGATGCGGAACGAATCGACAAGTACGAGGCCATGTATCGCTTCCCCGATGGCACGACCATCGCGCCGCAAGGCGTCATCGTCGTGGCCTTTGACGGCTCGCAGGTGTTCGAGGCCGATTTTGAAATGTCTGACAAGAGCGACAAGCCCAACATGATCCGTTACGAGTGGGGCTCTGGCGACTGGGAACTGCGTAATGCCGGCGATCAGGTGTTGCTGCTGGGGCCGGCCAATCAGGCAGTAGACGTGCTGGTCTGGGGTGACGCCACCTACCCGGGGGTGAACCCACATCCCGGCGTGGGCACGTTCTTTACCCATTCGCTGGAACGCTACCTGCCATACTATGACACCAACGACTGTGCCATTGACTTTCGCGACCTGTACCCGCCGGATCCCGGCCGCGTCGACCTGGGCCCATGACCACGTCTGAACCGCTGATCCGACTGGCCAATGTCACCAAGGTCTACCCCATGGGGCCGCGTTCCTACACGGCCCTGCGCGGGGTAGACCTGGACATTGGCGCCGGCGAGTTTGTGGCGCTGATCGGCCCCAGCGGCAGCGGCAAGTCTACCATCCTGAACATGATCACCGGCATCGACAAGCCCACCGCCGGCACGGTGACCGTCAATGGCGTGCGAATAGACCGCCTGGGCGAGAATGCCCTGGCGCGGTGGCGTGGGCAGAACATTGGCATCGTGTTCCAGTTCTTTCAACTGCTGCCCACGCTCACCGCGCTGGAAAACGTGATCCTACCCATGGACCTGCGGGGCATGCATCGCGGCAAGCGGCGTGAACAGGCACTGGAACACCTGCACCTGGTGGGGCTGGAGGACCACGCTGGTCACCTGCCCAGCGAGATGTCCGGCGGCGAGCAGCAGCGCGTGGCCATTGCCCGGGCGCTCGCCAACGACCCGCCCATCCTCATCGCCGATGAGCCCACCGGCAACCTGGACACGGGCACCGGCGAGCGCATCATCGACATCCTGACCGAGCTGCATCGCCGGGGCAAGACCGTGGTCATGGTCACGCACGAGCCCTACATCGCCCTGCTGGCCGAGCGTGTGCTCCAGGTGCAAGACGGGCTCGTCGTGGAAAGGGAGCGACCGTGACCTTGGCAGTGGGCAGTCTGCCGGACATGTCGTTCGCCCATCGTATCGACCATCTAAAGGCCGAAGGTGCCTACGCCGTGCTGGCCCGGGCCCAGGAGTTGGAGGCCCAGGGCCGGGAGATCATCCACCTGGAGATCGGTCAGCCCGATTTCGAGACCTACCCGCACATTGCCCTGGCCGGCATCCGGGCCATCGCCGCCGGGCAGACGCGCTACACCCCGCCGGCCGGCGTGCCGGCCCTGCGCCAGGCCCTGGCCG
>JAHJIN010000041.1 GCA_018823415.1 Chloroflexota bacterium | reverse complement strand
GCTCTCACTGCTGCCTTGCACCAGCGCGATGTGCGCGGCGGACAGATAGCCGAATCGGCTGACCAGGTCCAGGACAGCCTGGGTGGCCGGCGTCAGCGCGGCGTTCAGCAGGGCCACATATTCTTCCCACACCGCGACGCCGGGCGCGGGTTTGGCTTTGGTGTCGTTGATTGCCCGATATAGGTCCTTCAGTCGCTGACGGTCCTGGAGGCGGGCACTCACGGGCACACCTAGGACGTGGACCGGCCGGAAGTCACGCTCACCCAGCTCTCGTTGGGGCGCCTTCAATGAGGGCGTCGGGATCTGAAAGCGGTACTGAGCCACGGGCGCCTCGTGCAGGGCCTGGAGCAGGCGGATGCCGCTGGCGGCGTCGTAGGCCTGGCCGGCCCGCCAGATCGGGCCGGCCAGGCCCGGCTGTTGCCCAGTCCCCTCCAGTTCCGCCCGCGTGGTCAAGATGAGCCGCGGGGCCAGCATGTTCCAGCGCTGCCCCAGGGCCAGGGCGCGCAGGCGGAGTTCCACCAGGCGGTCCTGATCCGTCAGGATCGCCACCAGGGCGGGAAAGTGATAATAGGAACCGGGGTAATCCCCGCTTTCGCGGTAGCGCAAATATAGCCCCACCTGGTTCCGGAGGACCTCCAGGGGCTGGCCATCGCGATCGTAGAGCAGAAAGAACGGATAGCATCCGGTCCCGTGCTGATAGACCACGTAGGCGTCGGCGCCAAAGGTGCGATTGCGGGAGCCCCGCTTGAATGGCACCTGGGGCCAGGTCCGTCCGGTGGTGACTTGATCTCCACGCTGGCGCGCCAGTTGGACCAGGCCCAGGATCAGGGAACGGACGCGGTAGACGTGATCCTGGTCATTGAGCACCGCGTAGCTGGTCTGCGGCGATAGATCGTAGCGCCGAGCCAGGGCGCGCGGCTGCACGCCTACCGCCCGGGCCAGTTGGACGATCCCGGCGTCCGTGAGCGCGTAGAGGGTCTCATTGGGCAAGGCCGGGCGAAACTGGACCAGCGCTTGGGCCTCACCCTGCTCGACAGCCCGGCATAATCGCCGTTGCACGGTTTCGCCAGCCTGATCCAGGAGGATCGCCAATTGCGCGCTGGACAGCCAGGGCCAGGCCGCCAGCCAGGTCAGGGTTTGCTTGGTCGTCGCGTGCAACCCCATCAGTTCCCCATCGTCGGCGCGACGTCCAGCCCGGTCGGGTCTTGCTGCGTCGCCGGCATTTCGTCCAGGCGTTCGCCCTGGCTGCCGCCGCGCCCGCGCCAGGGTTCGTAGCGTTCCAGCATCAGCGTCTGGATGCGGCGCTGCACTTCGTCCAGGGGCCGGCCATAGCGCTCGCCCGAAGCCGCCGCAATCGCCGCCGCCGTGGCCGGGTCCCCGGCGGCTGGCGCCAGGGTGGACATCGAGAACACTGGCAAGCGCTGGCCGCGGCGGCTGGTCTTGACGTAGCAGGCATGGTCGGCCAGGTTGACCAGGTCGGTTTCGGTCATTGCCTCATCCAGTTCGCCCACCAGTTCCTCGGCATCGGCGGCGCTGGTCTGGAAGACGAACAGGTTGCTGATGTTGCTGAACACCACCGGCCGCAGCGCCTGATCCATGACGTCCAGGCGCCGCAAGCTCTGCGTCCCCAGGACCAGATGGCCGCCGTACTTGGCCAGTTCGGCGGTGAATCCCTCATAGTCAGCCGGGATGGTATGGAATTCGTCCACCACCACCATGACCCGGCAGCGCTCGACGGCCGCCGACTGCCCGGCCTGCGAGCGCAAAAAGTCGGCCACCACGTCCACCAGCGTGGCCCCGACCAGGGCCGACGATTCGGCGCCCACTATCCCGGCTGCGGTGTTGACCAGGATCACCTGGCCCGCCTGGATCAGAGCAGTCAGGTCCAGGGTGGTGTCTGGTTGGCCAAAGATGTGCCGGGTCACGGGGTACAGGGTGAAAAAGTTGATCTTGTCCTGCACCGGGCGAATGATCTCGCCCCACCAACGCGGGTTGTCGTGCATGATCCGGGTCTGCTCATCCCACCAGCGCAGGACGTGTGCGTCGGTTACTCGCTGCAAGACGTAGTTGCGCAGCTTGGCATCGGTGAGCAGGCCGGCCACATCCAGCAGGGAGAGCTGATCCGCCAGTTGCTCGTTGGCTTCCAACAAGGCTGCCAGGGAGAAGCGAAAGATGTCGGCCATGCGCGGCCCCCAATAATCGCGCCAGATGCGCGAAAAGTTGGTCATCAGGTTGTCGACGATGCGCGCCCGACTGCGGCCGGTGTGTACATCCAGCAGATTGAGCCCCACCGGGCGGCTTTCGTCACTCAGGTCCAGGTAGACGACGCGGTCGCGGTGGGCTCGCGGCACGCGGCCCAGTATGCCTCGCACCAGGTCGGCGTGGGGATCCACGACCAGGATGGCCCGGTCGCCCGACTGGATGGCGGCGTCGATCAAATGGCCCATGAGGGTGGACTTGCCACGGCGGGTTTTACCTACCATCAGGGTGTGCTGGTGCAAGTCGGGCAAGGCCAACCGCACCGTGACCGCGTGCCCCAGGTGCTCCTCGCGGCCCACGGTGATGCCCTCCTGGACCTGGGGTAGGGGCGGGAGGATGCGTTTGTATGACGACCGGGGCAAAAGCTGGAGCTCCACGTCGCGGTGGGGGAGGTGCCACAAGGCGGCCAGTTCCCGGGCGGTCAGCAGGGGCAATTTGCGCCAGGGGGATCGGACCTGGCGTCCCCCGGGGAGAGACCAGGCCCGGGGATCGGTATACAGGTCGTAGGGCGTGACGTCGTCGGGCAGCGCGTGAAGGCGTAGGTTGTTGCCCATGCCGTGCTGGATCTGGCGATAGGCAGCCGCCACCTGGTGCAGCCGCGGGAGCAGGCGGCGCTGGTCTGACCCAATGACCAGGAGCCGAATCCAGGATTGAAAAGCGGGGCCGCTGGATAGCTTTTCCCGGACCAGGCGCGGATCCACGTAGGCCCGGCGCCCCAGACGTTGAATGGCCCAGAGCGCCGGCACGCACAGCGCCACCATGCCGCCCCCGATCAACCCGGCCGTGAGCCAATGCCCGGCCAGTAACCGCAGCCCGCCCAGGGCCGCCCCGCCGCCGCCGCAGGCCAGCAGCCAGATCACCAGGAAGGCCCGCAGATTGCCAGCCACGGTACGCATGGCGGGCGCGGTGGCAAAGGGATTCTCGTCGATCAGGTGCACCCACTGACTGCCCCAGTCCGGGGCTGCCGGGCGCAGGATGATCTGGACCAGGACCCGTTCGCCGGGCCCCAGTCTGGCCTGGCTGCCCAGGATGCCAGCCAGGGGATCGGCCACGGCAAAATCGTCATCGCGTTGAAACGTGCGCAAGGGCAGATAGGCCGGCCGTTCCAGGCGCAGCTCGGCCGCGACCAGGACCTCGTCCGGGCCAACGAAAGCGGGGTCGCCGGGTTGGGCACAGGACAGCGGTCGCGTGCTGGCCTGGGGATAGATGCTGCGGATCGGTTCCAGGACCTGGGCCATGATCGTGGAGGGTGCCCGAACCAGGAAGCGGTGCCCCGTGTGGGTGCTGCAGATCTCCAGGCTGTAAGGATCGGTGGTCCCGAGGGTGGCAAACAGATTCTCGGCGCCCAACGCGGCCGTCATGCTATCCCGCCCCGGCGTAATGTCATAGAGTTCCAGGCGAATTGGAGCAGCCGAGGGGAGGTCTTTGGCCACGCTGACCGCCTGCAGGCGCGCGCCGCCACAGCAGGTCCAGCCCTGGGCCGCGGCCGCGGCCGTGGGGTAGCGCCGACTGCACAGCGGGCATTGATAGACGTGATACTGGGTCATGTTCCGGGTGTTCCTATTGGCTCTCCCCACATGCGCGGGGTGGAAAGGGCAGAGAGAATACCAATCGCGTTATTGTTGTTTGCGCCACACCACTTCGTAACTGCAATGGCCTCCGGCCGAGGGATGCACGAACCACAGATTGTACACGCGCTGGCTGCTATCCCCGTCTATCTCCAGGCTCAAAACCGCCTCGCGAGAAAAGCCGGCAAACTCGTACGTGCCGTTTGGATTGGTCGTCAACCTGGACTCCCACCCGGCGTCCGAGAAGCAGCGCACGGTCACGCCGCCCAACCCCTGACCATCCGATCCCAGGACCCGGCCATACAGCCGCAGGTTGCCGTGGTTCTCGGCATCCGACAGGCGCCGGGCATAGAGCACCGCGTAGGACCGCGATTGCTCGCCGCTGATGTATGGGATGCCCCGATGCGCCCAGTCGCTGGGCACGGGCGGGGGCGCGGCCGGAAAGTATTGCCCCATGGCCCCTCCGGTGCCGCCAGTGGGGCTGGGGGACTCGTAAGCCGGCAGTTGCCCGCCCAGGGCCTCGGACGGCAACGACACGGTAGCGCCGGTGGCCGTGCGTACGGTCGAGATGGCGCCGTTCCAGAACTGGGCCGGGTCCACCCAGTCCCAGTCATACATGACCGCATAATGCAGGTGCGGCCCGGTGCTTTTACCCGTGTTGCCCGTGTAGCCGATCAGTGCGCCCGGCGTGACGACGTCGCCCACCTTGACCAGCGAGAGGCTCAGGTGACCGTACTCGGTGGCAAACGAGTCGTTGTCAATGCCGATGCGCAGGCCCAGGCCCGCGTCCGGCATCCCATTGTCGCTGGCGACGTAAACGCGCCCGCCCAGCGTGGCGTAGACGGGCGTGCCTACCGGGCAGGAAAGGTCGATCCCGTGGTGCACGGCGCCAAATTCCTGCTCGTACGCAGGATCCATAAAGCCGGCCGTGATCGGAAAGTATCCCGACAAAGGCGTCAACCAGGGCACCATGTTGGATCCCTGGCTGACGACCGCGTAGTAGGGGTTGTCGAACAGCGGCCATAGCTCGCCGTCTTCGATACAGATGATGCGACTGGGCAACTCGCCGGTCAGCCACAGCAAGGCCACGTCGCGCCCATACGGCAGCGTATAGGCCACGGCTCCAACCAACAACACGTACACGGCCCCAAAACAGCCGATGCAGAGCATGATGATTGCGCTGAACAGGATGACGAATTTGAACGGATTCAGAAGGTTGAACATCGCAGTAGGACCAACTATGGCTGACCCAGAAACCGAAACTGGACCCTTCCCAGGCCAATGAGCTTGCCGGGTCGCAGCCGGTGGTGGCCCGAGCGCAACCCGTCGATCCACATGCCGCTGGGGCTGCGCAGGTCGCGCAGCAGCCAGCCCACACCGTCTTCCCAGTACAGGACCGCGTGGCGCGGCGCCACGGATTCGGCCCCCGGCCAAGACGGGTCGATCTGGATCTGGCAGCTCGCATCCTGGCCGATGACCAGCGGGCCGGGCGGCGTCAGCGGGATTACCTGGGTGCCGGGGGTGCCGACACCAACCAGAATGAGGGCATATTTGGCTCCTGGTCAAAAACTGGCGTGGTTACGACTCGTCGTGCCGGGCCTGGCGCAATCGGTCCCAGAACTCGTCTGTGAAGGCCACCCGGGGCGTCAACGCCAGGGGACAGGTGGCCGCCACCTCCAAGAGCAGGGGATGGACGTAGCCGTACCGGTCCAGGACGTCCCGGCACCGGGCCAGCACATCGAACACGGCCAGGAATCGCCACAGGACGTGATGGGCCTGCTGTTCGCTCCGGGCCGGATAGGCTTGCAGCATCGCCCACGCGGCGCGATTCAAGGGGCTGTCTGCCCGGTACACGGATTCGCCGGCTACCTGGGCCTCGGTCAACAGGGCAGTCGGTCCAGTGTTCACATTGGACATGGCCTGCGCGAAGGCCTGGCTGAATCGTCGGGCATCCAGGGCGGTTTCAGTCATTGACATCTCATCGGAAGTACGTTATCCGCGAAATTCTGGCCCGTTGAGCCAGAAAACGAACCACGCAGGACACCCGGAACACCAAGGCGGATAGCGTGTGACTTTGGTGTCCGTTGTGGTCTGAATTCTTGGTTCTGGCTGGTCCAGGTCAGGGTCGCGGGTCTACTCGTTTTCGGCCATGACGACCAACACGGTGATGTCGGCGGTGCCCCCGGCGGCCTGGGCGGCAGCCACCAGGCGGTCAGCGGCTTCCTGGGGGCGGCGGACTGCTCGGACGGTGTGCTGGATGACGCGGTCGTCCAGGGCCTCGTACAGACCCGCGGTACACAGCACGAGTATGTCCCCCGAGGTCAAGGACTGCTGACCGGTGGCAATGTCGGCCGTGGCGTGTAGTCCCAGGCGGCGCGAGTTCGCCGCCTGGTCGGTAGTCAAGATCGTGATGTGGTCCCGGCGCACCAGATACGCCCGGCTACAGCCCACGTAGGCCAGCCACAGCGACTGGTCCAGCAGGACCGCGGCGACCAGCGTGGTGGACCGGTCCGGGCCAGCCGGGTCTGGCCGGCTGCGGTCGTAGACGGCGCCATTGGCGGCGGCCACGGCCCGTATCAGGCTGGCCGGTAGATCGGTCTGCGCGTCGGCATAGTAGGCAAACAGCGCAGTTTCCACGGCCAGTTGGCTGCCGCTGACGCTGTCCTGGCCATCCGCCACCAGGTACAGGGCGCCGCGCCCCGGCGCCGGCTGGGCCAGGCCAAAGTGATCCGCGTTGTCGTCCCGGGATAGCCCGGGTACGGAACGGTAGCCCACCTGCCAGGGCTGGGGCGGCCCGGCGGCGCGATCTGTCGCCGCCGGGTCTGCCGTGACCGGGGCGGCTGCGCTGGCCCCCGGCTGGACCGGGACTGCCGGTGCCGGTTCGACCACCAGCGGGTGTGGCGGCACAGCGGCGCGCCTGGCCCAGCGATTCAAGCCGATTACGGCTAGTAGCAGTAGCCCGACCAGTCCCAAAGCGCACAGTGCGCCCAAGCCCAGGGTGGCGTTCAGGGTGGTTTCGGCCATCATTTGCTCCTCGCCTGCTGGATTGCCGCCACCTCTGACGCCCGGGTGGTAAACAAGTCCCAGCGGTCCTGCATCACCGGCAACCACACGGGGATGTGCTCGTCGTCCAGCAGCACCAGCGCCTCACCCGGTCGGAGCCGGCTCAAGTCCCCCGTTTCGACCTGGTTGAGGCCAAACAACTGGGCCACCAGGGGCACGGCTTGCGTTTCCTGGGCGAATAGGATCTGGGTGGCGGAGGTGTCCCGGATCACCAGGGCATGCTCGTTGCGGGCAAAGTCGATGGCGTGCTGGGTGGCCAGCACCAGGCCGGCCCACTTTTTGCGGAACCGGCGCGCCATCTTGGCCAGGTCTTCGGCGGTATCCGGCCGGCCTAACAGGTGCCAGGCCTCATCGACGATAAAGTACGTGGGGTGCAGCTCGCGCAGCACGTGATACCAGACAAAGCTCATGATTTGCCAGAGCCGGATGGGCAGTAGCCGGCTCTCGGTCAGCTCGCCCAGGCCAAACACCACCAGGGGGTTGTGCACGTCGATGTTGGTCGGGGCATTGAACAACTCGGCGTAGGCCCGAATCGCGTAGGGCCGGATGCGGGCTGCCAGGTCAGCCGAGTGCGCGTCGTGCTTGGTGTCCAGGGTGGCGTAATAGTCGGCCAGCAGCGGCGGGCGGTTGGCCCACGTCGCGGGGTCGTCCGGGTAGATGCCGGCCCGGGCCATCGTCTCCATGTAGGCGTCGCTGGCCACGTTGACCTCGCGGGGGGTCAGGGTGCCGACGGCCACGCGCAGCCAGCCCTGAAAGATCTCCCACCCGGTCAACAGCGGGCGTTCGTCCTGGGGGTCGATGTCCAGCACGTTGATCGTGCGATCGCCCTTGTGCGACAGGTCCAGGTACATCCCCCCCAGGTCCTCACACAGCCACTCGTATTCGCCTTCCACGTCCACCACATAGCACCGCGCGCCGTAGAGCAAGGCATTCTCGATCTTGTGTTTGAGGAACACCGACTTGCCGCTGCCCTGCTTGCCCACGATGATGGCGTTGGCATTGTCCAGCTCGAAATCGTCCAGGAACACCAGGGAGCGGTCCAGGCGATTGAGGCCATAGAACAACCCGCCGGACATCACGTACTGGCGCGACGAGAAGGGAAACAGATGCGCCTGGGCCGTGGCGGTCATGTTGCGGACGTGACCCAGGGCATTCCAGGCCACCGGCAAGGTCGCATAGAGCCCTTTTTCCTGCCGCGCCACGGAGCGGAGGGCGCGCAATCCCAGGCGCTTGAAGACGTCTTCCAGGTCGGCCGACCAGCGCGCCAGGAGCTCCTCGGTCGGGGCCATCAGCCGGATGTACAGGGACAGGTAAAAGTACGGGGTGCCGCCAATCTCGACCTCGTGCAAGGCCGCCAGGGTGTCCTGGATCGCCGCCTCGTCGACGAAATCGGCCAGCTGGCCTTGCTCGGCCCGGTGCATCTGGGCCGCACTGCGCCCGGTGACCTCCTGGCGCATCCGACGGCTGACATCTTGCGCCGGAATGGGGTGGGAAAAGAAACTGATCTGGATGGGCGCCGGGAAGCGATAGAGTGTCTCGATCCCCCGGCGCGACATGGCCGGCGGAAAGTCCTCGATGAACCAGACCCGGCCGTATTCGGTGTGCGAGAAGGCAAACTGATCGAGGCTCTCCATCAATGCGCCCGGGGCGATCTGGTCGATGAGGGTCCGCTCTCCGATCTGGAGTGCGGCCGGGCGCGGTGCGTCCGGCGCCGGGGCTGGGGCCGGGGCTTTTTTCCAACGTCGCGTCAGGCGTGTTCGTAAGGCGGTCATGGTCCTTCGTCTCCGCGGATGGCGTGGGGGGCCTGGTCGAGGGTGGCCGGTTCTGCTTGCAGCGCCGGGTGGTAGAACAGGTACAGCTCGCGCTTGACCTCATCGCCGCTCAACACCCATGTCCGCAGGCCCATCTGCTCCAGGTGGGCCTGCAACAGCCGGATGCGGTGATCCAACTCGGCGAGGCCCTCATTCAACAGGTCGACGGTCATCGTCCGCCGGCCGATCTTTTCCCTGATTTGTTCGAGGCCGGGGTGCAGATACAATGCCGCGATGCGGTACTCGCGCACCAGGGCCATCGCGTCCCAGGCCAGTTGGTGGTAAAAGTCGATGTAACGGAGCAAGAGTTGGTAATACAGCAAGTTGCCCTCACGGCGGTGGGCTTCCGCTCGTTCGCGCAGTTGTTGCAGGTGGCCCTCGATGTCCTGGGGCCGGGCGATGATCAGCGTCTGCCACCCGAACTCCAGGCTGGTCAGCATGTCTCGATAGTCGGCAATGAGCCGATCCTGGGTTGCCGGGTCCAGCATATTCATGTTGACGCCCTGGATCCCGATGATCGCGACCAGGGCGCCATCGCGGCGAATGATGACGTTGTCGTGCACGGCGCGGATCGGAATGTGGTCCTGGGTCGGCGGCGGGAGCGGCCCCCGACGATTCAGTTGGGCAGGCAGACGCATGGGGTACTCCTATCGCAAGAACCATTCCAGGACCTGGTAGCCGCCCTGGAAGAGAAACAGTGTCACCAGGATCAACGTCACGACGACCAGGATCTCGATCCAGACACCATACGGCAGGAGATCCTGGATGGGCCGCTCCAGGATGGATGCCTGGGCCGCTGTTAGCGGCACTTCAGGCAGGGCCGGGGCCAGGGGCGGCGGTTCGGGCGCCATCATATCCATGGCGATGGGTTCGGCCAGCGCCGCGTCATCTACGCCCGTTTTGCGCCAGACACGCAGGCGGGGCCGGACTATGAATTCCAGCAGGTGGGGCAACCAGCTATCCAGGTGCCCGCCCTGCACGGGCGTGTAGGCCAGGGCGGCAAAGAGCGCAAAGATGACCAGGCAGATGACGATGCGGACGATGAAATCGAGGCCGCCGACGTCGTTGAGCAGGAACAGGCCCCCGAGGGCGGCGCCCACGACCAGGTAGATGAGCTGCCGTAGCGTGACGCCGCGGTACGCCTGCCGCGCAAAGGTCACTTTTTTGGGGATGCGAAAGCGCTGGGCCATGATAGTCATTCCTCATGCGTATGGGTCGAGCGGGCCTGATACTGCCGCACCGCGGTCATGGTGGTCAGCCAACCCCGCCGCCGATCCCGTTGCCCTGGCAAGGTGCCAGCACGCAACAGTTGCAGCACGTCGGGAATGGCAACGTCCAGCAGGCGCGCGGCGTGCGGCGCGCTGATCTCGTCGCCCGGTATGGATTGTGGTGGTCGGGTCGAGGCCATGCGGTGTGCTCTCCTGATCGGTCAAAGATCGTGATGGGCGGTGCCCGGCGGCAGCGACCTGGCGCACCTATGGGCTGCGGGTCGTCATCGCGGATCGATCAACCGGGTCTGGTCTGGCCGGGCGGTCCTGGTTGATCTCGCGGGCCAGCCAGATCACCTTTGCGGCAGCGAACCGGGCCAACAGCCCCATCGGGACGACGAATAGCACGTCAAACCACCAGGTGGACGGGTCGCTCTGGATAGTGACGCCAACCAGCCTTGCGCCCAACGGTTCAAAGATGCGCCCCTTGAGCGCCAGGGCTTCGCCCAGGATGAACAGGAGCAGCCAGCACCAGATCCGGTGGATCGGATAAAGGCGAGACATACGGTTGGCTTCCCGATCAGGTCGTGCGGAAGCGAGCCGCATGTTGGACCCAGGTATCGCCCAGGTCGGCCCCGGTCAACCCGTGCTGGGCGGCCAAGCCATCCACGTGCTGGACAAAAGCCGCCTGGACGTCGGCGCCAGCGGTCCGGGCCTGGGTTGCAATCCGGGGGGCCTCGGCCACCAGGCCGTTAGCCAGCGCCAGTCGATCATCCCGGGGATCCGTGGCGGCGGCCGTATTGCGGAGGGGGGCGTCCTGGCGCAGGCTGGAATACAGGTTCCCGTACACGCGCACGGCCTCGCGCTCCGTACCGACCCCCAACGCCTCGGCAATCCGCGTCCCACCTTCGCGATAGTCGAAATAGTCGGGGGGCGAATGCTGGCCGAGGCCCGGCACGATCCCGGGCCGGGATGGGGGAGCCTGGCCTGGGGCCACCCGGCCGGCCTGGGGCGGGCTGAATTGCGGGGCGCCTTGGGCGCCATGGCGACCGATCAATTCACGCTCGACCTCGCTGGCGACAAAGTGCTGGGGCAGCGGTTGGCCGGCTGGATTGACGTAGCCTCGCTCTTCGGCCAGGCGCGGCAGACTGGTCCGGCCGCCGCCTTCGCCGGCGGCGCCGCCGCGCCCGGTCGCCAAACCCATGGCGTGCGTCACGGCTGGCAGGGCCTCGCGCACTCGCTGGTGCCCCCAGGTCTCAGACAGGATGTCCATTGCTGCCACGACGTCGCGCTGGGTCTTGGGGTCGCCGGTCATCTGCCGGGCGTAGCCCTGGTACTCGCCATGCCGCTCGCGGGTCGTCAACTCTTGCCCCCGCTGGGTGTCGCGGTCGGCCTGGGTCCGCTGCCTCCGCTCCTCGTCGGCGTCGCGTTGCATCTGGATTCCGCCGCTGCGCATGAGGCCGCCGACGGTCCGCCCCACTTGCGAGCGCCCACCAAAGCCGAGGCCGGAACCCACCATCTCCAGGGCCCGCCCCAGGCCTTGCCGACCCAGTCCCTGCACCCCGCCGGCCAGGTCAGTGGCCCCGGCCTCCCCGCCAGTGGATTGGCCGGTCTGGGCGGCCATCCCGCCAGAGGCCGGCCCGCCGCCGCCCGCCGCGATTCCACCGCCACCGCCGGTGGCCGCCCCGCCACCGCTGCCCGTCATC
>JAHJIN010000301.1 GCA_018823415.1 Chloroflexota bacterium | reverse complement strand
ACTTCAGTAATCAAAAACCTTAGCCCCGCCAAAAGCAGCATCCCTGGTGTTCCCTTTGTCCCACTGGGCCGTATAAAATGGGGTTTTGATGTAATAGCCGTCCCACTTCGACACGTGACCCAAAAGACTGCAGAGTCCCTGTTTAGGCTTGATCGAGAAGCTGCATTTACTTTCTTCGGCCGAAGATTTGAACGAGATGCAAGATTCTGGAATCCCCAGCGCCTTGAGCCACTCAGGTGCACTCATGTCCAACCCTCGAGCCGTTCCTGCAAGTCTGTGAAGGCGGATCCCAAATCCTCCGCAACTTGCTCCAATTCGTCCCCGTCTATCAGTCCAACTTTGGCGTCCATGATGTTGTGGATGGTGCCATCCGGAGCAAATCGGTAAGCGGCCACTTGATCCGGGCGCAAGACAGTTTCCGAGGACACGTCATCGGGCAAAGTACGACCGGCGTCTAGCACCTTTTGAGCCATCAGAAAATTGTTCACGGCATAGAGGACATATGGGCTGTGCGTTGTAATAAGGAACTGAGTACCTTGCTGGACGAGGAAAGCAACGGCTTCCATTATACTGCGCTGAGCACCTGGATGCAGGTGTGCTTCAGGCTCTTCAAAGTAGACCCGAGTGGCGAGGTCAAATCCTGCCTGCACTATGGCGCAAAAAGGCCAGATCTCCATTTGCCCAGCGGCAAAGGCAGTAGGCTTGAAACGTTTGGCCCCGATGGTCAGTGCCACGGAATCCCGACTATACTCAAGTTGGCCCTTCATGATCGAAGCGATATGCTGCTGAAGCCAGTTCGGGTCCGGCGGCTCGCCAGGGAGGTTCAGATCGGAGTTTGCCAGTTGTTCCCGTTCTCGCTCCTGCCACAATTTTGCCAGAGCCGTGCCCAGTGTTTCGTAGAACCTGCTTACATAGCCGGGCCATTGCGGAGCCAGTTGAAGATAGAGACGTGAATACGAGGGTATGAACGAATAGAGAGCGCGACCGGCGGGAATGTAGATTTGCTTGGGCGCTTCAATTGGCCCTGGACTGTAACTGAGTCCAAGCCGTTCCGCGTCGAGCACCTCAGCGTGGTATCTCACCAAATTGCGCAGTGCATCATTCAGTCGTGGCTCCTGATCTCCCCACTCCAATTCGTGGACCGTCTCCTTACTTTGAGACAGAGAAGCCCATCGTAGGTGCGTACGATGACTTACATATAAAGACAGCGTGTGGCCCAACCACGACTCGAACGCGGATAGAACGATCTCGGATTTGCTGTGGCTCATCAGCAATGCCTCGGGTAGAAGCAAATCCTCGATCCCACGCAGAAAGTATAGCACCTGAGCAGCCAAAGACTTGCCGGTAGCCTGCGGCCCTACAAAGATCGTCAGGTCGCGCACGGCGATATCGGCCTCGCGGATAGGGCCAAAGTTGCGGATCGTCAGGTGTTCTTCCATTGCTACCCCCAATCTACCGGTCCCCAGTCTCCATCAACTCGTCCGCGTACCGCAACAGCACCTCGCGGCGGGCCGGCGGCGTCTGCCGGGCCTCCAGGTACGCTTCTAGCGCCTGGCGCGGGGTCATGGATTCGGCGAACCGCCCGCCAAAACGCACGCGCACGGGCCGGTCTACCTCCCGGTTCACGGCGGCTACAAACCCAGCCCCGGCGTCCTGAATGGCCTGGCGCACGTCGCCTTCGCGGAAAGCGGGCTCTTGACCGGCGGCCAGTTGCACGTTCACGCGCACCACGGCCTCGCGCAGCGCCTCGCCGTGCCGGGCAATGGCCGCCAGGACGACGGCGGTGGGGTCCGGGCCGGCGTCGCGCGCGTCCACCGGGATGGTGACAAAGGGCCGGGCCGCCACCTCGTGAAAGCGCCAGGTAGTCTTGCTGTCCGTCACGTCGGCGACCACAAAACCCTTGGGTTGGTTCTCTTCGCCAAAGTCGATGCGTTCCAGGCTCCCGGCGTACACCACCGGCGGGTCGTCGGCCAACGCCTGGTGCTTGTGAATGTGTCCCAGGGCCACGTAGCGAAATGGCGGCCGGGCCAGCGAGCCCAGCGGCAGCACGTAATCGTGCCCCAACATCACGCTCCGCTCCGAACCGAACGTGGCGCCCGAGACGGAGGCATGGGCCGCCAGGATAGCCGGGCCGCCGTCAGGCTCGGCCTCGATGTCAGCCGCCAGCGTGTCGATCATGGCGACGAGCCGGTTGACCATCTCCTGGCGCACGTCGCTCACGTTCATGCCCTGGACCTCCTGACGGGTCAGCAAATGGCTGCGCACCATCCAGGGCAGGGCCGCCACACGCACCGGACCGGCGGGCGTGGCGATGGGATGAACACCCGGCCGGCGCGCCACCACCACGCCGGCGATTTCCAGCGTGTCATAGATTTCGATGCTGGAGGCCCGGCCCCGGGCATTGGGCAGGTCGTGATTGCCCACGAGCAGGAACACCGGGATGCCATCTCGCACCAGGCGCACCAGCCGGCGCGCAAATTCGCGCTGGTAGGTGGGGTTGGGGTCGCGCGTCTTGAAGGCGTCGCCGGCGAACAGCACCAGGTCCACGCCATTCTGCCGGGCATAGTCCACCAGCTCGTCCAGTCGCGCCAGAAAATCGACCGCGCGCGTGCTGAGGCCGGTGGACGGGTCCAGCCGGCCATAATTCTCCATGCCCAGGTGAATGTCGGCCAGGTGCAAGATGCGCGTCATTCCTGTCCACCAAAAGCGTAGGGGGTCTTGCGCGGGTCAAAGCCGCGCCGCATGTTTTCGGCGGCCACGGCAAAACCAATCTCGATCATGCGGACGACCAGAGGATGCTGCTGAGGCGGCACGCGGGGCAATGTCACCGCTGCCACCCAGGCCAGGCGCGCCGTATCCTGATCCTCGGACCACATGAACCATTCGCTCATCTGCAACAGGCGCGTCTGCAAGCGTGACAGGGCATCGGGCGTGAAATACTCGGTGACCAGGTTCATCAGCCAGCGCCGGGCCAGTGGATCCTGGCTGTCGATGTGCCGCCAGTGGGTAAACCGCTCGGCATACGTATAGATCAGTTCGCCTTCCAGGAACCACCCACCCAGGGCGATCTGATCCAGCAGTTGCCCCACCCAGGGAAACAGCGCCCGCTGCTGGGCCGGCGTGACGACCGGCATGCGCGCCGGCAGATCGGATGGCAGCTCATAATCCCAGACCTGGTCGTTGAGCGCCCGGTATTCCAGGGGCGTGGGCAGACCCAGCCGGAATCGCTGTGCCAGGCCCTGGCGCAGCAGCCGGCGACCATAGTCATAGGGGATTTCCAGGAGCAGGATGGGCCGGTCCTGAAAGCGCGTCAGGTGCACCTCGCCCACCGGACCGAGCGCCGGAAAGCGATCGGGCAGCGCCGCCTCTTCGCCAAAGGCATCCTGCAGGCCCAGGGTATCGTTGAACACCAGCCCCAAAAAGCGCACCCGAGGCGCGGCCGGCTCCTGGTACAGAAGCCAGAGCATCTGGTTGCCCCGGCCATCCACCGGCGTGACCAGGGCGCGACAGGCCGCCGGGACCGGCGGCAGTGGCGTGATCTCCAAACCGCGAAACCGGATCTTGCGCAACGCACGCTCGGCGCGATCGCTCAGGTCTGGGATCAGCGTGGGCAGCAGGGATTGCGCGACCTGAAAAGCGGCCGGCGTCTGAAAGGCAATGAGCGCATCCAGGGCTTGCTCGGCGATGGCTGGCTCCTCATCCTGAGCCAGCAAGCGCAGCAACGCCAGTGCCTGGCCCCCCCCGATCTCGGACAGCGCCTCGATGACGGCATGGGTCGCCTCGGCTGGCTGGTCCAGCAAGATACGCAGATACTCCAGGAGCAGGAAGCGATTCTCCTGCGCCGCCTCTAGCATGCTGACCAGCGACTGCCGGGCCACCCCGTGCGGGTCTTGCAGACTGGCAAAGGCCACTTCGGGCGCCGGCTCGCCCAGGTACCGCTCCAGGATGAGGATGGCGCCCATGCGTTGCACGTCTGGCGTGTCCGGCTGTTCGATGAGGTCCGACAGGGCCGGCACCACGAGGTCCGGGTCCAGGTGCACCGCCACCGCGCCCAGGGCTGCCAGTTCCGAAGGCGAGACCAGGCTGAGCTTTTGCATGAGGACCGACACCACCTCTGGCCCCAGGCCGGCGATACGCTCGGCCTCTTGCTCCCACGCCGCGTCATCCTGGGCCACGAGCATGTGGGCCAGGGCCGACTCGATGGTGTGCCGGTCCCGCAAACGGGTGATGACCTTGCCCTCGGACACCACAACCTCCCAGCTGCAATCTCGTAGGGATTATAGCATAGCCCATCCCAACGGACAAGCGCGGGAACCCGGGCACCGCGACCCATCTGTTGACGTATGGCGTATAATGACAATGTCGAGATGCAGTACCCTTATTATACTCAGGAGGTTGTGGTGATGGAAGAAGGACAGGATGTCAAAACAGCATCGATGATCGTCATTGACATGGGCAAAAAGAAGCGCAAGGACGTTCGGCGATTGCGCAAAGGCCGCGGCCGGCTCATGCGCCGTCTGAACGAGGCAATAGGTGATTTGCAGCAAGAGGGCGTGATCTCCGAGTCCAGCCAGCCCATCGTCGTGGTGGTGCGCGAAAAGGGCCGACGCCGGGGCTAAAAGTTGTTCTAGCTGCTGGCGATTGGCCGCTCGTGGTCGATTATAGCGGTACCGGCCACGGTCAACAATCAGGCCCGCGTGGGGTTTCCACGCGGGCCGTTTTGTGTGCGTCACCTGTCCGCAAGCCAATAACGTCTAGGACATAGAAACACGCGATCCCAAAGCCAGCCGTCGGCTGTGGAATCCATCCGCAGATTTACTTGATTCTCTTGAGGACTGGAAGCCCATTCGCGGTCTCGCTGACCTCGTACCCTTGGGGAACGGCATCCAAAGCCCCCTCATCCTTGACCGCTTTCGCAAAATAGTAAAGGGTCTGCCCTTTGCCGCTTTTCAACGTGCGCGTTGTGGAGTGCAGATAGTACGTCGTGCCCTTGGAGTTCTTGAAGCTAAAAGCCATGGTCATTCTCCTTTTCTCGATTCGACTGTGAAATGTTCTACCGCCTAGTTGGAAACCAGAAAACCGCAGCGTTGTCCTTGCACTGTCTATCATACGATAAATTTGTGTTGCTGTCAATACCCTCTTGTCACCAGTATTGCCCGCCCATTGTCACCTCAACCCGGTTATGCTATACTGCTTTCATTCTAGTGGGGAGACAGCATGACCCTGGTCTATCTGGCAGCAGCGTTCGTGACCGGCATCTGGCTCGGCTCGGTGCTCGCGGTGCCGGGCGAGATCTTGCTCCTGGCGCTGGCGGTCCCGGCCGTTGCGGCCTTGCTGTGGCGGCGAGACGCGCGTGTGCGCCTGGGAGCCATCTGCGCGCTGTTCCTGCTGCTAGCAGCCTGTCGGAGAGGGCACTTCCCTCCGCCGGCAAGATGCGCTACAATATACGGGTACAGAGAACAGCCAACACACTGGTAGTGAGGATGCCTGCTCATGGCCCGCAGATTCAAGACGGT
>JAHJIN010000040.1 GCA_018823415.1 Chloroflexota bacterium | reverse complement strand
GCCGGTAAGTGCGTAGTCTATCTCCAGATAAGTGATGGCGTTGTCGACAACTGTAAAAGAGATCGGTCTCCCATCACCAGTAGTACCTTTCCACGTGCCATCGTACACGATGGGTTTGGGCGTTGCGGTGGACGTAGGTGTAGGTGTGGCTGTTGGTGTATTCGTCGGCGTAGGTGTAGGTGTAGGTGTGGCTGTTGGGGTATTCGTCGGCGTAGGTGTAGGCGTAGGTGTGGCTGTTGGTGTATTCGTCGGCGTAGGTGTAGGCGTGTTTGTGGGTGTGGGGGACAGGGTATCACACCCAGCCGAAAGTATCACGACCAGTAGCAAGATGATCGGGTATAGAGATAAATTGTAGCAGTTCATTGGTTTCAACTCCTTGCCACTTAATAAAATCTTCCGGTTCGTTATCCTTGTCGTATCACCACAAGGGTCCCGGCCAAACCATGTCGTTCCCTTTAACATGTGGGGCGTCGATCAAATGCAGCGTTGGCTCGCTACCCGCCGCCAGCGGTGAGCGCTGCCCACCCTATTCGCTGCTAGGGACGATAGTTCTCTTGGGCTACTCCACACCGACCACAGTTCTGTGCAGGAAGGGATAGCCGATGCCCACACTTCTGGCAATACTTTGGCCCACCCCCACTATACAGCTTTCGACCGTAGCCATCTTGGCAACCATTTGAGCAAAAATAACCCCATGGCATCTGACTAGCACCTGTGTTGCCACAGTTCTGGCAGTACAATGTTCCTATAATGGCCTTATCGCTTGCCACTACCTGTCCAAAGAGTTCCTTCTCCAGACGACTGGAAAATCCGGCGGGCAGCATGATGGTGAACCACTCTTTCGACTTGTCCTTTTCCCAATTAACGGTCGCCTTCCACTGCACATCAGCTTCCGGGCAATTTGAGCATTTGCGCATTCTCAAGATCACTCGTGGGTACTTTTCGCCCACGATTTGATTCAACTCCTCGCTTCCCTCAATGATGACTTGGCTATTCTCCTGTTGACCTATGCCCTCATTCAAAGCCTTGGCCAGGGGCACGAGGAGGTTGATGTCAAAGCCCACCTCAGGGCTCCACCCACCATACCACTCAACACAGTCCTCACAGAATACCTGGTTGCTGATCGCCAAATAGCCGCCGATGGCGCCACCCACCGCGAAAAGCAGACCAAAGACGATCGCAAAAAGAACTGGGCCGGGGTGCAAGCCGGCTGGTCCAGATCCATACAACACGACGATCACGGCCAGAAGAACGAACGGAAGCAAGCCGACCAAGCCGGCAACAAATCCCATAATCACAACGACCGTTGGGTTACGGCATTTGCCTAGTATTACCCCTATGGATGCCTCCACTACCCCAACAAGCCCACCGACTATCACCGGTGACAATACAACAGCAAGAAAATACAAAAGTGCTCCAATTACCGCGATTAGAATGGCAAGCAACTGTGTAATTCCCAGCGGTATGATGGCCAAAACAACAACCGCAACAGTACCTACTAGAACCGCCACCATCACGACAAGAAAAAACAGAATCCATGCCACTACGAACGAGATGGGACTGAGCAAGAGCCCCAGCAGCATATAGACGTAGGCCCTACGAGGAGTCTGACCACTGAACTCGTATTGCCTGTCCAGCACAGATGAGCTTAGATATGGAAGCAATTGCTCTGACGATGGCATTTCTCTATTCTCCCTTCATACATAGCGTGCTTCAGTTGCTTCCAAAGACCTGGCGGGTGGCGCGATCTCTCACGTGGCGGGATGCATGGTAGCTCATCGATCTCACATCCTGCCGGTTCCAGCACACTCGGCGCACGTCCGAGATCCCTTCGTCGAGCAAGCTGGGCATGGATCAACCATGCCCTTTCCCGAACACTTTGTACAAGTCACGACCCCTTTGCCTTGGCAGTCTGCGTGTATTATTCTACCGGTTCCAGCACATCTCTTGCATGCCGGCTTGAGGAGACCGAAAAGGAGTGCCTTTTGCCCCGATCCCGCGCATTCTGGACACTGGGTTTCGCCTTGCTCACAGGTGCACGAAATCGTCTCGTCGCCATGACATGCATTGCACTCGTCAAGATAGCCTTTTCCGCCACACTGCTCACACTCGGACTTGCCCTTCCCGCTGCACGCAGGACATGGTTGATCCAGTACAGGGTTTTCCTCCATAGGGTTCTCGCTCTCGAACTGCCGCATCGCGCCCTGCCGGGATCTTTGGCTCGCAGGGATGCCAAAATGGTGCTTCTGGAGTGCTTCCCATTGGCTCTTGAGAGCCACACGACAGTCATCTGGGATAGTGACACGAAGCCCAAATTGTCCTCGGCAAGGGGCGGACTGTGTATCTGCGACGAAGCAAACGTCCAGATCCTGGCGATCCAGAAGGGCGGGGATGAGCTTTTTGGTATCCTCATTCTCTGGCCAATGAGTGTTCTCTGTGATAAAGGGGTATCCCGCTCGTGCTTTGACCTCTGGAGAATCGACATAAACAAAAATCTGGAGCACTCCGCCCGATCGGAAGTGGTAGAAGGAAAAGGCCACTTTGGTTGGACGTCCCTCGATCAAGTCCACCACATTGTTTGCTTTCGAGAACACAAAGGGGCCACTCTGCTCAGGTGTTTCCCCATCCATGAACAGAGTGACACCCGCCCATTGCTGCCTCATCAAACCGGCGCCGTGTATGAGCGAACCGGTCACGCGCGAAGGGACTTGATCTTCAGGGGGGAGGCACAGAACTACCTGTTGCATATGCCTGGCCTCGTTCTCGACCATGTACCACTTTGTCATCGCGTTTCTCCTTTCTGGCTACTGAGGTGGCGCTGAATACCACACGCGGTAGTCTGGCGCACGGTGTTGTCGTATCATCAAACTGGGATAAACTGACCCGTCAAATGCAAGCCATCAATTCTCTTTGGCGATAAGGGGCAGATAGACTTTGAATGGCGGCACTGGCACCGGTGGGACACCAGGATCGACTGGCGGCTCTGACGGTAGCCCCATCACCGCATAGTAGGCCTGCAGGAATTCGTCCCATTGCCCATCCACCGTGAACCGGAAAGAGGCGTTATTCACATAAGCAGCATAGCCATAGCCGCCCGGTTGTGGTGGAAAGTAGATCGCCACCCCGTGCGCATCGTTCAGGTCCCAGTACGGGGGGGCGTCAGTGGCAGGGTCAATGTAGTTTAGATAATCGCCGCTCTGGTGCCGCTCAGCGACCACGCAGGCCGAGACCGCATTCATCACGCCCTGCGCGGCGTTCTTCACGCTGCTGTCCGGCACGCTCTGCTTGATCAGTCGGGCAAAGTCGTATAGATCCAGGTATTCGTCGTCGTTGCTGATTATGTAATATTCCTGCGAGTCGAATTTCTGCGTCGCGCTTCGCGAGTTGCTCACATACTCTTTGTTGGCGGCCAGATCGGCCTGCAAAGCTATCGCCAGCGTGGTGACCGCGTCCTCCACGGCCCCGGCCTGCTCCAGGTCCATCGCTGAGATGGTGTGTGGAAGCTCATCTCCAGCCAGCACATAATGGTACTCGTCTACTATGGCGTGCGCCAGTTGCTCTGGGCTCGTATCCGCCACGACCCAGGCGGCATAGCGGTCGTAGGCAAAGATGCCCCAGCCCAGGTTCTCCGAGGCCACGAGATAGCGTGCATAGTCTTTGACCTGATAGGCGTCCTCGATCATGGCCATCAGGCAAGCGTCATAATGCACCACATCCAGCGGCGTGGCCCCGTACGCCGTGGCGTCTCGCAAGGCGGTGCGCAACTCGGTCACGGTGAGAAAATCGCCCACGAATGGGGTGTCATCCCAGGCGATGCCGGTGGTGCCCCGCCCATGGTCGGCCACCGCCAGGTAGTAATGCGTGGCGGTATAGTTGTCTCGGGCCCAGATGACAAAGTCACTCAAAGTCTGGGGGTCGCCCATGTTCAGTTCGTTCATATCCCAGCAGTTGACGCCCTCGATACAGTTCCCATCAGGCTGGACGTGGTAGCGCCAGGTATCGCCGTGATCGGGTCCGTCGATGAGCACCAGGATGGTCAGGTGCGGATTGGCACTCGCCGCCTCTAGCCGGTCCAGGGCAGCTTGCAGCCAGGGATAGAGATCCCAGTTGTCGCCGGCCAGATAGAGCAGGAAAACCCACGAGATCTCGCCAGGCGCGGCGGTGATATAGTTGGACTTGGTCTCGGTGTCCGAACCACCGGGGCCGGTGACGGTGAGGGAAATCGTGTACGTGCCGGGGATGGTGTATTCGTGTTCGGGATAACGCGCGCCGCTGACGCTCGCGTCTCCAAACGTCCAATCCCAGGCGATGATCGCCCCGGTGGCCTGATCGGTGAAAGCGACGTTGAGCGGCACCGTGCCGGTCACAGGAGAAGCGATGAAGGCAGCCGCGGGGGCAGGATGGCTCACGGTGATATAAGCCACCTTGGTCTCGGCATCGCTGCCGCCAGGCCCGCTCACCAGCAGGGCGGTGGTGTAGGTGCCGGTGCGGGTGTAGACGTGCGTTGGGTGCTGGTCGGCACTTGTACCCCCGTCGCCAAAGTCCCACGACCAGGCAGTGATGTTGCCCGTGGACTCGTCGGTGAAGGTAACGGTGAGCGGCACCACGCCGGAGAGCGGCGCGGCGGAGAAAGCGGCCTCCGGCGCCAGTTCGCCCACGGTGATGACGTGAGTGCTGGTGACCGTCCCCCCGGCGTTGGTGGCCGTGACGGTGATGGACTTGGTCCCGGGCAGGCTCCAGGTCCAGTCGACCGTGTCGCTGAGGCCACCCGTGTGGGTGAGGAGCGATTGCCCGGCGGTCTGCCAGACGTAGGTGATGGGCGTCGTGGCCGCGATTGGACTGGCAGTAGCCGTAAAGGGGTAGACCGTGTTGACGACGCCGGTCGTGGGACCGCTGATAGCTACCCCGGTGAGCGGCGTCGCGTCGTCATCCACAATCGTCAGCGTGGCCATGCTGGGCGTGCCCAGGATGGCGTTGGCCGGGCTGCTGAGCGCCAGGTGGACCGTCTCGTCGGGTTCGCCCAGGCTGTCGGCCGAGATGGGTACGGCGAAGGTTTGGCTGGTGAGGCCCGGGCTGAAGGCGAGGGTACCCGTGAGGGCAATATAGTCGCTGCCCGCTGTCGCCTTGCCGTCGCTGGTGGCATAGTCCACCGTGACCGTCTGCGTGGCTGGGGCATTGAGACTGACGGTGATGGCAGCCAAGCCGTCGTTTTCGTTCACGCTGTACGAGTCCGCGCTGAAATACACCGATGGTTGCCCTCCACCGTCTAGTCGGGCAGCTGCCCAATCCGCGTGGTCGCAGTATGAATCGGCCAAGTCATCTGTCTCAAGTCTCAGCCAACGATAGCCCGTCACATCCGTATCTGGCATCCGTTCCGCATCATCGAAAAAGTTGTGCACCGTGCTCGTCCAGACCCGGGTCCACGAAATGGATTCGGGGCTCCCGGTTCCCACGGACACCAGGAAGATCATCCCATTCCCGCAAGGCGCACCGAATTCATCGTCGTGGCCTACCCACGTCTTGAAGGTGGTGTAGTCGTGCATCTCCCCCAGGTCGTAGATGGTCTCACTGGACGCGTGCGTGCCCAACCCCTTGGCATAGGTAACGCCATTGATGGTAAGCGGCAAGCCGAGCACTGATTGGTCGAGGCTCAGATCGTAGGCGGACTGATAGTGGGAATAGTAATCCAGGTCACTCAGGTACACGGTATTGGTCGGCAGGGTGATGGCGCTGACGTGCGTGTCGCCAACCGTGCCCCCGATGTTGGTGACCGTGACAGTGATGGACTTGGTTCCGGTCGTGTTCCAGGTCAGGGCGACCGTGTCGCTGAGGCCACTCGTGTGGGTGATAGGCGATTGCCCGTCGGCCTGCCAGACGTAGGTGATGGGCGTCGTGGCCGTGATCGGGCTGATGGTAGCCGTGAAGGTGTAGCCCGTATCGATGACGCCAGTCGCTGGGCCGGTAATCGTCACATCGGTGAGCGGCGTCGTATCGTCGTCCACAATGGTCAGCGTGGCCATGCTGGGCGTGCCCAGGATAGCGTTGGCTGGGCTGCTGAGCGCCAGGTGGACCGTCTCGCCGGTTTCGCACAGGCTATCGTCAGAGAGGGGCACAGTGAAGGTCTGGCTGGTGATGCCCGGGCTGAAGGTGAGGGTACCTGTAGCGGCAATATAGTCGCTGCCTGCTGTGGCCGTCCCATCGCTGGTGGCATAGCCCACCGTGACCGTCTGCGTGGCTGGGGCGTTGAGAGTGACCGTGATAGTGGCAGCGCCCACGTCTTCGTTCACGCTGTACGAGGCCGCGCTGAACCGCACTGCATGTTCGGCGACGGTGAGCCGGGCGTCCGCCCAATCCGCGTGGTCACAGGATGGGCTGGCCAGGTCATCTGTCTGAAGCCTCAGCCAGCGATAGTTCGTCACCGCCACATCGGGCATCTGCTCCGCAGGATAGTAGAAGTTGTGGATGGTGCTCGTCCAAACCGGGGTCCACGAAATGGATTCCGGGCTCCCGGTCCCCACAGACACCAGGAAGATCATCCCATTCCCGCAGGGCTCAGTGGCTTCATCGTCGTGGCCCACCCACGTCTTGAAAGTGGTGTAGTCGTGAATCTCTCCCAGGTCGTAGATGGTCTCACTGGACGCATGCGTGCCCAACCCCTTGGCATAGATGATGCCATTGATAGTAAGCGGCAAGCCGAGCACCGTTTCGTCAAGACCAAGAGAGAAAATAGGCTGATAGTGGAAATAGTAAGCTAGGTCACTCAGGTACACGGTATTGGTCGGCAGGGTGGCAGCGATGACGTGCGTATCGACGGTCATTCCCCCGGGGTTGGTGGCCGTGACGGTGATGGACTTGGTCCCGGGCATACTCCAGGTCAAGTCGACCGTGTCGCTGAGGCCCCCCGTGTGGGTGATGGGCGGTTGCCCAGCGGTCTGCCAGACGTAGGTGAGGGGCGTCGTGGCCACGACCGGGCTGACAGCGGCGGTGAAGGAGTAGACCGTGTTGACGATGCCGGTCGTGGGGCCGGTGATCGTCACCGCAGTGGGCGCTACCGCGGCGCCAGCGACGACAAAGCTCGCCTCGCTGGCGAAAGCCGAGCCGGCAAACGCGGTGTCCACAGCCTGCACGCTCCAGTAGTACGTGCCAGGTGCAAGGTTCTGGAGTGTGGCCGTGAGGCCATGGTTGGCATTGCCCAACGCCACCACCTTGCGGTAGCCGCTGCTGTGCGACATGGGGCTGAGAACATTGGCTCCGCCAGGCGTGGTGCCCACGCGCAAGTTGTAGGTCAGGCCGGCGGCTGGGGTTTGCGAATCAGCGGCGGCAGTCCAGCCGAACGTAACCGCCGTGTCAGTCACACTGGTCGCGAGACCAGCCGGCGCCGCCGGCCGGGTGTTGGCCACAACGCCATCGTTGCGATAGACCCGGGCGATCGGCGCTGAACCGGTCCAACCCGTCAGCAAGACGTCCAGGTCGCCGTCGTTGTCATAGTCGCCCCAGGCCACGGCGCTGTATTCCACTGCCGTCAGCCCGGCG
>JAHJIN010000039.1 GCA_018823415.1 Chloroflexota bacterium | reverse complement strand
TAGACCCGGCGCTTGCCAAAGCGGGACGTGGTGCGGTCCGAGATCCAGCCAAAGAGCGGGTCGTTGACGGCATCCCAGACCTTGCCCACCATGAGCGCGCCGCCGGCCAGGGCCGGGGCGATGAGCGCGCCGTCCGTGTAAAATACGAGAAGAAAGAACTGAATCGCCGAGTTGACCATGGCGTTGCCCATGTCGCCCACGCCATAGACCAGTTTGGTGCTAGGTTTGAGTTTTTCGCTGTGCTCTGTCACGTTTGCCTCCTATCGTCGCCGTGTGTAATATGCGGTCGGGATATGCCGTCATTATACCATCCCCGGCGCAGGGAACGCAATAGACGCTTTTTGCTGTTTCGTGGTATAATATGCCGGTTCCAGCCATTGGGCTGGTCAACCATGCTGAGGAGTGTGCCAGTGCAGGTATTTCCGTTCACCGCCATCGTAGGCCAGGAACACATGAAGCGGGCGTTGATCCTCAACGCCATCAATCCACAGATCGGCGGAGTGCTCATCCGGGGCGAGCGCGGCACTGCCAAGAGTACAGCCGCCCGGGCGCTGGCGGCCCTGTTGCCCGAGATTGCCGTGGTGGCCGACTGCCCGTATAGCTGTGACCCGGTAGACCCGGCCGGCCAGTGTCAGGCCTGCCGGGACCGAGTGGACCTTGGCGAGGCGCTGCCGGTGGCCCGCCGCCGCATCTCCATGATCGACTTGCCGGTGAGTGCCACCGAGGACCGGGTGGTGGGTACGCTGGACCTGGAACGGGCCATCCAGTCCGGCGAACGGGCCTTTGAGCCCGGCGTGCTGGCAGCAGCCAACCGGGGCCTGCTCTATGCCGACGAAGTGAACCTGCTGGACGATCACGTGGTGGACGTGCTGCTGGACAGCGCTGCCATGGGCGTGAACGTGGTAGAGCGCGAGGGTATCTCGTTCAGCCACCCGGCCCGGTTCATCCTGGTAGGCACCATGAACCCAGAGGAGGGCGAACTGCGCCCACAACTGCTGGACCGCTTTGGGACCTGCGTGCAGATCACCGGGTTGCCCAAACCGGCCGACCGCGTCGCCATCATCGAGCGGCGCGTGGCCTATGAACAAGACCCGGCAGTCTTTGGCACAGACTGGCAGGCCGAGGAACAGCAGCTATCGGAACGCATCGCCCAGGCGCGCAGCCTGTTGCCGCAGGTTACATATACCGCGGCCGACCTGTATACCATCGCCGCCCTGTGCGCCGAGATGGAGGTAGACGGCCATCGCGCCGACATTGTCATCCTCAAAGCAGCCCAGGCCCAGGCTGCATTTGAAGGCCGCAACCAGGTGAGCGAGCGCGACATCTTGCTGGCCGCCGAACTGGCGCTACCCCATCGCCTCAAGAAACGACCATTCCAGGAAGCCGAGGCGGCTTTTGCCCGCCTGGAAGACACGCTCAACCGCATCGAGACCGAGGCCCAGAGCGGCCAGGCACTGGCCGGGCCATCTGCACCTAAAAAAAAAGTCCCATACTAGATGACGCCGACGGTGCGGCGGCTGCGCTGGCGCCGGGGACCGGCGCCCCGCTCAAAGGCCGCACCGACGCCCCCCTGCTCATGGGTGATGCCCTGAGCGCAACCCCGACCGATGTGGCTACGCCAGTGGGGCCGGTGTTTCAACCCCGGCGGCTGGCAACGCCCCTGGACCGACTGGTACGCTCACTGCCGGGCAAGCGCAGCTATACGCGGACGCGCCGCAAGCGCGGTCGCTACATCGCGAGCCGGCCCGCCAACGGCCAGCCCACCGACGTGGCCTTTGACGCCACCCTACGCCAGGCGGCGCTGCGCAGGGCCGGGGCGGCTGGCCCTGCGCCAGCAGTAGGCCGGGAAGAGGGGCCGGCCCTGACGATTCGCCCCCAGGACGTGCAAAACAAGGTCCGCGTGCGCCGCGCCGCCAACCTGATCCTGTTCGTGGTCGATGCCTCGTGGAGCATGGCCGCAGCCGCGCGCATTGTCGCCACCAAAGGCGCGGTGTTGAGCCTGCTCCAGGATGCCTACCAGCGCCGGGACCAGGTGGGGTTGGTGGTCTTT
>JAHJIN010000300.1 GCA_018823415.1 Chloroflexota bacterium | reverse complement strand
TCAAGGTTTCGAATCAAGAGATGCAAGCCCTGAACCTCCACCGCCGTCGCATCTGCCCAACCTGGAACTATGTGATCAAGCCACGGGTGGCGTCGCCATGATCGGGTTGCCAATGTCCGAAGTTGTTTTTGGACAACTCCTAAGCACCGCGACGCCTCAGACACCGGGGTTTCTGCTTATGGCGGTGGCCGGGCTGATCATCTCGGTCGTGATGCTGCGGAATAGCATGCGGAGCCAGTCCTTTGGCCGGGTCGCGGGCTATGTGGGCATCGTGGGATTTATCGCGACACTTGCCAACTATGTCAGTTGGCTCATCGCCCCACCCATCGCGGCGATGCTCATGCCCATCAATGGCCTGCTCTGGCTGGCTTGGTGGATCCTCGTCGGCTGGCAGCTCTTCCAACTGGGGCAGCCTGCTGCCGTAAAGGAGCAACCATGAAAAGCGCCGCGAGAATCGCCACCTTGGCACTCGGGGTTTATGCCGGCCTGCTGGGCATGGAACACGGAGTATTTGAAATCCTGCAGGGGAACGTGGCTCCAGCCGGGCTCCTGATCAACGCCCTTGGGCCGCCGTGCCAGGCAGATACGGTATGGCACGCGTGCTACCCGGCCCTGACCATCGTGCCCAATTTTCTCGTGACCGGCGTCCTGACCATCGTCACCGGCCTGGTCGTTCTGATCTGGGCGGCGGCTTTGGTGGGGAAAAAGCACGGTGGTCTGGTCCTGATCCTCCTGTCGGTCCTGATGCTGCCAGTGGGCGGCGGCTTTATCGCCCCGTTCATCGGCATCGTCGCCGGGGTTACTGGGACCCGGATCGGCGCGCCGTTGACCGGGTGGCCCAACGGCTTGCTGCGCGCACTGGGCCGGTTGTGGCCGTGGCCTCTGATCATCCTGGCGCTATGGGTGCCTGGCGCCTGGGTCCTGGGATATTTCTTCAATCAGACCATGCTGAGCCTGGGGCCTGTTCTGTTTCTTCTCTTTGATCTGGTGCTGCCTCTGTTGCTCGCCTTGACCGGATTGGCGGTTGATACCCAGAGACGGCTCCATTCACAGCATCAAGATGGAGGTATGCCTCAATGAAAGCCCTGGTAGTGTACGATTCGTTTTTCGGCAACACGGAGAAAATCGCCCAGGCAATTGGCGCTGCCCTGGAACCTCAAATGGATGTCGAGGTGCGCCGAGTGGGTGATGTGCGGCCGGACCAGTTGACAGGATTGACGTTGTTGATCGGCGGCTCGCCGACCAGGGGATTCCGGCCCTCGCCGGCCACCAGCAAGCTCTTGAAGGGCATCCCCAAAAACGGCCTGCAAGGCGTCCGGGTGGCCGCGTTTGATACCCGATTTACGTGGGACAAGATCGAGTCTTCTGCCGCTATCCTGGCTCCCCTGGTCAAGATATTTGGCTATGCCGCCAAACGCATCGCGGATCGGCTCGGGAAAAAGGGCGGGGAACTGGCCCTTTCCCCGGAAGGGTTCTTTGTGGAGGACACGGAAGGTCCGCTGCTGGCCGGCGAACTGGAGCGGGCGGCGGATTGGGCCAGGCAGATCGCAGTCCTATGTGAAGGAGAAACCAGATGACAGGTTTGACCAATTGGGGCGCGACAGACGCCGAAGTGAAAAGAGCGCTGCCCGGCGACGACCTGGTGCCCAGCCCCCGGGTCGAGACCACCCGTGCCATCACCATTCAGGCCGCGGCCGCTCAGGTCTGGCCGTGGCTGGTGCAGATCGGATACCAGCGTGCCGGCTGGTACAGCTATGACGCGATCCATCGCCTGCTACAGTGCGCCGGCTCTGTGGAAGATCCCCGGCACTCGGCCAACCGAGTCATCCCGGAACTCCAGGACTTGCAGGTGGGGGCCCGCATCCACATCGCCGCGCCGATAGGCTACGCAGTGGTCGCCATCGAACCTGGGCGAGCACTGGTGCTCCACAGCCGGGTGGACACTCGCACCGGGGAACCGTGGGACCCCAGCGGCCCGCTTCCGGCCAAGTATCTGAACGCCAGTTGGACCTGGTACCTGGACCCGGTCGCCGAGAATGAGACCCGGCTGATCGTGCGGTTTCGCCAAGACTATGACCGCAGCTTGCTAAACGAGGTGCTGTATGGCTTTGTTACCAAGCTGGGCGGGTTCCTGATGGAGCGCAAGACCCTGCTCGGCCTCAAACAGCGGGCAGAGACCGTTTGAGCACATTTTATACCAGGAGGGATAATCATGGAACTCCAGTCCAAACTGCTCGCGCTCATTGGGCGCGCCTGTGTAGAGGAACGGGCCGTGTTCGACAGGCTATCGGATAAAGAGCGGTCGACCCCGGGTGCACCGGACCACTGGTCGCCCAAGGACGAGATCGTGCACGTGGCCGGCTGGACGATGCGGCTGGCGGAGAACCTGGCAGCCGCGACCAGCGGCGGCCTGCTGGTGCGGTATGATGACTATGAGGCGGTAAACGCGCGAGAATTCACGGAGAACCGGGACCTTGCATGGTCAGAGGTCCTGGACAAGGCGGCGGAGGCGTGCCATAAGCTGGCCGGGCAGGTGGAGGCCAGGAGCGCGGCCGAGCTCAGAAGCATGGACACCCTGCCGTGGCAGGAAGGCCGGCCGTTGTGGCGGTTGATCGCCGGGAGCGGCTACATCCATCCAATGACGATGCACGTGTGCCCCATGTACATCGCGCGGGGTGACCAGGCGTACGCGACCAGATTGCAGGAGGAAGGGGCACAGTTGCTTGGGGAACTGGATGACGCCCGGGACTGGCACGGGTTAACACGATACAACCTGGCCTGCCATTATGCGTTGGTGGGTGAGGCGGGGATGGCGATAGATGAGCTGGGAAAAGCCCTGGAACTGAACCCTGGGCTCACGGAATGGTCAAAGGCGGACCCAGACCTGGCATCTATTCGTGGGGAGCCTGGCTGTCAGGCCCTCTATGCAGACGCGGTGACACCATGAACGTCTGGGCGTAGGTGTTCATCACCACCAAGCACCCAGGCAAGGTGGTGTAGGCGACCAAGCTGGACCAACTCCCCGGCGTGGTCCGGGCCGACGCGCTGTTCGGCACGCCGGACGTTACCCATAGGGCACTGCGTTTGTCGCCATCGTGGAAGGTGCGGACATTGCCACCCGTTCGAGTTCGAGCACCACACTCGGCCCGCGATCCAGAAACAAATGGAGGCAACGTGAATATCGCGAACATCCTCTTGTGGGCCTTGCAGATCATCCTGGCCCTGAAATTCGTCTCGGTGGCCTACACGCACGGCCTGCGTCCGGACCCGGCCAAGATGCAACGCGGGCGACAGCGGCTTGGCCCGGTTGCCCGGCCCCTGCTGATCGCGGCTGCCCTTGGCGCGCTTTTCGGTGCTGTCGGACTGATCCTGCCGGCGGCGACCGGGATCCTGGCCTGGCTGACGCCCTGGTCGGCGGCGCTGTTGGCCCTGATGATGCTTGTGGCCCTGGGTTTTCACATCGTCTGCCGTGAAGGTCGCTTGAGCATCGTAGTTGGCCTGATCCTGTTCGCCCTGGCGGCATCCGTCGCTGTGGGGCGTTGGGTGATCGCCCCGTTCTGAGTGCCATCAGGATACATCTGGCACCCCAGACACCTCCAGGTCTGAGTGCCGCGGCACCCTCTCATAGATGAGACCCATATTATGATGGGCCAGGCCGTAGACCTGTCAGATAAATAGGGAGGTACATGCCCATGATCGTCGACATGCACGTGCATCTATTTCCCACCCAGGAGGTGGGCAAGCAGATCGTGACCGAGATCCAGGAAACCTATGGTGCCGGCTATCATAGCTATGGCACGCCAGACGAATACCTGGCGGACATGGCGCGCGCCGGCATCGACTATGGCGTGATGGTGAGCTTTGCCCCGGACCACCAGCTCAAGAACACGAACTTTTGGACCACGGCCATCACCCGTCCCAAAAAGTCCGGGCCGGCCGCCTACCCGATGTTGATTCCTTTCGTCTCTGTCAGCCCAACCATGAAAGGCCGGACCCCGGTTGAGGAACTCGAGTTCCGGCTCAAGTGGGGCATGAGAGGGGTCAAGATCCATCCCATCGCGCAGGGTTTCGCGCCAGACGACGAGCGCATGTGGCCGGTATATCAGTGGCTCGTGGCGCGCAACCTGCCCATCCTCACCCACAGCGGGATCAATGTGGTGGAGAACGAGCAGACAGACCTGGCGCGGCCGCGCCGCTGGCTGCCAGCGCTGAAGGATTTCCCCTCGCTCCGGCTCATCCTGGCGCACATGGGCGGCGGTTTCTGGGACGAGGCCATTGACATCGTTCGCACATATCCCCAGGTGATGCTCGATACCGCCATCGCCCTGACCGCCGTCGAGTTGCGCAACAAAAACTGGCTGGACGACACCGGGGCGGTGGAGATGATCCGGGCCGTGGGCGCGGATCACGTCCTGTTTGGCTCGGACTATCCCTGGATAGACCCGGCCGGCGACGTGGCGCGCATCCGTTCGCTGCCTTTGACTGATGGTGAAATACGCCTGATCCTGGGCGAGAATGCGGCCCGGATCCTGAGACTGGCTGGGTGAGCACTCTTGCGCCTGGACTCGCCCGCGAATTCGCGTGACGGAGGAGGGATATGGCCGTTATCAACATCCACGAGCGGGTACTCGACGCCCCGGCTGCACAGGTGGGCATCCTCATCGACGGACTGGCCTCGGACGCCGATGCGCTGTGGCCCCACGACCAATGGCCGCCCATGCGCTTTGACCGGCCCCTGGGCGTGGGAGCGGCCGGGGGCCACGGTCCAGTTCGCTACGTCGTCGAGTCCTACGAACCGGGGCGCAGCGTCCGGTTTCGCTTCACCGGCCCGGCGGGTTTTCTGGGCCACCACCGCTTCGAGGTCGAGGAACTGGGGCCGGCGCAAGCCGCACTGCGGCACGTCATCGAGATGCGCCCCGCCGGCACAGCGCGGCTGACGTGGCCCCTGGTCTTTCGCCCCCTGCACGACGCCCTTCTGGAAGACGCATTGGACCGGGCAGAGACCCACGTCGGCGGGCGCCCGGCCGCGCGAGGCTGGTCGCCATGGGTCCGGGCACTCAGGTGGGTGTTGAGCCGCGCTCAGCGGCGGTGAGGCTAGCAGCGCTCACCTCTCGTGCGCCCTTGCAACGCCGGGCGCGCTGGCCCGCGCACAGCAAACTCCCCGGTGCGTCGGCCGCCGGGGAGTTCCAAGGGCATAGGTGCCCCGATCAATCCTCGTTGTCGTCTGCCCAGAGTTGGATTCTGGGTACGAATTCACAATCCGTCATATCGCCAGCCAGGCGACCATGGATGGATGGCGCGTGCAGGTGGTCATGCCATCCGTCGCCGAATTGCCAGCAGGCCGGCCAAGCCGGCCAGCCCAGCCCCCACCAGCACGACCGTGGCCGGCTCTGGGACCTCGGTGGACGCCGCCTGTGTGTACGTTACTACCAGGCGCGGGGCCTCGCCCGGGTCGCTACTGGTACGACCGGGGGCGGCGCAGGCCCAGCCATTCCCTATCAGTGTGTCCGGCATAGGCGCGGCGGCCAGCATCAACCCATAATTGACCGACGTCTCCTGGAACCAGCCCTGCACCACGCCGGTCACGTCCCAACTGTACCAGCCCACGGTTGAATTGACGACGGTGCTCGCCGTGGGGACGCCATCCGCCGTCGGCCGCGTGCCCCAGGTGATGCTCTCGTCCCAGGCCGCCGTTACCCGATAGACCCCCATGCTGCCGGACCCGGTAAACGGCCAGTCTGCGACTTGCAGCTCTAGCGTTGCGGCTTCAATGTGGGCGTTGCGGGGGATGGCGTCCAGCGGGAACCATAGATAGGTGCGGGCCTGGTAAAGCTCGCCGCTCTGCGGCCCCAGGTAGTTGCCAAAGGGCAGCACACTGGTGCTGTGGTCACTGCCCCAGCCGGCCGGTGCGATGTCCATCACGCCCAGGCTGCGGCCAGTGCTGGCGTCTAACTGGATCGTCACGGTATGTGAGCCCTGAGCTAGCGCCGCCCCGGCCAACAACGGGACCAGCAGCAGACAAGTGACCAGGGCCAGGACAAACGGGGATAGGCTTCGGATGGGCATCGGATTTCTCCTCTTTTGGCCCTTACCCCGAGCAGGGAGGAAGGGCCGTGCTCAATTCGCGCTAGCGCTTTGTGGGCCACGGCAGCAGCGATACGTGATCACGCAGAGCCAACGGCAGGTAGAGCCGGTGCGGGGCGGTGGTAAAGCGCCACACATAGGGCACCCCGACCAGCGGATTGCCCAGGGCGTCTCCCGCTGCCGTGATGGTGACAGTATACGCCCGCCAGTAGCCCAAGGGGTCATGGGTCAGCATGGCTATCGTGCCCCCGCCGTCCCACGTCACCGACCAACCTCCGGGGTCTGGCATAACGGAATACGCTAGGGTCGCGGCGTTCATGGGCCGGCTGAAGGTGATAACCACCGGTGTGGCGATGCCCACTTCCGTCGCCCCGTTGGCCGGCGATACCGCCACGATGACGGGCGACACGGTGTCCACCGTAAATGACCAGGTGTCGGTGTACGCACCAATGTGCCCCAGCGCATCGTAGGTGGCCACGGTCCAGGTGTAGGTGCCGTCGGCCAAGAGGCCGGGGTTGTGCGCCGTCACGTCGCCCACGTCGGTCACCGTGCCGGCGAAATCGACCTGGTAGCCGGCCGCGTCTGGGCTGGGGCTGATGTTCCAGGTGAGCGTGGGCGTGTTGTCGCCGGTCGTTGAGCCGTTGGCCGGGCTGACCAGCGTGGGTGGGGCCGGGGCCGTGGTGTCCACGGTGAACGACCAGACCGCCGCGTACACACCCACGTTGCCCACGGCATCGTAGGCGGCCACGGTCCAGGTGTAGGTGCCGTCGGCCAGGAGACCGGGGTTGTGCGTGGTCACGTTGCCTACATCGGTGACGGTGCCAGCGAAATCGACCTGGTAGCCGGCCACGTCCGGGCTGGGGCTGATGTTCCAGGTGAGGGTCGGTGTGTCGTCGGCGGTC
>JAHJIN010000299.1 GCA_018823415.1 Chloroflexota bacterium | reverse complement strand
GCGGTCGGTGGCGGTCCCCACGGTGCGTCCCTTTACCGACGACTGGTCGCCGGTGGAACAGGTCATCGACCTCATTGTGTTGGGCTATATGGCCGGCGGGAACCTGTGATTTGCTGGTAAAGGTCGCTGGTTGATTGTCCTTTAGGATCAAGTGCACGAGCAAGGAGCCCGGCGCGATGATCGAACGCACAAACCAGGAATGGCTGGCCGCGTTGCGTGGTCCGGACCGCAAAGCCCTGTCTGACCTGCGGGCATTCCTGGTGCGTGGCCTGCGTTACGCGCTGGCCGGCCAGTCCAACGTCGACGAGGCGATCCGAGAGGATTTTGCCCAGGACGCCATGCTCAAGATCCTCGCCAACCTGGACTCGTTTCGTGGCGAGAGCCGCTTTACCACCTGGGCGCTCAAAATCGCCGTGCGCGTGGCCTTTACCGAATTGCGTCGCCGGCGCTGGCGAGACGTATCGCTGAATGGCCTGCGCGAATCCCCCGGCATCACCCTGTTTCCGGATACACTGGTCGATCCGACCGCTGGCCCGGAACAACAGGCCCTACAGACCATGATGCTGGATACCCTGCGCCGTATCATTGCCGAGGAACTGACCGACAAGCAACGCCTGGCGTTGGTCGCCGCTCGGGTCCAGGGCATGCCCCTGGAAGAAGTAGCGCGCCGCATGGGAACCAACCGCAATGCCCTCTACAAGCTCTTGCACGACGCCCGTCAGCGACTCAAGAACCGGCTGCAGGCTGAAGGGCTATCGCCCGAGGATGTGCTGGGAGTGTTTTCGTAGGACACGGCGTATGGCGCACCGAAAAGGGTAAGACCGGGAGACCCCACAGCGTCTACAGGATGAAGGAGCAGCATGGAACCGACCTCCGCCTTGCTAAGTTTGGACACACTCAAAAAGGTGATCAGCGGGATCATGACCACGCGCCCGGACGAGCTGGGCTGCGACGAGTGTTTTGAGGAATTGGACCGCTTTGCCGAGCTGGTGCTGGCCGGCAAGAACGCGGCCGAGGCCATCCCGCTGGTACAGGACCACCTGGACCGCTGCCAGAACTGCCGGGAAGAGTTCGAGGCACTACTGGCCGCACTCGGTGCCCTGAACTGATGAGGCGACAGCCCATCCCCAACCCGCAACGAGGAGACCAAGTGTCTGCTCGTTTTTTGATAGCGCTTGCCGACAAAACATCGGCGCCGGGGTAAGATATGACGCCTTGGCCTCGTCTATGGGGATGAGGGACGAGTTTCTCGCTCAATCATCGGCAAATGGAGGTGCAGACCAATGGCAAAGGCGATTATACCGGGACTGATGTTTGTGGCAATTGCTGTCTGTCTGGTAGGACTGGGAGCGATTCTCTTGAATTCGGCCAAGTGGAGGGAACCAATGAACAAGGCGGAGAACACCGTAGCCTCGCCGGTCACGACACCCCCCATCGACGCCGCCGCGCCGGCCCAGACCGAGACGGCGACGTTCGCGATGGGTTGATTCTGGGGGCCAGACTCCCGGTTCGGGAGCATCCCCGGCGTGTTGCGAACTCGCGTGGGCTATGCTGGCGGTACCAGCGCCAACCCCACCTATTACAAACTGAGCGATCACAGCGAGACGATCCAGATCGACTACGACCCGACTCGGGTCTCCTACCGGGACCTGCTGGACGTGTTCTGGAGCAGTCATAGCCCCACGCAGCCGGCCGGGTCGCGGCAGTATGCGTCTATCATCTTTTATCACGACGACGAGCAAAAGCGGGTGGCCCTGGAATCCCGCGACCACGAGGCGGCCCGCCTCAACCGCCGCATCTACACCGAGATCGTCCCGGACACCGGGTTCACCTGGGCCGAAGACTATCACCAGAAATACCGGTTGCGCCAGGAGAGGGATCTGGTGCGCGAGTTCGAGGCCATGTATCCCGCCGTCGAGGATTTCGTGAATTCCACGGCCGTGACGCACGTGAACGGCTACGTCGGTGGCTATGGCACACTGGCGAACCTGCAGGCCGAGATCGACAGACTGGGCCTGTCCCCGGCTGCTCAGGAAAGGCTCCTGAACATCGTGCGCGCGTCGAACCGCTGACACGCGTCGCCGAGGGTGGCCGGCAGCCCAAGCGGATTCAACATGCGCGACTGGTGCAGACTTTTTCCCGCCCGCTGTCAGACCAGGAGCAGTTCCCAGCGGACTGGATGGCCTGGCTGCGCGAGGTGGCGTGGCCCTGGCTCGGGAGCACGACTTGGCCGGCCGATGCGTGTATCGGCCAAGTGGCTGATATCAAGATTATCCACCTGACTGACCAAAAATCCCCCGGGTGCTGGATGCGCTGGGGGGATTCTTGTTGTACACTGGGGTTGATTTGGGTTACTATGCGGCGTGGATTGGGGCCTCTGTTGATTGCCAAGAGTGCAAAACCGCTGTATTATAGTGCTGCGCACAGCTTGGTCATGGCGTCCTCCCACAGACATCTGGTCCTGACAGCCTGTTGGAGTGAGGCCAAGCTGGCCCCAGCCGAATATCACCACAACCAGGGCAGGTAAAAATTGCCAATCACAGATGCTCTAGTCCCGGCGCGCCAAACCTGCGTCGAGACCCTGGTCCTCAATTCGCGTTTTATCGCCACCGTGGCGCCGGCGTTCGACGTGGAGCAGGCCCGGGCCTTTATCGCCGGCATCCGGCACGAGCTACCCGATGCCACGCATCACGTGTCGGCATACCTCATCGGTCACGGGGTCTCGGTGATTGCCCACTGCCACGACGACGGGGAGCCGGCCGGGACCGCCGGCCGGCCAGCTCTGGCGGTGTTGCAAGGCAGCGGCCTGGGCGATGTGGTGGTGGTGGTGACGCGCTACTTTGGGGGGACCAAGCTGGGGACCGGGGGGCTGGTGCGCGCCTATGGCGACGCGGTGCGCCAGGTGTTGGCCGCGGTGCCGCGTGCGATCAAGATACCCACGCACACGGCGCGCGTCGTGGCGCCATATGCTTTGCTGGAGCCGGTGCGCCAGGCCGCGGCGGCCCACGGCGGCGTGGTGCTGGACGAGGCATTCGCCGGCGAGGTGGCGCTGACGGTCCGGTTCGCGGTGGTCCGGTTCGCGGCATTCCAGGAGGCCTTGCGCGAGTTGTCGCGCGGCGCGCTGCACGCCGAGGTCTTGGCCACGGACGAGGCCACCATCATGCCGGTTTGACACGCGGCACAACAAACGAGCCGGTCGATGACGCATCGACCGGCTCGTTTTGCGTTGTGGATTGGCCTATTCCTGCACGATCTCTAACAGGCGGGCCACCTGATAGCCAGATTCCTCCTCGGCTTGCTCCAGTTGGCGCACCACCTCGTAACACGCGGCGATGGCCGGGGCGACCTCGTCGGCCGGGCGCGCCGGGTCGGCGGCGATGGTCACGGCCGCCACCACCAGCATCCATCCCAGCAGATCCTCGAACGACTCGTGGTTGAACCACAGCACGTCGCGGTAGCGGTTCACCTGGATAAAGCCCTGCACGTCGCTGTCCTTGAGCCAGTCGGCCAGCACCGGGTAGGCGCCGGCCGGCTCTGCCTCGCACCAGTTCTGGTGATTGATGAGGCACTTGATGGCGGCAACGGAGCGCCAGGCCGCGCCCTCGTCAAAGCCCAGGTCGCGCAGTGTGCCGGCGATGATCCGGCCCAGCAGCCACTCGTCCAGCCAGCTCCGGCTCTGCTGCGCCGCATCGGTCCCGGCGTCCACCTGGCCCAGGGCGTGGGTGAACAGCCAGCCCAACAGCGTGCCCCAGGCGGCGTCGTCGTCAATCTGGGCCTGCACGCGCGCGATCGCGGCCGCGACCGCGGCTGCGTCCTCGAGTTCGTAGCGGCTATCCAGCGTGGGCAGTTGCAGGGCGCTCTCTAGCTTGAGGCGCACCTCGTGGGCAATCTCTTGCTCGCGGCCGTCGCCGCCCACGAACTGTTTGATCTCGCGCAGCAGGTGGACCAGCTTGCGTTCGACTTCGTCCAGCGGAGCTGGGTCCAGTGGGGCTGGGTCCAGCGGGGCCGGGTCCAGCACATCGTCTGGCTTGGTCACGCGGTGTTCGATGAGCCAGCGGAACTGGCCGGCGTTGACCAGTTCTTTAAACGGATAGTGTATCGGCTGCAGGAACACCTCGCGCAGCGCTTCTTCGATGCTCGGTACGCCGCGCCCGTTCAGATAGGCGGTCAGATGGGCGTATTGGTGCCATTCGTTGTCTGGCACCGGCCGCCAGTCCAGGAACACGTGGCAGCGATAGGCATCCAGTTCGACGTATAGGCCCTGCTCCCACAGCTCCCGGCAGTTGCGAATGTACTCTAGGCCGGTGATATGGTCTCGAAAGATGCAGAACTGGTTGGCGTCGTTGGGCAGGCTCAGGCCCTCGCCCAGGCTCTTTTGGACCAGGGTTCGCTCGTCGCCGGCCCCGGCCTTGACCGAGTAGGCCACCGAGGTGCGGATCCAGCCCCGGGCCGAGGCAAACTTGTTGTGATAGACCACCAGCCCCTGCTCGTCGCCGGCCCGGTTCGAATAGGCAAACACATCCTCGTTGACGTGGCCTTCCGGCGCGTAAAAGTCGTACAGCAAAAAGTCGCGCACCTCGGCAAACAGATAGCGCCGGTGCAGCAACGGAAAGACCTCGCGTTCGTGGCGGCTGACCAGGTGCTCGTCGGCGCGCTCGTCCCAGTAGGCCCGGCGATACTCCATGCCATACTTTTCCGAAAATCCTTGCACCTGTCCGTGGCCGAACATGGGCAGGCCGGGCAAGGTCGCCATCATGGTACAGATGCCAAAGTACTTGTCACCCTGGCCAAATTGGGCGACGGCGGTCTCTTCGTCCGGGTTGTTCATGAAATTCACGAACCGCTTGAGGATCTCGGGGTCGAATTCCAGGGTATTCTTGATGACGGTGCGATATTTGGCATTCTCCTCGTCGCGGAGCATGTTCATAAAGGCGCTGTTATAGACCCGGTGCATGCCTAGGGTGCGGACGAAATAGCCTTCTAGCAGCCAGAATGCCTCGGCCAGCAAGAGTGTGTCGGGGGCCTCGGCGGCTACGCGATCCACCACCTCGCGCCAGAATTCCTGGGGCATGGCCGCGTCGAATTGCTCTCGGGTCAGGCCGTGCTCGGCGCGAGTGGGAATGGCCCCGCCGGTGCCCGGCTCGGGGAACCACAGCCGCTGAAAGTGCTTCTTGGTCAGGGTCATCGCCGCGTCAAAGCGGATGATGGGGAACTGGCGGGCCACGTGAAGGATGGTCTGGATCACGGTCTCGCGTACCTCGGGGTGGAGATAGTTCAACTGGGCGGTGTCGTTCCAGGGCATGGATGTGCCGTCGTTGCCGTGATAGACGTACTGCTCGCGGCCGGTCCATCGGTCCACGCGCTTGAATACCACCGCCGCGTCGGACCGGCTGTAATAGTGGTCTTCCAGGAAAATGCCCACCCGGTCATCGCCCGAGAGGTCCGGCCCGTTAAAACTATAGCTGGGAAAGGGGCTGTAATCCAGGGCGATGAACCAGTCGGGGTGCTCCACGATCCAGCGGGAATAGACGCCCACGTGATTGGGCACCATGTCGCTGGCCATACGAATGCCGCGTCGCCAGGCGCGTTCCCGCAGGTTCTGGTAGGCGCCCTCGCCCCCCAGGTCGGCGGCGATTTGATAGTCATAGAGCGAATAGGCCGAAGCCACGGCCTCTGGGTTGCCGCACATCTGCTTGATCTGCTGGGAAGCCGGGCTGCGCTCCCACAGGCCGATGAGCCACAGGCCGGTAAAGCCCCACCGGGCCAGGGCGTCTAGCTCTAGATCCGGGATCTGATCCAGGCGTGTGATGGGTCGCTGGTATTCTTTGGCGAGCTGGTCCAGCCACACATAGGTGTTTTTGGCCATGATCACGGCCTGGGGCATCCAGTCTTTGTCCTGGCTGAATCGCTCTGGCTCAAAGGCCAGCTCGCCAAACTCGTAGACCCGGGTTGGCCCGGGTCCGCCGCCGGCAAAGCGACCGGCCTTGGCCTCCTCCTCGATCAAGTCCAGGCTGCTCAAGAGTCGATACAGATACGAGCCCAGCAAATAGCCCCAGTGTTCTCGGATGTACTCCAGTTGCCCGGCCAGCGAATGGGGCACGGCCAGGGCCGGGCTGCGGAGCATGTCCACCAGGTTTTGCCCCTCTGGCCCAAAGGTCGGCTGGTCGGCAAAGAACGTCTGCAGGTCGGCAACGATCTGGGGATAGGGCGTCTCTTTGGCCAGCGGCTGGTCGTCGAACAGCTCCTGGAGGGGGGCATAGGCCGGGTTCGCGTCGGTCAGCCAGAGCATCAGCAGCTCTTCCAGCAGGATCTGGCGGTTGGGGACGCCGGTGGTGGCACCGGCCAGATACTCTGGCGGCGTCAACTCGCGTTCATAGATGGCCGGCGGAGGAAATTCGTCCACAAAGCGCAGCAGCGCAGTGTTCACGGCTTCTGGCCCCAGGTCAGCGTCCAGTTGGGTCAGGGCCTGCTGTGCGGCGGCCGGGAGTACTTGCTCGCGGTAGAGCTGGGCCACGTGGTGCAAAATCTCGTTGATGAGCGCGGCGGCGTTCAGTTGGCCGGCCTGCACCGCGCGCTCGGGATAATGCGCCAGGTCGCGTTTCTCGTTCATCTGTTGGGCAAAGGCCCGCGCCGCCCGAAAGTCGGACAGCATGGCGTTGCCGCGCGACGAAAAGAGAGACCGGTTAAACTGGTAGCGGTCTCGCGCCTGCCGTGAAACATGGAAACCCAATCGCTCTGTGCCTGGTGTGCGCATGGTGGCTCCTTGGGAGGGGATATGGTGGTACCAGGTCTATTATAACACTAACTAGCCAGATTGGGAAGACGTCCGACGCAAGAGATTCCACGCGTGCCGGGTCTCCCTTCATGACACAAAAAAAGCAGGTCGGATGTCATCCGACCTGCTTCTGATTCAAGAATGTCAGGCGGCTAAATGTACAGGTCCCGCCGGGCATACGTCAGATAGGCGCCGGCCATGCTCAGCACAATGATCGCAGCCGACAGCCCTACAAAGACCAGATCAAGCCTGGATTCGTGCAGCATTATCACCGGATCGAAATACTTGAAAGGAGAAAAGTATTTGAGGAAATCGAGGTTTTCGTTTAGCCCTGAAATGATAGAGAGGAAATAGGTGCCCAGCAACAGGCTTACCGCTATCGCACTGGCCCGTTTGTACCGCTTCATGGCACAACCCAACAAGATGCCAATGGACAGGAATATCAACTCCAGGATGAACAGCGCCAGTATGCACAGGAACAGGAATTGATAAAAGCCGCTGTCAGGCTGATAGGGTTGCGCGCTGACGATAGACACGACCCAGGTGATGAGCAGCAAGCCAATGCAATTGACCAGCGCCGCCAGGGTTTTGGCGGTCACCACTCGACTGCGGGTTACCGGCAGGGTCAGCGAAAACTCGATGGTTTTGTCTCGCTCTTCTTTCGAGATGATGTCGCTGCCCCACATGGTCGCCGCAATGGAGAGCAGGAGCGCATAGTAGGTGAACAGGATGCCAAAAAAGCCGGTGACCGTGGTCAGGTCAAAGGCCCTGAGACTGACTGCAGCCAGCAGCGCTTCGGGCAGAGTGTCCAATATCGCCAACATCTCGGGGTTGCCCGCATAGGCAGAAAACTTGGATACCCCCACTGTCACGAACAGGATCACAATGCCGCCCCAGATGAGCAATGATCTCAGGTTGGCTCTCAGTTCTCTCACAAAGATATTCATCTCTTGCCTCCTTACACCACGGAAGGGATATCGCGCCTGGTGTAGAGTACATAACTGCCCACCAGCGAGATCACGATCACCACGACGCTGATCAGCACCAGGGGTAGATCATAGGTCCCATTTTGGATGACATAGCTCGGGTCAAAGTGCTTAAAGGGGGTGATCTTTTCCAATACATTGTCACCCAGCATGTCACCGAAAACGCTCAGCACATACATGCCAAAGGCCAACCCCATCGAATAGGGCAACACACTCCTGACTCGTTTCACCAGCAACGAAATCACCAGGCCCACGGTCAGGAAAAACAGTTGGAACACCACGATGCCCAACATGATCAACACCAGGGGTTGCGGGTCATACGTTGCATCTCCTTTGAATACATTGATCAGACCAAAGCTGCTGATCCAGACGACGATATTGGTGATGGTCAGGCCGCCCAGGGCCGCGAGAAATTTGCTGGTCAGGATCTGGGTGCGTCCCACCGGCTTGGGCAACAGGAAATCCGCCGTCCATTCTCTTTCTTCGACAGAGACCAGCGAGAATCCATAATTCGCGGCCTGGATCGCCAGACATAGCTGGACAAAGAAGAAGGCAAAGCTGAAATAGCCCAACACCGTCGCCAGGTTCACGCCGTTCAGGCCAAAGGCCATGAGCAGCTCTTTGGGGAATTTGGTCATCATCTCGTTCAGCAGCGCGGCATCCTGGGCCATCGAGGAAAAGAGCGAGAGATAGACCAATAGCACCGCCGCCACCGCCACCGACCAGGCGATCACGGATTGCACGTGCATGCTGAATTCTTGCTTGAATATGTTCATTCTCATGGTCATCACCTGCTATTCATAGTAGTGCATAAAGATCTCTTCCAAAGTGGGTTCTTCAATCGTCACATCAGAGACCGTTAATTCACCGATCCTGTGCATGACCGTATTGATGTCGCCTTTGTAGAAGAAACGGACCGTACCGTTGGTATGCTCCAGGTTGGTCACGCCGGGGATGTCGAAATGCGCGGCATCGAGATCGCTGGCCGCCACCCAGACCTTTTTGTAATTGTTCTGTTGCAAAGTGTGGATATCGGCGATTTCGACAATCTGGCCCTCTTTGATGATAGCTACCCGGTTGCACAGGCGTTGCACTTCGCCCAGGATGTGCGATGAGAAAAAGACCGTCACCCCGCGTTCATTCTCCTCACGGATGAGTTGGAAGAATTTTCGCTGCATGAGCGGGTCCAGGCCGGCGGTGGGTTCATCAAGGAGAAGCAGTTTGGGCTGGTGCAAGAGCCCCTGCACAATGCCCACCTTCTTTCTGTTACCGTAAGAGAGGTCCTCGATGCGGCGATGCAGCTCCAGCTCCATCAGCTCGGCCAATTCATTCATGCGCTGCGTGCAGTCCCGGTCGTAAAAACTGGCCGAATACTTGAGCAAATCAATAACCTTCATGCGCTCATAGTAGAACACCTCGGAGGGCAAATAGCCGATGTCCTGTCTGAGCTCAGGTCCATACTTGATGGCGTCCTTGCCAAAGATGGTGGCACTGCCGCTGGTAGGATAAATCAAGGACAAGAACAATCGGATCGTGGTTGATTTGCCGGCCCCGTTCGGCCCGATGAAACCAAAAATCTCTCCCTCATCCACGTGAAACGAGACATCGACGATGCCTCGGGCCTTGCCATAATACTTGGTCAGTTGACTGGCTTCGATCACACTCATGGTACACTCCTTTTGATTGGCTTCCTTTCGCAGAACACGAGCTTGCTAAACCGGTCAAGCCGGAACCAAATGCAAAACCTTGTAAGAACGCCCCGGCAGGCAGAACATGTGGTCATATTCTATACTTCAAGAGGGGACTTGTCAAGGTGTGTTTAGTGCGATGGCCTGCCGGATATTGACAACGCGGCTCGGTCGTGGTATAATGTGAACGTTCACGGGACCGTTCACATTTCGTCAGGAGCGTTCTACGGTGCAACCCCGCCCTACCATCAAAGATGTTGCTGCCCGCGCTGGCGTCTCTCGCCAGACGGTTTCTCGCGTGCTGAATGACAAGCCCGAGGTCAGTCCCGAGACGCGGGACCGGGTGCTGCGCACCATCGACGAGTTGGGCTATCGGCCTAGCGCAGTAGCTCGCAGCATGGTGGCCGGCCGCACCCGGACCCTGGGCTGCATTTCTCCCAACCTCACCGATTATTCCCTGGCCTGCATCATCGAAGGGGCGCAGGCAGCAGCGCGCCAGAAGGGCTATTTTGTCCTCACCGGCAGTGCGCCCCACGCTGCTGACGCCGAGCCTTTGCTAGAAGAAATGCTCCACCGTCAAGTGGATGGCCTGCTGATCCTCAACCCGCGCGCCGACGAACGCTATGTCTACCTGTTGCCTCTGGTCGAACAGGGGTTGAGCGTGGTGTATCTGGGCAGCACCCCCAAGAATGAGGCAGTGTGCTCGGTGCGTTGCGATGACCAGCATGGCGCATATCAGGTCGGCCGCCATATCATCGCCCAGGGCCATACTCGCATTGCTATGATCACCGGGCCGCAGAATGAGGACTGTGTCCAGGATCGCATCGCCGGCTATGTGCAGGCGTTTACGGAAGCGGGCTTGCCGGTATCGGCCGACCTTATCGCCACGGGTGATTGGTCGCCAGATAGTGGGTACCAGGCCATGCAGCAACTGCTGGCGGGTCCCCCGTTTACCGCTTTGTTTGCTCAGAACGACCGGATGGCCGTAGGCGCGATCCGGGCGGCCCGGGAGCAGGGCCGGCACGTGCCCGAAGACCTGGCGGTGGTGGGGTTTGATGACATTCCCCTGGCCTCGTATTTTGATCCCCCGCTTACCACCATTCACCAGGATTTTTTGGAGCATGGCCGGCGCGCCGCCGACCTGCTCATCGACTGTTTGCTCAATCCCGAGTCGACCATAGCGCATGTCACGGTGCCTTGTCAACTCGTCGTGCGCCGCTCGTGCGGCAGTCTGAACTAGTGAATTAGAAGGGAGGTGATCACCACCAATACGTTTGACCAATATGTTTGACGTCGTTTTTCGCGTTGTTGGCCATTTAGAAAGCAAGACCTACTTATTCTCAAGGAGGAGAGTCTGATGAAGCGTAACCAATTGTGGATGATGATCAGCCTGCTGATGGTGGTGGGGATGTTGGTCGCGGCCCAGTGCCCGTCGACGGGCGGTCCGGCTCCTACCAAGGAACCCGAGATGGTGACCATTCGCTGGCGCACTCGCCCGGACAACAAGGCCGAGCAGGATGTGTACCAGAAGATCAGTGATGACCTGAGCGCCCAGCTCAAGTCGCAGGGCATTGTCCTGCAATACGACCCAGCCCCGGTGACCGGCTACCTGGACAAGCTGACCACCGAGTTCTCGGCCGGTAACGCTCCGGACATTGTCTG
>JAHJIN010000298.1 GCA_018823415.1 Chloroflexota bacterium | reverse complement strand
TCTGATGGCCGCCAATAGCTCGCGTTTGCTCTCGGGTGTCATATCGTTGCCTCCTATGCAGTAGTCGAGCCCGGGGGCTCGGTAACATTATATATGAAGTAACGATACCTCCGAAAGTAGGATTATTTATGATTCAATACGCGCGCTTGCCAAAACGGAATAGGTGTGGTATAGTTGGCCGCTAGTGTGCTGGGCCTTGGCGACAAGTCAGGCCTCAGTAACCTTTCTACCCCTGGCAAAAGGGCACAGGGGCAAACCCACAGGGAGGAGGTGCGTGGTTGAACGAATACGAGATGATGATCATTTTGAATCCCGAACTGGATGACGAGGGATTCGCAGGGGAACTGGAGAATGTGCAGACTCGTCTGACCGATCTGGGCGGACAGGTGCACAAGGTGGATGCGATGGGGCGGCGACGCCTGGCCTATGCGATCAAGAAGCGCGTGGCCGGCTATTATGCCGTGCTGCGGTTCCAGTTCCCGGTGGCCCAGTTGGCCGAGTTCGAGCGTTGGCTCAAGCTGAACGAGAACGTGCTGCGCTATTTGAACATCCGGCTCGAAGACTAGCCGGCGTGAGCCGACCCGGTTGATGGGACCAGCGGTCGCCAAGACATAACAGGAGGAATTCCTTGACTGAGGAGCAACGAGATAGACCAACCAGTGGATCAGATTATACGCCGGATAGCCGCGATGGAGCTGAGCGCGGCCCGCGCCGGCGTGGGCCCCAGCAGCGTAGTGCTGGGGGCGGCGGCCGCCCACGTGGCCCGCGCCAGTTCCGGCACCGCCGCAAGGTGTGCGGTTTTTGCGTGGACAAGATCAAGCACATCGACTACAAAGACTTGGGCTTGTTGCAGCGTTACGTGACCGAGCATGGCAAGATCCAGCCTCGGCGCAAGACCGGCACGTGCGCCAAGCATCAGCGAGCGCTGGCCCGAGCGGTCAAACGGGCTCGCTATGTGGCGCTGCTACCCTACACCGGGGACCACGTTCGGTTGTCTGGTAGCTAGAACTAGCCCTTGCAGGCGTGATTTAATGGACAGTGGACGGCCAGGCTTCGGGAGTACTAGGCTTCCGAAGCCTGTTATACGCACTGTCAAAGGTAGTTTTTGGGAGGAGCACATATCGTGAGCAGCAAGAAAACCAAGCAGGACCGGCGCGACGCTCGTCGGCGTCCCAGTCAGGAGACCGAGCCTCGTTCGCGCAAACAGCGCGCCCGTTCGCGCAAGGACCAGCGTCGCCAGATCATTGTGTTTGCCTTTATCGGCATTGTAGTCGCACTTTTGGTGGGAACACTGGGTTGGGGCTGGTATCAGGCCAACGTGGCCGAGCCCAACCAGCCTATCGTGGTGGTCAACGGTCAGGGCGTGTCCACCAGCCTGTACAAGGCTAACGTGCTCTACCAGCGGTTCGTGCTCCAGCAGCAATACCTGGCGCTGCAACAGCGCATTGACGAGTTGCAAAGCGATCCCAACGCCGGGTTTATTATCCAGATCTATCAGCAACAGATGAGCAACCTGGAAGGTAGCTTTGCAGAACTGCCCTGGCAGGTTTTAGAGCAGTTGGTTAATTCCGAGCTGGTGCGGCAGAACGTGACGGCCCTGGAGATCCAGGTCCCCACCGATGCCGAGGTGGACCAAGAGATCCAATCGCGCTTTGGCTATTATACGACGCCGCCTACGCCGGTCCCACCCGAGCCGACGCACCCGCCGTATCCCACGGCGCCGCCGGCGCCCACCGCCACCCTGGCCCCCACGGCCACCGTCACGGCCACTGCCACGCCGGCACCCACGGCAACGCCGGTGAGCGGGACGCCCACCGCCACGCCAGAAGCTCCCACGCCGGAACCCACTGCCGCCAGTGTGTCCCGGGAAGATTGGGAGAAAAATATAACGGCCTGGCTGAACGCCGCAGGGATCAACATGGACGAACTGCGCGAGATCGTCCGTCGGGACTTGTTGATGCTCCGGGCGCAAGAGTCTCTGCAATCCCGCATCCCCGCCAGCATCGACCAGGTCCACATTCGCCATATCCAGATGACCGACGAAACCCAGGCCCGGGCGGTATTGACCCAGGCGCAGGGCATCAACTATGCCACAGACCCGGAAGGCTTTGCCAACCTGGCCCGCGAGTTGTCCGAAGATGCCCTCACCAAGGATGAGGGCGGGGACCTGGGCTGGCAGATCCACGAACTGTTGGCATATGACAGCGGGGTGGCTCTGGCCGATGCTGCCTTTGCCCTGACCACACCCGGCGAGTTGAGCCCGCTGGTGCAAGACAAAGACGGCAACTGGCACATCATCCAGTTGATAGAGCGTGATACAAACCGGCTGATCGACGGCGACCAGTGGGACATTATCTGGGGCAGGGCCCTTAACCGCTGGCTGGCGATCCAAAAGGAAAGCGCCCAGATCGAGCGCTATTGGTCCTCGGACAAGGTGCCGCCGGCCACCGGATTCCTGGGAGAATAACAATGGAACGAGAGGTCGCATGGCAACTGGTCCAGGATCAGGTGGGCAACGCTAACCTGCGCAAGCACATGCTGGCGACCGAAGCCGTGATGCAGGCACTGGCCCGGCACCTGGGCGAGGATGAGGCGCTGTGGGGTCTGGCCGGCCTGCTCCACGACATCGACTATGACGAGACGTACGAAGACCCGGCACGCCACGGCCTGCTGGGGGCCGAGATGCTGGCCGAGCGCGGCGTGGATCCGCGCATCGTGCAGGCGGTGCGCGCGCACAACGAGATGCACGGCTTGCCCCGGGAGACACGGCTGGACATGGCTTTGTACGCCGTGGACCCGCTCACCGGGCTTATCATCGCGGCGGCCCTCATCCGCAAGCCCAAGAAACTGGCCCCGGTGACCACCGAGTTTATCCTGAACCGTTTCAAGGAAAAGGGCTTTGCCCGGGGCGCCAACCGCGAGCAGATCGCCTCCTGCGAGGAACTGGGGCTCACGCTGGACGAGTTTGTGGGCATCGGGCTGGAGGCCATGCAAGGCATCGCCGACGACCTGGGGTTGTAACGTGCTGTGAGCGAATGAGACGCGGCGGATCGGAGACGATTCGCCGCGTTTTGCTTTTTGGTATCGTAGGGCACGCTACGCGTGCCACGCCAAGCGTGCCCTACGCCCAGCCAGAGGAGCAGGATATGCCTCTGACCATCGAAGGCACTATCGAGCGTATCACCTTTCACTCGGAGGAGGACGGCTACACCGTGGCCCAGGTCCAGGAAGAGGGCCGGGCCGGGACCTGCACCGTGGTAGGCAACCTGGTGGGCGTGAACGTGGGCGAGCGGGCCCGGCTGACCGGCGATTGGACCACACACCCCAAATACGGCCGGCAGTTCAAGGTGGAGCAATTTCAGGTGGTGCTGCCGGCCACCATCCAGGGCATCGAAAAGTACCTGGGCAGCGGGCTGATCAAGGGCATCGGGCCGGTCACGGCCAAGGCCATCGTCCGACACTTCAAGCTGCGCACACTCCAGGTCATCGACGAGACGCCGGACCGGATCATCGAGGTGTCTGGCGTTGGCCCCAAGCGCGTGCGGATGATCAAAGTGGCCTGGGAAACGCAACGCCACGTCAAAGAGATCATGGTCTTTTTGCAGAGCCACGGCGTGAGCACGTCCCTGGCGGCCAAGATCTACAAGCAGTATGGTGACGACGCCGTGAACGTGGTGCGCGCCGACCCGTATCGTCTGGCCCGCGACATCACTGGCATCGGCTTTCTCACGGCCGACCGCATCGCCCGGCAGGTGGGGATCGCGCCGGACGCGCCGCAGCGCGTCGCCGCCGGCGTGGCCTATGTGTTGAGCCAGCAGTCCGATGAGGGCCACGTCTATACGCCGCGCGAGGACCTGGTCCGCGAGGCCGCGTCGCTGCTGGGCGTGGAGGCCCCGCTGGTGGAGCAGGCCATCGATAGCCTGCACGCCGAGGAGCAGGTGCAGCAAGAGACGGTCACGTACCAGATTCGCCACCCACAGGGCACTACGTGTGGGCCGGAGAGCGTGCTGAAGGAAGAGCAAGCCGTCTACCTGCGGCCCTTTTACTATGGCGAGGTGGGGGTCTCTAACCGGCTGCGGACCCTGCTGAACGTGGCGCAGAGCCGGCTGGCGGCGTTCACCGACGTGGACTGGGACCGGGCCTTTGCCTGGCTGGCCGGCCGCGAGGCGATCCAACTCAGCCCAGAGCAGGCCGAAGCCGTGCGCACGGCCCTCACCCACAAGGTGACGGTGCTCACCGGCGGGCCGGGCACCGGCAAGACCACCACGGTCCGGGCAGTCCTGGAACTGCTGGAAACCCGCCAGCTCAAGGCATTGCTGGCCGCGCCCACCGGCCGGGCCGCCAAGCGCCTGTCAGAGGCCAGCGGCCGCCCGGCCCAGACCATCCACCGCCTGCTCGAGTTCTCGCCCAAAGAGGGCTATCGCTTCCAGCGCGACGAGGCCAACCCCCTGGACGCCGACCTCGTCATCGTCGACGAAACGTCCATGTTGGACCTGCTGCTCACCAACCACCTGCTCAAGGCCATCGACCCGGCCAGTCACCTGCTGCTGGTGGGCGACGTGGACCAGTTGCCCTCCGTGGGGGCCGGCAACGTGCTGGGCGACATCATCGCCTCCGGCCAGGCGGCAACGGTGCGCCTCACTACCATCTTTCGCCAGGACCCGCGCAGCCTCATCGTCGCCAACGCTCACCGCATCAATCAGGGTCAGATGCCCGTGTTCCGCCCGGACGCGCTGGACTTTTTCCTGTTCCCGGAGGCAGACCCGGACCGCGCCGCCGACCTCCTGGTGGACGTGGTGCAGGAGCGCATCCCGCGCAAGTTTGGGCTGGACCCGGTGGACGACGTGCAGGTGCTGGCGCCCATGTACCGGGGCGCGGTGGGCGTGGCGAACCTGAACGTGCGATTACAGGAGGCGCTGAACCCGGCATCGCCGAGTAGGGCCGAGTGGCGGGCCGGGGGCCGGGTCCTGCGCGTGGGCGACAAGGTGATGCAGATTCGCAACAACTATGACCGCGACGTGTTCAACGGCGACATCGGCCGGGTGAGTGCCATCGACCGGGAGGATCAGGTGCTTACCGTGACGATAGACGGCCGGCCGGTAGAGTACGACGTGACCGATTTGGACGAACTGGTCCACGCGTTCGCCTGTTCGATCCACAAAGCCCAGGGTTCCGAGTACCCGGCCGTGGTAGTGCCGGTGATGACCCAGCATTACGTGATGCTGGCCCGGAACCTGCTTTACACGGCGGTGACTCGGGCCAAACAGTTGGTGGTGCTGGTGGGCACCCGGCGCGCCATCGCCATCGCCGTCAAGAACAACCGCCCGGCCCAGCGCCACACGGCCCTGGACGCTCGGCTGCGCGGCGATATACCGTAGAAGGAGAATTCCCATGCTCAGATTCGGTGGAGCTTTTGCCAAGGATTACGTGCGTTCGTGCCTGATCTCGCTGCTCGCCATCGTCATCGTCGTGCCCCTGTTCCTGGTATGTATCTGCGCTCCCCTGGGGCTCACCAACCAGCCGGGCGTGGACAGCAACATCGGCCTGCTGGTGCTGGCGGTTTCCGCGATCCTGTTCTTCCTCATCCTCGTAGGCGGCGGCTGGGGCTTTTTCATATGGACAATCTGGCGGCGCGCGCGCCAACTCGACGCGGTTTTCGGTCCGCTGGGACTGCGCGGCAGCATGTACATGCTCACCGGCCGACGGTACCACGGCACGGTGGCGGGCCGGGAAGTGAACGTCCGCCTGTATCGCGGTCCCACGGTGGAGCTGCGCATCAGCACGCCATTGCAGACGCGCCTCAACGTCGTGGAAAAGGCGGCTGTCATCCGGCCCCTAGCCGGGGCCTTTGGCTACGAGCCTCTGGCGCTTACCGACCCGGGCTTGCAAGCGTTGAGCATCACGGCGCTGGACGAAGACTGGGCGCGCCGGCTGCTGACCGACCCGATGGTGCCGGCGCTCCTCCAGCGCCTCGCGGTCGGCGAGGGGAAGGCACTGGTGCAGCAGGTGGTGCTTCAGCCGGGCACGTTGTCGTTGCACCGGTATCGCAGCCGGGGCTTGTTTGGCTATGGGATCACCCCGGACCTGGCCCGCCAGTGGCTAGACGACCTGCTGACCTTGCTGCGCATCGCCGAGGGCCTGCCCGCGCCGCAAAAGACGGCCGAGCTCTCGTCGCTGGAGCAGTTTGCGCAGACCAGCCGCAGCACCGGCTTTTTGGTGGCGATGGTCGTCATCATAGTCCTGCTGATCGTGGTGCTGCCCATCTGCGTGGTGGTGCCGTTTGTGGCGCTGCTCTTTATGACTGACACGCAGTAGGCGCGTCGCCCAGCAAGGCCTGGGCGCGGGCAGCAATGCGTTCCGCGATGACGGCCATGAGCTGTGCGCCCCGCTCCGGGCTGGCGGTGGTCTCGGGGTCGTTGGACCCATCATCAGCGCCGGTTTTCCACATGAAGCTACATGTGAGCACGCCGATGTACTTGTAGCTGGTCTCGCGGCGCCGGCGCAGGTGCGCCGGCTGCCCGGCATAGTACGACCGGAGCACGCCATCCGTCTCGAACGTTTTGGATAGGTCCACCAGGTCGGGCCGGATGTGCATCAGCAGCGAGGTCTCGCCGCCGGCCGCGTGCTCGTGGGGATAGTGCATATCGGGGACCACCTCCTGGTCGGTGACGAGCAGCCAGCGCATGGCCGGGTGCTGGGCCAGGAAATCGGCGCCGCTGGCCCGGACCGTCGGCAGCGTGTGGCCTGACCAATGGCCGGCCACCACCACGATGGCCCGGAACCCACGCCGGCGCATGGTCTCATAGATGTCCAGGAGCAGAGCGTGGTACGTGTTCGGTCGTAACCAGAACATGTTCCCGGGAACGTGATAGCGCTCGCCGTGCTCCACGCCGCCGGTGAGATATGTGCCATCTTCCAGGTCCTCCCGCGAATCGGTGGCCCAGTACAGGGCCGGTGCCACCACGCCGCCGGACTGCTGCGCCGCTCGCACGCAGACGGCGTGGGCCTTGAGGGCGTCCAGGCCCACGGCATTGTGCTCGCCGTGCCACTCGATGGCCCCCAGCGGCAGGTAGCAGATGGGCGCCTCCGCCAATGCCTGGGCCAACTCCCAGGGAAACATTTCCTCAAGTTGAACCTTGGGCGTTGTCACGGCTATATCTTGCCCTGCTGGCGCTTGTATTCGACAAACGCTTCCGGCCCGTGCTCCTTGAGGTACTGGAGGTTGCCGGCCTTGTCTGACCGAAAGACGAGGCTCATCACCTTGCCCATCGCCCGAGGCACTAGGCCGGTAGGGTTGACGAACTCGCAGGTCTCCAGCTCGGCGCACTCGCCGCAAGAGACATAGCCCTTGTCCGCCACGCAGGTTCGGATCTGGCAGTTATTGACCATGCCGCCGCCGGCCTTGCAGCCCACGCAGCGGCCCCGGGTGTGCGACCCGCAATTCCCGCAGAACAATCCGCAGGCCGCAATGTCAGAGAAATCAGTTGTGGTCATGGTTGTTTTTCCTCCTTGGTAGCTTGTCTTGATCAGTCGTCGTGTGCATCTGTTGCTTTCAGGGCACGCCGGGCGCGGAGCGTGACCCACTTGCTGGGCCGTCCCTTGCGCTCGATGTCGGCCCACATCTTGCCATTAAGCGCGTTCTCCAGCTTCCAGCGGCCCGCGGTGTCTTGCTTGCTCAGGATGAACTCGATCGCCGGGGCCAGTCGCGGGTCGCGTCCGTAGCCCAACCCCGCCAGTACCTCCACAATCTCCAGGACATCGCTCCAGTAACTCAGCGGAAAGCCAAACTTGAACCAGGTGGAACTGACCCGCTCCGTATGTGGATAGTCGGCTACGGCCGGGTCCCGGCTGAGCAGGAACTCGGCGCCGGCCTCGATGGCGTGTTGTACCGCCGGGGTGCGCTGGCCCGGGGGAACGGCGATGAGGGCGCGGATGGCCTTGACCGCACCCCAGGCGCAGGGTTGTCCACCGTTGGCGCTGCACGCACAATTGGGGCCGCTCGTGCCGGACTTGAGGTACCGAAACTGACCCTCGCCGGTGATGGACCGGGCCAGCCAGTCGAGGGCTGTTTGCACGCGCGGGTCGTTTTCGTACCCCAGGCGTAATAGGGCACGCAGCAGATTGCCGTTCAGACAGGGGATCGCGCCGCTGGGCACCGGCGCCTGCAGGCAGGAAAAAGCCCCGTTGGCGGCGATGCTATGGCTCAAGAGATACTCGCAGCCCTGGCGCACGCGCTCGTCGGCCGGGTCGGCCCCCAGTTCGGCCAGAAAGATGATCTGCCAGACGGTACCCCGGTACTTGGGGCTGTAGCCACTGCCCGGCTTGACCCAGTAACCTTCGGGATACTGGGCGTTCAGGATCGCCGGCACCGGCCCCGAGGTCATGACAACGGCCCGGGCCGTTTGCACGTCAGCGTCGTCCTCTGGCCGGTCCAACAGATCCCGCAGGGCAAAATAGCGCACGCCGGGATTGGCCGGGTCGGGCTCGAGCAGCCACGACAGTGGGTCTCCTTTGAGACGTTGCCCCAAACGGTTCATATCCATGGTCGTAATCGACCTCCCTCCTGTTTTGGGCCTTATGGTTCGGGTGCACCGAATGCCTGCTCTGCCACCGCCGCGTCTACCTGGTAACGGATGTCGGCATAGACCACGCCGCGCCGGGCCCGTTCCTCCTGCTCGTCCAGCCACTGCGCCAGGCCTACCGTCTGCAGCCGCCGGTTATCGGTGATGAGGGTGGGATAGATGGCCCCCAGCGCCTCAATGTGGGAGCAGGGGAAATCGGAGCACTCGCTGCAGAGATCCAGCGCTCGTTCCTGCGCGCACTGGCGGATCTGACAAAAGGGCGGCCCGCCGCCGGCGCGACAGCCGGGGCAGCCACCGGCGGCGTGCAGGCCCTCCAGAAAGCGCCAAAAGGGGGCAAAGCCGGGGATCTCGGCTCCCCAGTCGGGCCAGCCCTCCACTGTCATCGCCTCTTGCAGCGCGCGCGCCCGCTGGGGAATGCGGCTCCGCGCCGAACACAGCCCGCAGTACAGCCCACAGGTCGTTACGAATTCGAGTTGCTCGGTCATGATCTTTTCACCTCCAGTTTCTGCTCAGATTCTCGCCAGCTTATCCAGTGTTCTCTCGCTCTGAACGTTGCCCGTGTTCAGCGTCGACCGGGGCTCGAACAGGAGGACGTGAGCCTCTTCCTCGGCGACCGGCTGGTGCTCCACGCCACGCGGCACGATCAAGAACTCGCCCTCTTTCAGAACCACGTCCTGGCCTCGCAGCCGGATGGTCAGTCGGCCCCGCACTACCAGGAATAACTCGTCTTCGGCCTCGTGGTGGTGCCAGACGAATTCCCCTTTCAGCTTGACCAGCTTGACGTACTGCTGGTTGAGTTCTCCCACGATCCGGGGGGACCAGTAGTCGTCCAAGAGCCCAAACTTGGCCGCCAGGTTGACCTTGTCCATCAAACGCTCCTTCACGCCAGCGGCTGGCAGTGAGGGCAGACAAATCCACTGGTGCTGCCGGTCCTGATCTTGACCACCTCTGTGCCACACGTGGGGCATGGCTGGCCCTCTCGATAGGCGACCAGGAAAAAATCGCTGCCCCAGCGGCCGGGCTCGCCGTGCAGGCCCAGTTCCCAGTGGCTGCCGCCCCGGTCGATGCTCTCCTGCAACGTCTCGCGGAATGCCCGGTACAGTGCTTCGATCTCGTCGTCGGCGAGGGTGTGAATGGGCCGCAGTGGGTGGACGCCGGCCTTGAACAGCGGGTCCTGCACATAGACATTGCCGATGCCGGCGATGCGCTTCTGGTCGAGCAGAAACGACTTGATGCCCCCGCGCCGCCCCCGCAGCAGCTCGCGGAACTCGCCCGGCGTCAGGCTCATGAAATCGGGGCCGAGCTGGGATACCATCGAATGGTCGGCCAGGTCCCGGGCAAAATGGGCATACCCAAACCACCAAAAGTTGACGGCCAGGCAGGTGCCATCGTCGAAATCAAAGACGAGGCGATATTTCTCCGGCAGCCTGTCCCGCGTGACGAGCAGGATCTCGCCGCCCATCCCCAGGTTGAGCAACAGCCATCCCTGGGTGGTTTCGATGAACAGCCACTTGCCGTGGCTGACCACGTCGAGCAACCGCGCGCCGGTCAGCGCCTCGACGAACGTCTCCTCCGGGATGTTGAGGCATTTGGGCTGCAGCACCTCGATACCACGGATCGTCTTGCCCACGAGCGCCTGCTTCATCTCACAGGCGCGGACGGCGATTTCAGGCAATTCAGGCATAGTGCCTCCTGATATAATAGTGAAAACCCAAGTACTTGACAATTGGCCGTAACTCAGGCACAGTATCTCTAGTGCTACCGGGCCGGAGACCGTTGATTGGAACGGGAGACGCACAGGCCCCTGGACCCGCTCTGGCCCGGTGG
>JAHJIN010000297.1 GCA_018823415.1 Chloroflexota bacterium | reverse complement strand
CGTACCAGTCGGCGTTGTTCGACACGCCGGCCCCGGCCAGCCTGGGCGCGGAGCCGGGGCTGGTCTGGGGCGTGGCCGACGAGCACATCCTGGCCCTGGACCCGGCGACCGGCGCCGCCCTTGCTTTCCTGGGGATCGACCGGCCGGCGGCCCTGGCCCACGTCGAGCACTTTGGCAGCACCTACACGGTCTGGTACAGCGACTGGGCCCAACGCTCCATCGTGCGCCTGTCCTACACCTACCCCGGCGGGCCGCGCGCCAGCCGCATGGCCTGGCTGCTCCCGGAACTGCGCGTGGCCTCGTCGCTGGTGTACGTCCCGCCCCCGGCCGGCCCGGACCTCCCCAACCCGCCCGCCGCCACGACGCTGTGGTACCTGGACCGGGCCAACAACCGCCTGGGTCGTCTGATGCCCTATGCCACACCGCCGTATGTCGAGGAATATGACCTGCCGGCCCTGGGTGCCGGCGAGCTGAGCTATGCCCCGGGTGACCGCCGGCTCTGGTTTACCCTGGTCGACGCGGTAGCTGCCTTCGACCCGGCCACCGGCCTGCTGACCCGGTACGAGGCGGCGGCCCTGCCGGTGCTGGGGCTGGGCGGTGCGGCCGGATGGATGGCCCACGGCGAGCAGGCCTTCCAGATCCGGCACCGCCATCTGCTATTCTTCCCAGACGTTCGACTGGGTATCTTACCGGAGGAAGGTCGCCATGACCACCCGTGAGCGTCGCCGGTGGATGCTGCCCGGCGCCGCCATGCTGCTGTTCATCGTCCTGCTGCTCCTCCAGGTCAGTGGGCCAGGCTGGTCCGGGCCGGGGTCGGCGACGGCGACGCCAGCCCCCATCTGTCCAACACCGCGCCCTCTGGCTGTAGACCGGCCCAGCGACCCCACGGACCTGGTAACTGCGTCTGACGGTCTGGTCGCCGCCGCCCGCAACGGGCTGTGGTATCGTCCTCTGGACGAGCCGAACTGGCAGCGGGTGCCCGGCACCGACGAGACACGCCTCATGGCAGCGGCCGCAGTGCCGGGCGGGGGCGTCATCGCTGGCCGGGTGGACGACCGGCTCTGGTGGTGGCCGGGGCCGGGCGCGCCGGTGGTCCTGATCGACCTGCCCAGCCGCACCTTACTGCCGACCGATTCGACCTCCGCTACACGCCGGCCCACGGTCTTTGACGTGGCCGTGGACGCGGCGGCCGGCTACGTCTACGCCGCCTCGCACCCCTGGCTGTGGCGGGCGCGGCTGGCGGATCTCCCCAGTGGGCAGTGGGAAGCCGTCGGGCCGGCGGCGGTGGAGCAGGAACGGAAGGCGCTCTTTGCCGTCGCCGCGCGCGATGGCCTGGTCGTGACCGGCGGGGGGACCGGGCTGTGGGTGTACAAGCCAGGCGAGGAATGGCGGCAAGCCCTGGGCGAGGTCGGCGTCATCGATCTGGTCGTCGACGGCGACACGATCCTGGCCGGCACGCACCAGGGGCTCTATCGCAGCCCGGATGCCGGCCGTACCTGGCAACTCGTGCCGACGCGTGAGAGCGACCTGACGCGCATCCCCGACCTGCCACCCCTGGTCCCGCCGGTCCTGCGCCTGGCCACGCGAGATGGGCAGTGCTGGGGCGCGACCGAGGCCGGGCTGTTTGCCCTGCACCAGGCCGCGCCGGGCGATTATCTCTGGGCCCGGGTGCCCACCGACCTGCCGGTGCCCGGCGACATCGGCCCGGAGTTCACCGCGTTGACCATCGTGGGCGACGACCTGTTCCTGGGGAGCTGGTTCGACGTCCTCGCGCTGCCCCTGAGCCACGAAGTCAGGCGCCAGCGTGAGGCCCAGCCCCGGCTAGCGGCGCAGTCGAAGGGCACCACCCCGGCACCGGGTCAACTGGTGCCCCACCGCGCGCCGGGTCTGGCAGCTCCTCTCCAGCGCCCCCACAGCGCCAGTTTCTGGTGGACCTGCGACTCCACCGTCTCCGGCGTCTGCGGCTGCTGGGGTGGGCCGGGGATGTGGCTGAGCGTGCACGGCCCGGTGGGCCTGCTGGTCGAGATCTGGGAGCGGGACGGCGATGGGCAGTTGTACCACTACGCCAGCAAGCACATCCAGGACCACGGCTGGCTGGGCACCTATGCCCAGTTCGGGCACGAGTGGAATTGCAACCACAACATCACCATCCGGGTGACGGACGAAAGCGTGCCGCCGACGTATTGTCCGTACCAGTTCCTGTTCCCGGCCCACGGCAACGGGTGTGACTACTGCGTCTTTGTCAGCCTGGACGTGTGCCCCACGCCAACGCCGACCCAGACGAACACCCCAACCGCGACGCCGACGCCCACCCACACGCCGACCGCCACGGCGACACCGACGGCGACACCTGTCCCGTGGACGCCCACCGCCACGCCGACCCAGACGGCTACTCCGACTGGCACACCCACTGCCAGCCCAACGACCACCCCCACGGCCAGTCCGACCGCCACCCCTACCGCCAGGCCCGTTCCCGGGGAACCGGCCTGGTCCGGCACGGTGCACCTGCGGACGCCGGCGGGGCCGGGGGTCCCAGGCGTCGAGGTACACGTGCGGGGCCGCTACTATCGCTACGGCCAACTCAATCTGGTGGGGCGCAGCCTACCCGGCACCGCCCGCACCGTGCAGGTCTATCTGTATACCGCGGCCGGTGGGCCGGCGGGCCTGACATCGCTGGCTTACCATCCTCTGACCAACGAGTGGACCGGTACGGCTATCCTACCCCCGGGCAGCTATCAGGGTCGATTGGTATGCCGGTCGGTAGGG
>JAHJIN010000296.1 GCA_018823415.1 Chloroflexota bacterium | reverse complement strand
GGGCCTGCGGCTATTTGTGCTGGGCGAGGCCACCTACACCATCCTGAACGCGCGCGTCGGACTGCGCCACCGCGGGTTCCCGGATTGGTACCCACTGCTCGAGCAGGGCGACGGCGATGACGGCACTGGCAGTGATGTAGCCGACGCCACGGCCAACGATGGTCATAAGTGGCGTGATGATGGGGCCGGGGTGCTCTGGCGCCGGTGGGATCTGAGCACCGCCCCCGGTGGTTCGGCGCGATTTTTCGGGCGCTTTCGGGTTTACGCGCGCTGGGCACTGACCAGTACCGCGGACGTGTGGGCCGCGCACCTGGTCGTCTACAATGCGGCCATTACGGGCAGCGAGGAATCGGGATACAGCCAGGCGGCCACGGCCCCTGTTGATTTGACCGACGCGACTCTGACGGGCTGGTTTGTCGCCGATATGGGAGAAATCAATCTGCCCCAAATCAATTATCCTGAAGGGCTGGGTGACACGATTGCCCAGTTCCTGTCCGTGGTCGCCAGCCAGACCACGGGGAGCGGCCGGTTGGACCTGGACTATTTATTATTGATCCCCGTGGCCGACGAGGGCCACCTCGTCACGACCGATAGCGCGGCGCCCATTGACAATACTGAGGGCCTGCTGAGCGATACAATCAGCCAACCGCCACTCGTGGCCAAGACAGATGCCAATTTGCAAATCCTGGCCTATCCCGCCTGGGCCGGCCAACTGCTCCAGCCGGCTCCGATTGCTCCCAGTCGGCTAGTCGCGACTGGGAGCAAGGAGGCTGACACCGTAGGGTGGCTGGACTATATCGCCACCACGGTCTATCTGTCCGGCCACCTTCTGCCCCGCTACCGCATCCCGCCGGAGGTCTGATGGACCACGACCTGCACCTCTACATCTACGACGCCAGCGGCAACCCCATCCTGGACCCGCAGGGCGAAATCGCCTCATTCGACCCGCCGACGATTCGCACGGCCTGGCCAGGGGGCTTTGTGGACCTGCGGACCAGCATCCAGCGGCCCATCACCCGGCCGTGGACCGTGGCCGCGCCGCTGCGCTGCGTGTGCCGGCATGGGCTGAAGACGATTTTCGAGGGCGTGATTGAGGACCTGGCCGAGCAGTTGCGCGGGCCGGCCGAGTCCATCGACCTGGCCGCGCTGGGCTACCATGCGCGGCTGCGTAGCCGCCAGATCCACCAGCGTTGGTGTGACATGCGCCTGACCGAGTGGCAGCGGCCGGCCGCCACGCCCGCCCTGGCGGGTTACCAGCCTGACCTGTTCACGTTTGACCACCAGGACCGGCTCCAGTACCTGGCGAAGGACGGCGTATCCATCGCCAATGGCGACTATGTCTGCGAGCGCTATATGATGCCGGCCGGGCAGACCATCAAGCGCATCGCGTTTGACTATGACCTGCAGGCCGGGGCGCAAAGTTGGGGCCTGGTGCTGTACGACGAAAACGCCGGCACGCCCACGCTGTGGTCCGTGGCCGCCACCGGCACGGGCAGCGTGAACCACACGCTAGCGACCCCCCGACGCTACGTGGATCTACTGTTCATCAGCGGGGCCGCGCAGACGGGCCTGGGCGATGGGACAATCTATGGCCGGTTTACCAACGTCAAAGTCTACAGCGAAACCGGCACCATCACCGGCGGGGCCATCGTCGCGGACGTGCTGGCGCTGGTGAGCGAGCTGAGCGTGGATTACAGCGCCATCACTGACCCGGCGCTGACGCTGGAGCCATTCCTCACGACGGGCTGGCGCCCGCTGGCCGACATCGTGGCCCAGGCCCTGGCGTTTGGCGACGCCAGCGCCAACACCTACGGCCTGTGCGTGTGGGATAGCGAGGCTGCCAGCGATGGGCTGCCGCAGGCCCACGTATCAGCGCGCGACATCAGTGACTATGACTACCTGGTGCGGCTGGCCGACCTGGAAGAGTTCACGAGTGATCCCAGTCTCGACCAGCTTTACAACTATATCATCGTCGAGTATCGCGACGAGCAGGGTCGGCCGGCGTGGCTCACGCCCACCGACGCCGCCACGCTCACCGACGCGACCAGTGTGGCTACCTATGGCCAGCGCGACTATGTGCTGCGCGTGGACTCAGAGTCGGCGACGACGGCCCAGTATCTGGGCGAGCGCTACCTGGCGCGCCATAAGGACCCCGTGTACAAAGTGTGCATGACCCTGGATTGGGAGATTCCCGACAAGCGCGGCGTGCTGCAGCCAGCCTGTCGGGTGCGCGCCGGGGAGCGCATCCGCGTGGCCAACTATCTGGACGGCACCACGTTCTTTATCGCCGCCACCGAGTATAACGCGGCCACGGGGCGGCTGGTTCTGACGCCAGACGCGCCACCGGACGATGCGGCGGTGCTATTGGCGCAACTGTTGCTGGGGCGGGCGGGATGACCATGCGCCTGTTTTTGCCATTGATTCTGGTAGCCGTGGCGGTGGTGCCGCCGGCGCAGACCGGCGGCGACTATTACGTGCGCCTGACGGGCAACGACGCGGCCGGCGATGGGTCCAGCGCCGCGCCGTGGCGCTCGCTGACCAACGCCATAGCCCACGTACCGGCCGGGGCGCGGATCCGCATCGGCGCGGGCACCTATGCTGAAGAGCCGGATTTCCAGGTGATGTCTACCATATCCGACTTGACTTTGGAGCCAGAAAACGCTGGCGATGTTGTGACCATCACCGGCAATTCATCGACCAGCTATGCGACGCGCATCCGGCGGTGTAGCGGCTGGACGTTCAACCGGCTACGCTTCACCACGCAATCGAACAGTGTATCATCGGCCCTGACCGTCATTGGCTTGACTACTGGCGTCTCAGGTCTCACGTTCAACGATTGCGAATTCGTGGTGCGCAGCGCGGGCACGGCGGCGCGCTACCCGGTGCGCCTGGTGCCCGCATCGCCGGGGGGCAGCATCCGCAACGTGGCGTTCAACCGCTGTACCATGCGCGGCAACGATCTGGGCAGCGGGGGTGGACTGCAAGACGTGGTGGGCGTCTATCTGGTAGCGCCCGCGCCAGATACGGACACGCTGGACAGCATCACGTTCACGGACTGTCTGGCGACCGGCAACACCGGGATGTGGCTGCGGTCCGGCACCAACATCCTGGTAGAACGCGGCTATGTCTCGGGGCTGAACGGCTACGGGATTCTGGTCGGGCGCGCCGACGAGGTAGACGCGCGCTACTCGAGCGGGGCTATCGTCGGCACCACGGTTGAACTGCTGGGCGAGGTGGGACACGCCATGCTCGTCGGCCATTGCACCGACGATTCCCGCTGGACGCTGGATGGCGTGCGGGTGCCCCGGTGCTACGACCACGCTATTGCCGTGAAACGGTCTACCGGCACCGTCGTGTGCAACTGCTACGCGGCCGGCGGCATTGACATGGCGATGTCGCTCAAGGCGGCGCATGATGTGGTGATAGAGCACAACGTGTTCGAGGCTGGGGCGCAGGGCGCGTTCTATGTCACCGGCTCGGACGTGGATGACCGGCGCACTGGTGGGTGCCAGTTTGTGGACAACGTGGTCATCGCCCCTACTGACCGGCCGCTGTTCGCCCTGGGCGGCCCACTGGACGATGACGGTACGAATGTCATCGACCGCAATGTATATGTGCGTGGCGCTGGCTCCCCTTGGGGAACTGTCTATGGCATGGCAGTGAGCAGCGCCACGCTACCGGCGCTGTGGGCGGCCTGGGCTGCGTATCCGCGGGCGGGTAACGATGGGGCGAGCCGGGTGGTCGGATTCTGATTATCAGACTGGGGGGGTTGACAGGCGGGGCCTGGTGGGGGTATAATCAGCCAGCCAGCGCGTCGGGCAGCAGGCTGTAGGTGTCGGTGCTACTGAGGATGGCGTTAATCAGCGTCGTCCCGGCGTCGAGTCCTCGGCACCAGAACTTATTGTACGGAAAGATATGGTTCGCAAATAGAAAGGCGTGCAGTGCTGCACGCCTTTTGTCGTATGAAGAAACCATGTTCAAGACGATGGAAGAATCAGACCGATTTTCTCACTCCTCTCCCGCTAGGTGGAGAATCTGGGTGACTAGGTCCGCATCGAGGTAAAGGCCGGCGTCTTGCAGCTCCGCCAGCAAGGGAGCCACACGGTCAATCAGGCCGCGCTCCTTGGCGAGCAACAACAGCCCTAGCGTGCCGGTCAGTGGCAAGTCCAGCCGTCGCGCATATTGGCGACCCTTTCGCTCATCCACGATGACCAGCCGGGCATCGCGTTCTTCTGCCAAGGCCAGGACTTGGGCCTCGCCCTGGTCCAGTCCCACATAGACCCGGGTGTGTTGCGGGTTGGCCAGCGGAACGGGCTTGATCCAGACAGCTTGTTCCAGCGCTTTCTGACGCAAGGCCCGCTCGGTCGCCAGAAACTCGTCGTATACTGCCTGGGGGATCAGGACTTCGTCGTAGAGATCGCGCAGCAGGTCCAGACGTCCCAGGATCCAGAGGGCGACCAGTGGGGTATTATTCGCGATGACTGGCCTGGCGGGCATGCTCCAGATCCTCCTCCAGCTCGTCGGCCGTTTCGCCAAAGGGGGAAAGGCCGTAGCGTCCCAGCAGGAACATGAACGTGATGCGGGGCACACTGGCCAGCCGGGCGGCCAGGCCGGTGCTCAGCCGGCCGGTCTCGTACAGCTTGACGGCCAGCAGGAGCCGGGCTTCAGATTCAAAATCCTCAGGCTCTTGTTGCAGTGCCCAGAGCACCTCGGTGGGATACTCGATCGTCTGCACACTCATCGCGCACCTCCTCGTCTATTGGGATCGGCTGTTGCCCTCTCTAATTATAACACATTCATCCCCGGTAGTCACATGTCATGTGGGTAAAGTTTGTCTCTGCTAGATGTCTCCACCGTGTTGTAGGTCTATAACCGACTGCATGGGCGCATCCGAGTTGGGGGTTGGCTCAGATGCAAGTGCAACTGCTTCTTGCTCCAGCTTGATCCCTCGCGCAAGCATGTGATCGATCAGGGGTATTGCATCTGTCAGCGCCGGGTGACGTTTCAACCGGGTCAGGTTGCGCTCGTCGGCAGTGGAGAGGGGTTGTGCCCAACGGGCATGGGCGTCCAGCGTGTCCCGGTCCATGCGATAGGGGATAAAGCGGGGCGAGACGTGGTCCCGGAGCTGGGCCAGGATGCCGAGCCCGCCATAGTCGATGTCGGCCCAGAGGAGCAGAGGAACGTCGGCCGGCAGCTCGCAGGTCAGGCAACGCAGCAGGTGACGGCAGGCCGGCGATGGGTTGCCCCACAGGCAGAGCGCTGCCAGGCTGGTCCCCTCGTGCCGCACCAACTCGTAGAAGGAGGCCAGATTCTCCACGCAGACCACGCTGCGCGCGTCCACCCGGACCTGCTGCACGCGAGCGGCCAGAGCAGCCGGGATCCCCACCGCCGGGTCGAATTCAGACAGCGACATCACCTGGCCGTCCGGGTCCACCAGCCGCCAGGGGCCGGACAGATACAGGTGGCTGGGATTGGCCACCAGGCCCAGCTCGCGCAGCACCTCCCAATTGGACAGGTCGCGCCACCCCGGGTGATGCCGGCGGGCCAGTCCAGCAATGGCCCCCTTGAGTGCGTCAAAGCGCTTGCTGTCGTTGAATACCCGCACGCTGAACGCGCGGTATGGGATTTCCTCGCGCACGCCCAGGGTAGGCGCATCGTCAGGCAGGGCAATGAGGGCGGCCAGCAGGTCCCGGTTCCAGTCGTCGTCGCCCAGTCGAAAGGGAGCCGGCGATTTCTGCGCCTTGAGTTGGTCCAGACAATGCTGCACGGCCCGGAGCCGCCAGACGTCGAGCCGGAACCGGTCGCCCAGGAGCAAGGCCCGCAGCCGCCGACGCCGGTCGGCCAACGGCTCACGACTCAGCAGCGTGTAGAGCGGCTCCACCTGGTCGGTCGCCAACGCCACCGCGTCGAGCAGATGGCCGGTTTGTCCCGGCTGCCAGGCCAGGCGCACCAGCCCGTGTGCTTCCAGTTGCGCCAGTTGCTCGTTGGCCGTAGTGCGGGGGAGGGGATCGGTCTGGCTGTAGTAGCCGGGCAGTGAGCCGGCAACGTCGTTCAGTTTGACGCGAATCACATGGCGGGGTGCGCCGCCGCGCCGCTCGTAGGCGTCGAGCAAGAGTTGAACGAGCGCAGCGACGTCGGAGGTGGGGACAAAAGAGATGGTGATCATCTGCTCATCACGCTTCATCGTCAACTCGCTGTCAGCCTCACCGATTCAGCTTCCAACTCTTTCATCATCTCGGCCTTGTCGATCTCGATGACAAAGGCGTGGTTGTTCTTGCGCACCACGGTGCGCACCGAATCCACGTAGGGCAGCAGGCCAGCGGCCTTGTCCGGCGGCGTCGCCAGCAGGACCTGGAGCTGGCTGTCTACCATGAACTTGAGCGCGCTGGCGGTACGAGCGGTGTCCATCTTGCCGAATGCCTCGTCGAACAGGGCCAGGCGGATGGTGTCCGACGGGCGGGGCTGGTTGAGGCGATAGGCCTGGGCGAAGGAGGCGGCCATGGCCACGTAAAAGGGCGTGGTGGTCTCGCCGCCAGACTTTTTGGTGTTGATCTGGCTCAAGAGCGCCCAATCGCCATTGGGATAGTGGATACGGATGTCATAGCGCAAATAGTTGCGATAATCCTGGAGCTCGCGCAACTCCGGGGCCAGGTCCCCGTCCGGCGCGGCCGTCAGCCGCTCGAAGAGGAGATCCCAGCCCTGCTGGTGCCGCTGGCGAAAGTCGGATTCGAACAACGATTCGCCCAGGATGGTCTGGCTGTCCATGATCATGTTGTAGACCTGCCGCAGCGACGGCTCCGGCTTGGTGATGAACTCAAAGCGCTCGCCGCCAAAGCGCAGCCCGGCCAGCGTGGTGTTGAGGTAGGCCAGTTGCTGGCGCGCGTCCTCGATCTGCTCGCGCAGACGGTGGATAAAGTTCTCGACCAGTTCTTGCTCGGCCAGGGCGCGCTGCTCGGCGATGCGGGCCTCGTACTCGGGCAGCTCGGACTCGACGTAGCGGTCCCGCTCGCGCACGTAGCGGGCGGCGTCCTCCTCGTCGTCGTAGCCGAACTGGTAGGTGAGGCTGTAGCCCTGCTTGGCCTCACGGAGCTTGTCCCGGCTGCGGTTCTCGGCGGACTGGTAGTCGCCCTCGTAGCGAGTGGCGTTGGTCAGCACCGTGTCCAGGGGCTGGCGCTCTCGCCGGCGTTCGTATTCCTTCTGTGCATCCTCCAGCAACTCCTCGGTCCCTTCGGATTGCAGGAACCCCCGGGCATCCTGGAGTGCCTCATCAGCTTGGCGCTCCAGGCCGGGCAGCATCTCGTCGGCCAGCGTCGTGATGCGCGTCCGCAACCCGCCGATCTCCTCGTCCTGTCTGCTCTTCTCGGCCTCCAGCGCCGCGACGGCGGTCTGGCATTCCTCGACCTCGGCCTTGAGCGTCTCGACGGATCGCGTGTCGAGGGCAGCCAACTCGTCGCGCCGGGCCGCCAGTTCAGCCTCCAACTCGGGTAGGCGATCCAGGATGGGCAAGTCGCGCTCCAACTCCACGTAAAGGCGAACCTTGTCGCGGGTCAACGCCAGGCGCTCCCGCAACGCCGTGTCCTGGGCCTGCAACGTCAGCAACTCCTGGCGGATGGCCTCCAGTCGTTCCTCGCGCTGCTCGATCTGCCGGGGAATGGCCCGGTCGCCGATGAACCAGCGCCGATAGTGACGCGGGTCCAGGTGGCGGCTGGTATAGTTGCGGCGCACAAAGCACTCGCGGGTGACGGCCGTACGCTGGTCGCGCAACTCCTCCACCGTGTCGCTCTTGACATAGCCGCCCAGCAGCAGGTCCACCAGGGCGCGGGCGGCCGGGTGGTCGGCCTGGACTTCGGCGGCGAGGCTGTCGGTCCGGGCTGGGCGCGCGCGCGAAGCGTGGAGGAGGCGTTCCGTGTCCGGCAGGCCCACCCCGTGGAGGTCGTCTTTGAGGCGGCGCTGGCGGTAGAGGCGCATGGCGGCGTCATAATGCTCCGGCGGTACCACCAGGTCAAAGCGGCTGCGGCCCAGGACCCCTTCGACGGCGTCCTGCCACGATTCGTCGGGGACATGGAGCGCGGTGCAGAGAGTGATCACCTGGTCGGCGTCCAGGCCCAACTCGGCCCGGAGCAGGCGGCGCAGTCGAGCAGACTGGGGGGCGGCAGCTTCGTAGCTGACGTCCCGGTCACCGGTGCGCAGTTGGTGAATCTCGCGCTGGATCCCTTCGGCTTCCTGGCGCAACCGGTCGCTCTGGTTCTTGAGCAAGGCGTGCTGGTCGGCGTAGTGGTGACCGAGGGTTTCGAGGGCGTGTTGCGTGGTTCGGGTTTCGAGTTGCGAGTTTTGAGTTGTGTTCTCGCCGATGAACGCTTGGAAGGGCGCAGGCACATCCAGATTGTCTTCGATCAGGAATGCCCGGAGGCGTTGGGCATCTTCCAGCTCGCGGGCCAGGGTTTGTCGTAGCTGGTCTTCGCGCTGACGCAGGTCGGTCAGCTTGGCTTCGAGGCCGGCGACCTCGTCGCGGAGGGTTTGCTCGCGGACGGCGGTGGTATCGGTACGCAGGGCCACCTGGGCATCGACGAGGGCCTGGCGGGCGTGGGATAGGCGCTCGACCAGGCCGTCGCGTTGGAGCTCCAGGCGGCTCAGGTTCACGCGCATCTGGTCGAGTTCCAGGCGCCGGCCTTTGAGCTCGGTCAGGCAGGCATCGCCCTGGGCGTGGCGTTGGATGTAGCCATTGATCAGGCGCAGCCGGCGGTGGCTGGTCCGTTCCTGGTCGAACTCCTCAATGCGGTCCAGATCGGCAATGCGCCGGCGCACGTCGGCAGCCAAGGTCTCAAAGTGGCGCATGGTGTCAAGTTGCTCACGCAAGACCTTGACGTCTACCAGGCTCTCGTCCAGCAAATAGTTGTGGACAAAATCGCGGATGTTGGTCAGCGGGCTGAAGGCCAGACCCTTGACGATCTTGGCCGGAAAAGTCTCCTTGAGCTGGCCCAGGCGGTTGAGCAGATGGAATCGATAGTCCTCCAGCCGGGTAAAGACCTGGGCGCGCCCGGCCGGGGGCAACGCGAAATGCTCCAGGTGGCGGCGGAAAGCCCGGCTGTCAAAAAGCTGGCCCTCGCTGCGAAAGAACCAGTCGTCGTCGAGCTGCGCGTTGTGGACAACAAAATAGGCCACGTCCGGCGAGCGGCCGTCCTGGTACGCGTCCACCACAGCCCCGTGGACGAAATAGGTGCCGTCGGGGTTCCGGAATTCGAGCGCGACGACGCCGGTGGCATCGTCGCGCAGGAAACGCTGGCCTTCGGTGCCTAGCTCGCCGCGCACATAGCTGGTCAGCGTGCGCTGGCTGCCGCTCATCGCCGCCCGGTTGAACTGCACGTCGCGCTGCCCGCCCACCAGGGCAAACTGGATGGCATCGAGGATGGTGGATTTGCCCGCGCCGTTGATGCCGATGAGGTACGTGGTGCCCTGGCAGGTGATGGTGGTGTTCTCGAAGAGGTGCCAGTTGACGAGGCGGATACGGGTGAGTTGTTTCATTGCTCTTCCTCCGCTACTCGATACTTGCGTAACCAGGCTTCCATCTCCTCGGCCGTCTGCACCGGCAGGATCATCTTGACCGAGCCGCGCAGCCGCAGCCGGGCCTCGCTGTCGCGCACGTCCAGGGAGCGGCCGTCGAGCAGGTCGATGAGGCCCAGCCGGCGCAGGCGACGCAGGATGGCGTCGTATTGGCCGATCCCCAGGTCGCGCTCTTTGCCGGTGATGGTGCGGTACTCTTCGCGCACCTCGCCGATGGTGACGACCGGGTCTGTCGCCAAGCTGAGCTGCTCAGCCTGCTCCTCGTAGAGCTTGCGCAGGACGACGATCATCAGCGATTCGTCGAGCCGGTAGCGCCGGCGGCAAGCACCGAAATCCGAGACGACCTGAAAGATGCGGTGATAGTCGTCGTGGAGCAGCGTAAAGCCGGCCGTGGCGAACAGCGCGGCAAAGACGGCCCGGTGACGATGGACCAGGTAATAGTCTTCCTTGCTGGACTCGTCGTCCTGGTAGAGAAAGGTCTCCCCCAACAGCCGGTTCATCACGCGCGGGATCTCGCGCTGCACTTTTTCCGGCAGGGCGGTGGATTCGAGAATAGTGTCGGCGCTGAATGCCATTGGTTCCTCCTTGCTGCGTGCTACGTGTGGTGTGCTACGTGACACGAACCCCGCTCCGCTGCGCGCCGGGGACTATAGTCCCGCAACACGTAGCACGAATCACACGCAGTGTCCGGCGCAGCCCCCTGCGGGTGTGGACGAATCACGTTTCACGAGCTGGAACGGCCTCACGCGCACCAGCCCCAGAGCCATCGGCTCGCCCGGCAGCGGTTCCAGGTCATAGTTCACCTCGGGATGGTTGCCATAGGCGATGGTGTAGACGAGCCAGGGCAGGTCTTCCGCCCTGGCAAAAACCTCCGGCGGCAGGTCGCGAAGGTGGATGACCTGGTGGCCGTTGAAGAACTGGTTGACGAAACCCTGGATCTTGGCCGGCGTGATGGCCTGTCCCAGTTCCTGCAAGGTGACGGCGCGCAAGGCCCGCACGTCGGCCGGGTCGAGAATGCGGGAGACAATCGGGGCCGGTGCAAAGGGCGCGCGCTGGCGGGGCAAGGTATACAAACTGTTCGCATCGGGTTGACGGATCCAGGGCGCTTGGAAGGGGGGCATCTCGTCGGGCAGGCATTCTTCTCCTTCGGCTTGCAAGGTTACCAGGGTACGAGCCAAGAAGACCAGCCGGCCTTTGAAGCTTCCGCCGCCGGCACCGACGAGCTGGTAGCGGATCTGGCGCAGCGAGGTGCGCAGGTACTGGGCGTGGCGGCGGTCAATCTCTTCCAGCAGCGGGTCCAGGCTCTCCAGTTGGTAGACGATGAAGCGCATATAGTGGCCGACCTCGTCCGCCGCCTGGGCCGGTGTGAGCCGCCCCTGGGTGGCCAGCTCGTCAGCCGTACGGTCGATCCAGTCGCCGTCGATCTGCCAGGCCTGCAACCGGGCCACGATGTCGCGGCGGTAGCGGGAGATATGGTCCG
>JAHJIN010000038.1 GCA_018823415.1 Chloroflexota bacterium | reverse complement strand
TTGGGCCAATCCAGGCGCTCGTGGAGGAGCCACCAGCCCAGCAGGGCGGTAAATGCGGCCGAACTGTACACCAGCACCGTCGAGACCGCCGCGCCATTCAGAGCTACCGAAAACGTCCACAAGGCGTTAAAAGCCGCCAGAACCAGACCATAGACCACCAGGTAGGCCAGGTGGCGGCGCTCGACTCGCAGCAGGCGTGGCCGCAGCATGCCCAGCATCACCGCCAGGGTCAGGACCACAAAACCATCGCGCCAAAAAGCCAGCACCAGCGGTGGCATGTGGTACATCTGGGTGAGATGCCGGATCAGGATCGCCGTGGTAGACAGGATGGCGGCGGCCAACAGGGCCGCCGCGTAACCACGCGTAAGCTGCACACCCGGGGGTGTCGTGCCGGTCGTCATGCTTTTGAGGACCCTGTGGCGGGTGCCTCATCATAGCGATAGTAATAATAACCCTCGCGTCGACCGGCCCGTACCTTGTTGAGCGCCACGCCCAGGACCGGTGCCTCGACCTGCGCCAACTCGTTTATGGCCCGGCGTGCCTCGCTGTCCCGCGTGCCGCCGGCCTCCACCACGACCAGCACGCCGTCCATCTGCCGGGACAGCACCGCCGCGTCGGTAACAGCCAGCACGGGCGGGGTGTCAAACACCACGAGGTCCACCTGCTCCGCCAGATTTTCGATGAGCTTGCCCATGCGCTGCGACCCCAGCAACTCGGACGGGTTTGGCGGCAGCGGACCGGAGGCCAGCAGGCGCAGGTTTTCCACCGAGGTAGGCAGCAGCCACTGCTCCGCGCTGGGGTTGGCGTCCCCCAGCAGGCCGTTGGTCACACCCGTATCGTTGGACAGGTCAAAGAGCTTGTGCTGGACCGGGCGGCGCAGGTCGGCGTCCACCAGCACCACCGACTGGCCGGCCTGGGCAAAGACGATAGCCAGGTTGGCCGCCGTGAGGCTTTTGCCCTCCCCGGGGCCGGTGCTGGTCACCAGCAGCCGGCGCATGGGCTTGTCCACGCTGGAAAACTGGATGTTGGTGCGCAGCGTGCGAAACGCCTCCGAGATGGGCGACCGGGGCTCCATGCTCGTGACCAATGGTTCTGCGCCGTTGCCGCGCCGGCTGGACCGCAGGCGCGCGATGGTGCCCAGGGTGTTTAGCCCCAGTACGTGGGTCACGTCCTCCGCGGTCTTGATCGTATCGTCCAGATACTCCACCAGGAAAGCGATGCCCACCGCCAGAGCCAACCCGACGGCCGCTGCCAGCAGCACATTGTTCGTCGTCCGGGGATAGATTGGGCTGTGCGGCGCGCTGGCCGCCTGAAAGACCACAATGTTCTCTGTGGCGTTGGCCTCGGACATGCGAATCTTTTCATAGTCGGCCAGCAGTTGGCCATAGTTGTAGCGATACCGGGCCAGTGTCGTCTCCAGGCGTGCCAACTCGACCTCGTCGGCCACCGTGGTGGGCGTCCCGATAGCGTCGATGAGTGTTTGCGTCGCCTCAATGTCCGTTTCCAGTCGCTTCAACTCTTTGGAGAGAGCCTCCTTGGACTCGGCAAAGCGAGAGGATTGCAGCGCGGCGTTGCGTTCGGTAAAGACCATCGGGATGGTGTTGGCGATGTCGGCGGCAGTCTGTGAGACGTGGTCCCGGACCAGCAGCCGGATGATTTGCTTGTTCTCCTCCCAATCCACCGTGACGTCGTCGCCCTTGATCCGGGACAGGCCAAGCCGAGCCGCGGTAGTCTCCAGAATCACCGGCTGGTCCAGCAGAGTGGCATAGTTGCTGGCGAGCCGGCTGAGGATGATGGGATTGGTGTTGGCGCTGGAGAGGGTGGGATCTTCGCCGTACGTGACAAGGAGCATGGCCGCGGCCTCATAGACCGGCGGCGTGTTGATGCTGACGACATAGGCCGCGCCGCCGGCCAGCACTGCGCCGAGCACGACGAGCCACCACCACTTTTTGAACAGGCCAAGGTATTGTCGCAGTTCCAATTCTGCCAAGGGGTTCGCTCCTGGAGAGGTGAAATGTGTGCTGATTATACCACAGACCGCTCGCCTGGGCCAGCAGTAGCATCCTCACCACGGTTTTCGCCCACGCCGCACTCGACGCGCCCGGCCCCTGGGCGCGGTGTCCGCTCGTAGCGCCGAGGCTCCAGCACCGGCAGGCTGGCCTCGTCCACCAAGAGGCGGAAGGGCCGGCGGATGCGCCACTCGTTCTCCCGGGTGTCATACTGCCCCACGACGCGCCGGCCCATCAACAACTTGAGAAAGGTCTGGTTCCGAGCCTGGAAGGCGAATACCCGAGGCCGCAACCCGGTCGGCAGCAATCGTCGGAACAAGCCAATGTCGGCCAGGGCGCGATATGCGCTGTGCAATAATCGCGAGACGCCCCGGTTGACCATGCGCCGGGGCCGGCACGCCACTCCCCGCAGCACGCCCCGGCGCCCCCCGGCGATGCGCCGCCGCGTGACGCCTCGCTGTGCTGCCACCACCTGCCCGATGATGTCGGCCGGCTGCAACAGGTACGGGTCCTCCTGCGGGTTATTGTCGCCCCGAGTATAAACGCCGCTCGGGGTTACCCGAGCCACGCGGTGTACCACCTCCCGCCCGCCCTCCGGCGGCTGGAAATAGACCACGTCGCCGGGTTGCACCGGCCGCTCGCCGTAGGCCACCACCTCCAGCAGGTCCGGCTCGGCCAGGGTGGGGTTCATGCTGGGGCCGGTATAGACCACGTGCAGCACGCCGTCGGCGAGGACGTCCTCGATGCGGGTCATTGCGAGGCGCGCTTGGTGCGCCGAAGCAATCTCGGAGCGCCCGGTGGGGATTGCTTCGGGCGCTGGGTGCCCTCGCAATGACGCGGTAGTTGTTTCACAGTCTGCAAT
>JAHJIN010000295.1 GCA_018823415.1 Chloroflexota bacterium | reverse complement strand
CGATAGCGCCGAGTGGCAGTAGCCTTGTGCATCGCCATACTCCTGGGAGTGGTTGTCGGCGCTATTATCCCACAGAACCGGCGCGGTGGCTACTGTCTGAGGTTCTCTATGCGGTTGTTAACGTGCGAAATCCAGGCTTAGTGGGGCTAGGCTCAACGGGACCAACTTGAGCAAGGCCGATCTGCACAAGGCGAACCTGAACGGCGCTGACTTGAGCGGCGCTGACTTGAGCGGTGCCATCTTGGTCGGCGCTGACTTGAGTGGGGCGAACCTACGCATGGCAAAGCTGCAGAACACGGCGACGCTTTACATGGCCATCCTAAGCGGAGCTGACCTGGGTGGAGCTGACTTGAGCGGGACCGACTTGCAGAAGACCAACCTGAGCAAGGCCAATCTGCAGAGGGCCAACCTAAGCAAGGCCAATTTGACTAAGGCAGACTTGAGCGGGGCCGACCTACGCGGAACCAACCTAAACCAAGCCAGCTTGAGCTGGGCCAACTTGAGAGGGACTAATCTGGTCGGAGTGGACATGAGTGGCGCCAACCTGGTAGGAGCTGACCTGCCCGAGGTTCGACGTCTGCTGGACGTTCTGGCTAAAGCTGTAGGGACCGCGGCGACGCGAGCGGCTCGAGCGGCGCTGACGATCTTTGCTGCGGCAACGGGATAACGAACACAAGCTATTGGAACGAAGGGCCTGGGATATGCTCTCGAGGTCGAGATCAGGCGCGACCTGGCGGCGTCTGGTGTTCACTTTGAGGCCCACGACCTGCGTCGCCGTGAGGAACGGCTAGCACCTTACGATCTGATGATCCTGGGTTTCAAAGGAGACATCAAGACCTCGACCTACTTTCTACAAGCGGCGCGTACTCGGACGCTGCCGCACGATTTTTACATCACTCGCATTCATGGGCGGCGACGGATGCGGACGTTGGTAGTCTTTATGCGCGAGGACATGTGGCAAACGATTGATGGGGAGACGCTATTGGTGCTGTTGGAGCAATTAGCTGAACAGGGCATGCTCGAGCGGGACACGACCTACAAACGAGCCATCAACTTTGTTGAGGAATTGCGGGAACGGCGGGAGGCACTTCAGGCTTCTTCCAATTCCTCCTAAACTCGCCGCGTAGAAGACAGTATCCAACCGTCCACCGCAACAATAGGGACAGCGGGCGGTAGGAAAACAGGCCCGGAGAGATGGTGCTCCGGGCTATCCCTTTGCCCCCCACACCCACACCGTCCACTCAGGCAATGATCGAGACCACGTCGAGCATCCTCAACCCCAATGACCGGTCCCCCACGATGGTAACTTGCGCCAGAGACTGGTCCCAGCCGAGCTCCCTGGTGAATAGCCGCCAGGCCACGTCCTCGTCCATGATCGCCTCGGCATCCGGCGGTCCGTCCGGGCGCAGGTAGAGATCCCACCGGCCGCCTTCCCGCAGCAGGCCCCACCGCTGTCCCGCATCTCCCGTGATGGTGAGTTGTACCATCGTGCCGGCTGCTGCGTCCGTGTCCCTGTAAGTATGGGGCAGCGCCCGGACGAACGTGTCCAGCACCGGCGCCAGGAACCGGGGTTGCTTGAGACCGGGCCTCCCCACCGCGTCCCGGATGTGCTGCTGGTGCAGCCACCGCTCGGTGTACTCGCGAGCCAGGTCGAGCCAGACCGGGGCCGGCTCCGGGCCGGCCCAGCTCACGGGCCCGCCCATCGCGGTCGGGTCGAGTGTGCGATAGTACTCGCAGACCTGGGCGCCGGCAAACGCGAGCAGGTCGCACAGGAGGCGCGTGCTCATCCTCCGCGTCACCTCCACCCAACCGGCGTTCCAGCGGTTGACCAGTTCCACCAGCTCGGCCCAATCCCACACGCCGCCAGAAGGCGCGTACCCATCCCGCTTGCGCGACAGAATGCCCACCTCGACGCCCAGCAGGTGCAGGGCCACGTCCTTGACCGACCAGAGCGCGCACGCCGTGGGCCGGTCCCACTCGTCGGCCGACAGGCCGGATAGGAGCGCCAGGAGGTGCTCCAGGATCTCGGGGAAGAGATGGGTTACCAGTATGGGCTGCGGCTTTTCCAAGATGACGGCCTCCATTCTCGCGCTTGATCGGACGATCACTCGACATAGTACCGCATGATGACCCGGGCCGGCGATGGCCGCGCGCACTCGACGAACCCGGCCCGCGCAAACATCGCCGGCAGCCCCATATAGCTCGATACCGGGGGCAGCGGCCCACCCCTCGGCTGCGTCGGGTATGCCTCCACCACCTTGCCGTCCTGGCTGCGCACGTACTCGACGGTGCCGTGAATGAGGGCTTCGGCCACGCCGTCGCCCCGGTGCCCCCGGGCCACGAAAAAGCACATGATGGACCAGAACGGCGCGTCGTCCAGCCGCTTGAGCACCGGCGAGCGTTCCAGCGCGCCATAGCTCTCCCGTGGCGCCACCGAGCACCAGCCCACCGGCTTGCCTTCGCGATAGGCCAGGACCCCCGGCACCTGGCCCGATTCCACGATGGCGCGCATCGCCTGGCGGTTTCCCTCGCCCTTGTGCTCCTCGAACTCGCGGCGCGTGGCGCGCCACCACACGGCAAAGCCGACCAGCAGCCGCCATACGCGCCGTGCTCGCCGAACAGCGCCTCGAAATCGGCCCAGCGGTCCGGCGTGAGCGGGTGAAACTCCAGGGTTTGGCTAGCGACCATGTCTACCTCCTCATTGCCTCGTCGATGACCTCCGCGCAGCGGATGGCCCATTCCCAGCCGCTGCCGTGGTCCTCGACGCTCCACCAGGCGGACAGCACGGCCTGGGCCACGCCCCATTGCAGGAGGCGCGTGCGATCCAAGCCTAGTTCTTCCGCCAGGATGTCGGCGCGCCGGGCGATGAGCCGGCCCGGGTCTGGCTCGTCCAGCAGGTGTGGAAACGGGTTGCGCAAGAGCGCGCCCACCTCGTAGGCCGGCTCACCCACCACGCCCTTGGGGTCGATGGCGAGCCAGGGCACACGTTCCGCGCGCCGGATGTTCTCGTGGTGCAGGTCGCCGTGGAGCAGGACCGGCTCGTCCGAGGACGCGAGCAGGTCGGCAAAGAGCCGCTCTGCCCGGTCTACCAGCGCCGGAGGCAAGGGGCCGGTGCCGCCGGTGAAACGCCGGCGCATCCGGTCAAACCCCAGCGCCCACCGGGCCACCGTGGGGAACGGGTGCTCGGCTGGCGCCGGCCGCCACAGCCGGTGCATTACTCCCGCCGCGATGCGTGTGGCCTCTTCGTCGCCCGGCAAGGTCCGCCGGACGTTGTCATCAACAGTGGTGAGCGGGTTGCCGGGCCGGAGCCGTTCCAGCAGCAGGATGCCCTGCTCCGCGTCGGCGCCCAGCAGGCGCACGGCCCCGCGCCCGTCGAAAAGCCGCAGCGCCTCGATTTCCGTCAGCAGTTCCGGGTTCGGCACGCCCAGCTTGAGCACGGCCTCAGTGCCATCGGCGCGCACGGCCGGCGCCACATAGTTGTACGACAGCGGCTCGAACGGGGGCAGCACCGTCAGCGACCAGCGTTGCGCGCAGTGGGCGATGAGCGCCGGCAGGTCTGCCAGCCACTCGACGCCCCGGTCCCCATGCAGCTCGACGAGAGTCCGGGCCAGGTTGTCGGGGACGAGGTTCGTCATGGTCTCTCCTGCACCTTGTCTTCCTCGGTCAAGACGTGACAGGACGCCATCGGCAGCACGGTTGGCTCGCTCGCGATTAGCGTCACCATCCGGTCCACGAACGGACTCCGGGTTGCCAGCTCCCCGATCTCGGACAGCGGAACCCACGCAGCCCTGATCGTGTGCTCGTCTTCTGCCTGCTTGAGCTGGCCGCCGACCGGCCGGGCCACGAACACGAATCGCAGTCGGTTGGCCGGCCCCTCGACAAGCTGATCCACGTACAGCAGCCCGGTCAGCTCGACCGCGAGGCCGCTTTCTTCCCGCACCTCCCGGATGGCCGTATCCGTGATGGATTCGCCTATCATCGCCCGGCCCCCGGGGAGAAACCACATGCCCCGGTACGGTTCCTCTGCCTCTTGCACCAGCAGGACCTCGCCGGCGCGCGCCACGACGACGAGCGCCGCCGTCAGAGTGTTTGGATGCACTTGTTGTGCTGTCATGCGGACCTCCGGGGCCAGCGGGGAATCCAGCGCGGCACGCGGGCAGCGTACTGCGCCCACTCGTCGGGGAACGCCTGGGCCAGTAGCTTCTCCTCGTGCGCGGCCCGGGCCACCACCACCCACGACATGGGCCAAAAGATGAGCATGGCCCACGTGCGAAAAACCAACAGCGCGCCCACGGCGGCCAGCAGCACGCCGGTGTACATGGGATGCCGCATCAACCCAAACGGGCCGTGGGTCACGAACCGGTGCCCGGCGTACAGATCGGCCCCGGCCAAGCTGGACACGCCAAACTCGGACCCCAGCGTCTTGAACGCCCACAGGTACAGGCCAACGCCCGGAAAGTAGAACAGCGCACCCAGCGCGGTTATGAGCAACTGGCCTTCTGCCGGAATACCCAGCGGAAGCGGGTGCCACAGAAGCACGCCCGCGCCCACAAAGCCCACCGTCATGAGCAGCACCGCCGGCCAGGACCGGCCCGCCGCGCCCCGGCCGACGGCGCATTCCTTCGGTCGCCTGGCCGAACGCATCACGCGGAGCGCCGGCGCCACCAGCACAATGGCCCCGGCGGCAACTGCCAGAAGCCGGAGCCCGAGTTGTAGCGCGAGAACGTCCATAGCGGCCTCTCAGTTGAACGGTGTGGCGGCCCGGCCGATGCCGGGTGAGCGCTGGCCCTACGCCAGGACTGCTTCTATAAAGACCGGCTGCGGGATGGCGCGGATGGCCTCGGCCAGGCGTACCATCTGCCAGTGCTTGTCGGCCTTGGTTACGGTGGGCTTGTCGATGTGATACTTCCAGAACCGCCAGCAGGAAACGGTCGTCGCCGCGAATTCGCAGAACAGTTGCAGGGCGGCCTTTTCCCGCTCGCGCAGCGTGCGAATCTGCTGATACCCGTCCACCAGCGCACGCGCCTTGTCCAACGCCACCGCTGGTCCCCGGCTGCACATCCCCACGATTCCCATGCCCAGGTCGAATGCCTGGTAATACTCTTGTGCGTCCTCAAAGTCGATGACAGCTGCGAGTTCCCCGTCCACAAACAGCACATTGTCGTAAAACAGGTCGCCGTGGATCAAACCTCGGGGCGCCGCGCGTGGCACGACTCGTTCGAAATGGCCGAGCCGCCGGGCGGCCCAGGTCTCGTATTCTGGATCGACGTTCCGGCCCGTGATGTTCGACCAGGCTTGCACGCCATATGGCACTCTGTCTGGGAGGAAATCCGGTGCCGGGATCTGGTGCAACTGGGCCATCGCCGCGCCGACCTGACGCAACATGGCCTCGTCCAGATGGCGATGCACCTGCCCGGTCACATACACCTTGACCATCACCGGTTTGGCGCCGTGCATGGTGATGAGGTGGCCCCGGGTGGTGGGCACCGGGGTCGTGGTGGGGAACCCGCGCTCGGTCAGCCAGGTCAGCAATTGCCCCAGCCAAGTGGCGTGGTTGGGCGACTGATCATCAAACACCGTCAGCACGTGCCGGCCGCGCCGCCGCGTGCGCAGCAAATAGCTGGAATTGCCCGCGCCGCCCTCGATAGGCTCGAAATCGACCACCGTCATGTCATAGCGACCGGTGATCTCGTGGATGTCATCGGCCTGCAACCGGGTATATGTGGCCATGTCATTCCTCCTGGCTCTTGCGCGAGGCACCTCCACTTGCCAAGTCGTGCCAAACCGGGTACAATGCATCCCCGGTCATTATACACTGGCGCGCGGGCCGGCGCAATATAGACCAGTGGCAACCGTTCATCGAGATTGCGTCCATGACGAGCCCCGCACAACATCCTGGCAGCCTGCATATCTTGCGGCGTTGTTACGGCTACCTGCGCCCCTATCGGCGGCTGGCGGTCCCGGCCTACCTGGCCCTGCTGGTCATCAACGCCCTGAATGCCCTCATTCCCCAGATCATCCGCGAGGCCGTGGACCGGGGCATGGATGGCGGCGACGTGGCGTTTCTCGGCGCAATGGTGCTGGCGCTCCTGGCCCTGACCCTCGTCAAGGGCGTGCTGGCCTTTATCCAGGGGCGCTGGATCGAGCAGTCGTCGCAGGGTGTGGCCTATGACCTGCGCAACGCTATCCACGGCCAGCTCGCGGCCCTCTCGTTTTCCTACCACGACCAGGCCGAGACCGGCCAGCTTCTCTCTCGATCCATCCAGGACGTGGAACGCATCCGATTTCTCACCGGGCGTGCCACCTTTCGCCTCCTTGATGGGAGCGTGCTCCTGGTGGGCACGACGGTGATGCTGACCTGGATGAACCCACGCCTGGCGATCCTGGCACTGCTGATGGTGCCGCTGCTGGGCCTGACCACGTTCAACTTTGCGCGCCAGTTCAGGCCCTTGTCCCTGGCGATTCAGCAACAGTTGGCCGTTCTGACCACGCGGCTGGACCAGAACCTGCGCGGTGCGCGCATCGTCAAGGCCTTTGCCCAGGAAGACGCCGAGATCGCCCGGTTCGACGCCGAGAACGTCCACTGGTTCGACCTGTCGGCCCGATCCGCGCGCCTTCAGGCCGTCAATGCGCCTCTTTTGACCCTCATCGCCAACGCCGGGCTGGTGTTCGTCATCTGGTACGGTGGCCTGCTGGTGATCCGCAGCGAACTGACCCTGGGCGAGCTGGTGGCGTTTACCACCTATCTGGGCCTGCTGGCGCAGCCGGTGCGGCTCATGGGCATGATCACCCCGGTGCTGGCGATGGCCGTGGCCTCGGGCGAGCGCATATTCGAGATCCTGGACGCCCAATCCGAGGTGCGCGAGTTGCCGGATGCCGTCCCCCTGCCGCCGGTGCGCGGTCACGTGTGCTTGGAGCACGTCTCGTTCGCCTACTTTGGCCGGCACCGGGTCCTGGATGATGTCACGTTTGAAGCGCGGCCCGGCCAGGTCATCGCCCTGCTGGGGGCCACCGGCTCGGGCAAGTCCACCATCATCAACCTCATCCCCCGCTTTTACGATCCCACCGGGGGCCGTATCACCATTGACGGCCACGACATCCGCCAGGTGACGCTCAATTCCCTGCGCGACCAGATCGGCATTGTCCTCCAGGAGACGACGCTGTTCGCCGCCACAGTACGGGAGAACATTGCCTTTGGCTGCCTCGACGCCGCCGAGGAGGCCATCGTCGAGGCGGCGCAGGCAGCCCAGTGCCACGAGTTCATCCTGGACATGCCCGACGGCTATGACTCGCACGTGGGCGAGCGCGGCGTGACCCTCTCTGGCGGCCAGAAACAGCGCATCGCCATTGCCCGGGCCTTGCTCAAAGATCCCCGCATCCTCATCCTGGACGATGCCCTGTCCAGCGTGGATACCGAGACAGAGCAGCGCATCCAAGTAGCGTTGGAGCGGCTCATGGAGGGACGCACGTCCTTTGTCATCGCCCAGCGGTTGAGCACCTTGCGCCGGGCCGACCTGATCCTGGTGCTGGAACAGGGCCGCATCGTAGCCCGGGGCACCCATGCCGATTTGTTGAGCACGTCGGGCCTCTATGCCGAGATTTACTATCGGCAGTTGCGGCCCCAGGAGGCCCGATGAGCTTTTCCATCGGCACGAGCAGCGCCGGCATGGGGCCGGGCCAGATGGTGCGCAGCTTTGGTCAAGAGGTTGAGGGCCGGGCCTTTGACCGGCGCATCGCCTTGCGGCTGCTGGGCTTTTTGCGGCCGCACTGGCGCCGCATGACCGTCGCCTTTGCGCTCATGCTGCTCACCACGGCCCTGAGCCTCGCCACGCCCTATCTGGTCAAGGTCGCTATCGACCAGTACATCGCCCGGGGTGACGAGACCGGCCTGGCCGGGGTGGCCCTGCTGACGGCCGGCGCCTTTGTGGGGATATACCTGACCACGGCCGGGCAGCAATATCTTCTGAGCTGGGTGGGGCAACAGGTGTTGGCGACGCTGCGCGCTCAACTGTTCCGTCACCTCCAGGACCTGTCGCTGAGCTATCACGATACCCACATCGTCGGCGTGACCATCTCGCGCGTCATCAACGACGTGGCCGTGATCAACGAGCTGCTGTCACAGGGTTTGCTGACCATCGTTGGTGATGCCCTGGTGCTGGCCGGGATCGTGGTCGTGATGCTGTCGATGAGTCCCCGGCTGGCCCTGCTCACCTTTAGCGTGCTACCCATCATGGTCCTGGCAACCTGGCTCTTTGCCCGGCGCGCCCAGGTGGCCTATCGCCAGACGCGGGCGCGCATCGCCGCCGTGGTGGGCGATCTGGCCGAGGACATTGCCGGGATGCGCGTGATCCAGGCGTTTGCCCAGGAAGACGCCACCCGCGAGCGTTTTGACACCGTCAACCAGGCCAACCGCGACGCCAACGTGGCCGCCATGTCCCTGTCGCTGGCCTTTTTGCCGGCCGTCGAGTTTCTGGGGATGCTGGCAACGGGCATTGTGCTGTGGTTCGGGGGGCTGGCGGTGGCCCGCGACGAGCTGACTTTGGGAGTGGTGGTGGCGTTCCTGGCCTATGTCAGCCGCTTTTTCCAGCCGATCCAGGAGTTGAGCCGGTTGTACACCACTTTGCAGGCGGCGATGGCCGGCGGCGAGCGGGTGCTGGCGCTGCTGGACACGCCGCCGCAGGTGCAGGACCAGCCCGACGCCGTCGAGATGCCGCCTATCGCCGGCCTGGTCGAGTTGCGCGACGTGACCTTTGCCTATCGCAGCGCTGATGGGTCCAGCGGCGCTGACCACTCCAGCGGCACCGACGAGCCTGCGGCTGCCGTGCGCGACGTGAACCTCACTATCGCGCCGGGCCAGACGGTGGCCCTGGTGGGACCCACCGGCGCCGGCAAAACCACCATCGCCAACCTGGTGGCCCGGTTCTACGAGGTCAGCGAAGGTGCGGTATTGGTCGACGGGATCGATGTGCGGCAGGTGACGCAGCGCTCGCTGCGCCGGCAGATGGGCCTGGTGCCGCAGGACCCGTTCCTGTTTTCCGGCACCATCGCCGACAACATCCGGTTTGGCCGACCGGACGCGCCGGACGACATCGTAGAAGAGGCCGCGCGCATCGCCAACGCCCACGCGTTCATCGTGGCCCTGCCAGATGGCTATGCGACGCGCGTGCTGGAGGGCGGCGTCAACCTGTCCGTTGGCCAACGCCAGCTTGTCTGCATTGCCCGGGCTGTGCTGGCCGACCCGCGCCTTCTGATCCTGGACGAGGCCACCTCCAGTGTGGACACGGTGACCGAGGTGTTGATCCAGGAGGCACTGGCGCGACTGCTGACCGGGCGCACGGCCATCGTCATCGCTCACCGGCTGGGCACCGTGCGCCACGCCGACCTCATCTGCGTGGTCGATAATGGCCGCATCGTCGAGCAAGGGCGCCACGAGGAACTGCTGGCCCAAGGTGGGGTCTACCATACGCTGTACGAGCGGCAGTTTGTGGCGGCGATGCCGGGCCCGGCGCGTGCGTAATGGTCCCGGGTCCAGTGGCCCGGGGCGCAGTGGGGTTTGCGATTTTGTTGGCCTTGTGTTATAATCCGCCCGTACCAATCTGCCGTCAGCGAAGACGGATAGACGAGGTCGTGCTACCTCGCAAATCAACAAAGGAGTGAAATGACATGAGCGAAGCACAAAACCCATTCAAGATAGCCCAAAAGCAGTTGGACCTGGCTGCCGACATTCTCAAGTTGGATCCCGGCATCCATGCCCTGCTGCGCGAGCCGCTGCGCGAGCTCCATGTGACCCTGGCGGTGCGCATGGACGATGGCAGCATCAAGGTATTCAAAGGTTTCCGCATCCAGCACAACGACGCCCGGGGGCCGTGCAAAGGCGGCATCCGCTTTCATCCCGACGAGACCGTGGATACCGTGCGTGCCCTGGCTACCTGGATGACCTGGAAGTGCTCTGTGGTCGATATTCCCCTGGGCGGCGGCAAGGGCGGCGTGATCTGCAACCCCAAAGAGATGAGCCAGAGCGAGTTGGAGCGCCTGAGCCGGGCCTACATTCGGCAGGTTTGTCGCATCATTGGCCCCACCCAGGACGTGCCCGCGCCAGATGTGTACACCAATCCCCAGATCATGGCCTGGATGATGGACGAGTACAATGCCATCATGCGCCAGGACCTGCGGGGCGTGATCACCGGCAAGCCCTTGGAACTGGGCGGTTCGGCTGGTCGTGGCGATGCCACCGCGCGCGGCGCGATGTATTGCGTCCGCGAGGCCGGCAAGGTCATGGGGCTAGACCTCCAGGGCGCCACCACGGCGATCCAGGGCTATGGTAACGCCGGGCAGTTTGCGCACCAGTTGGGCGAAGAGTTGCTGGGTCTCAAGATCGTGGCTGTGTCTGACTCCAAGGGCGGCATCTATCGGCCGGCCGGGTTGGATTACAAGGCCGTGATGGCGCACAAAAAGCGCACCGGCTCGGTCGTCAATTTCCCGGATTCCCAGAACATCTCGAATGAAGAGCTATTGGAGCTGGATGTGCAGATTCTGCTGCCATCGGCGCTGGAGAACCAGATCACCCAGGCGAATGCCGGGCGCATCAAGGCCCGCATCGTGGGCGAGTTGGCCAATGGTCCCACCACGCCCGAGGCCGATGACATTCTCTTTGCCAAGGGCGTCTATGTCATCCCCGACTTTTTGTGCAACGCCGGCGGTGTGACGGTGTCTTACTTTGAAGGTGTGCAGAACGCTTATAACTATTACTGGAAAGAGGCCGAGGTCCACGAAAAGCTGGACGAAAAGATGACGGCGGCGTTCCATGCCGTGGACCAGATGGCGAAAAAGCACAACGTGCACAATCGCTTGGGCGCCTATCTGGTGGCGGTGGCCCGCGTAGCCGACGCGGTCAAGCTGCGCGGCTGGGTCTAGTCTGTAGCTACCACTGAACCAACGACAAGGCGGGGCACATCGGGCCCCGCCTTTTGTTGTGAGCCGAGATTACGTTCAGGTCGCGTTTGACAGCCTGGCTCAATTATAGTATAATGCTTGTCTGTCTGTAGACAAGCGCTGTTTGACAATATGAATACCGCTCCGGGAGTAAAAAGTGAGGGGCACGGCCTTAATACAAGAGGGTGGGATCGCCTGGCGGTCCATTCCTCTGAAACATTGACCAACATTAAGGCCCGTGCTTTTTTGTGTGGCGGTGGGGTGGATGGAGCTGATGCCACCGTGGTCAGTTCGTGCCCCAGCAGTGCCGGCAGATACCCGCCACCAACTTGTGCAACGACTCTCGGCTCAATCAGCGATTGTGGGGGTGTGTTCGTTTTCTGCTTCAAAGGAGGACATGCATGAGTGGAATGATGGTGTTTGGGCCAGATGACTGGCAGGTGCATTCCTATGCACGCATTCACGAAGTTTTGCCCCTACCTAACCTCATCGAAGTACAGTTGGCTTCATTCCAGTGGTTTCTAGACGAAGGGTTGCGCGAAGCCCTAGACGAGATCTCGCCTATTCGCAGCTTTAACAAGAACCTGGAGTTGTTCTTTGGCGAGTATCACTTTGGCGAGCCCAAATATGACCCCATCGAATGCCGCACGCGCTCTGTAACCTATGCCGCGCCGTTGCGTTGCCAGGTGCGCCTGGTAAACAAGGAAACCGGCGAAGTTACCGAGCAAGAGATCTTTATGGGCGATTTCCCGCTCATGACCGAAAATGGCACCTTTGTGATCAATGGGGCCGAACGAGTGGTGGTGAGCCAGCTCATTCGGTCGCCGGGGGCCTATTTTCAGGTCAAAGAAGACAAAAAAAGCGGCCGGCAACTGTGCATGGCCAAGTTGATCCCCAACCGGGGCGCATGGCTGGAATTTGATACCAGCATCCGCGACGTGATCTCGGTCAAGGTGGACCGCAAGCGCAAGATCCCCGTGACGATCCTGTTGCGGGCGGTGGGTTTTGGCACCGATGACGAGATGCTGGAGCGTTTTCGGGCGTGCGACAACATGCCGGATCATGCCTACATCCAGGCCACGATCGAGCGCGATCCCACGACCTCGACTCAGGAAGCCATCCTCGAATTCTACCGGCGCATGCGACCGGGCGATCCGCCCACCAAAGAGAACGCCCGCGAGTACCTGAACTCGCTATTCTTCAAGCCGCGCCGCTACAACCTGGGGCGCGTGGGACGCTACAAGACCAACAAGCGCCTGGGGCTGGCCCTGGAAGAGCGAATCCTGGCGCCCGAGGTGCTGGCCCGCATCGTCGAGACCATCATCCGGGTGAACAATGGTGTAGACTCGGCAGACGACATCGACCATCTGGGCAACCGGCGGGTGCGCTCGGTAGGCGAGTTGGTACAGAACCAGTTCCGGATCGGTCTGCTACGCATGGAGCGCATCGTCCGCGAGCGCATGAGCATCCAGGAGCCAGAGCAGATCACCCCGGCGTCGCTGGTCAACGTGCGGCCGGTGGTGGCGGCCATGCGCGAGTTCTTTGGCGGCAGCCAGTTGTCCCAGTTCATGGACCAGACCAATCCCCTGGCTGAACTGACCAACAAGCGACGTCTGTCGGCCCTGGGACCGGGCGGCCTGAGCCGGGAACGCGCCGGGTTTGAGGTCCGCGACGTGCATTACAGCCATTATGGCCGTATTTGCCCGGTAGAAACCCCCGAAGGTCCCAACATTGGCCTCATCGGCAGCCTGTCTACCTATGGCCGCATCAATGAATACGGCTTTATCGAAACCCCGTATCGCAAGGTGGTCCGCAGCATAGCCAATACCTATGAAGAGCTGCTCGGGCAAACGCTGCGCCAGGATGTGGTAGACCCAGACTCCGGTGAGGTGATCGTCGAACGAGGAACCGACATCGACGGTCCCCTGGCGGAGCGCCTGGCGGCGCTACCGGCGCAAAAACTAGACATTGTGCCCTATGTCTCGGACCAGGTCGAATATCTCACGGCCGATGAAGAAGAACGCTTTGTGGTGGCGCAGGCCAGCGCGCGCCTGAACAACCGCAGTCGGTTTGAAGGCGACCGCATCTCGGTGCGCTATGAGGAGCGGTTCCTCATCGAACCACCGGAACGCATCGACTATATGGACGTATCGCCCAAGCAGATCGTGGGCGTGTCGGCGGCCTTGATCCCGTTTCTGGAACACGATGATGCCAACCGGGCGCTCATGGGCTCGAACATGCAGCGCCAGGCGGTGCCGCTGTTGCTTCCCGAAGCGCCGCTGGTGGCGACCGGCATGGAAGAGCGCGCCGCCCGCGACTCGGGCCGAGTAGTGGTTTCTCAGGCCGATGGCGAAGTGGTGAGTGTGGACTCGACCGAGATTAAACTGATGGCCAATGACGGCGACGTCCGCATGTATCCGCTCATGCGCTATGTGCGTTCGAACCAGGGCACGTGCATTACGCAGCGCCCGCTGGTCGAACCTGGTCAGCGTGTGCGCCGGAGCCAATCATTGGCCGATAGCTCGGCCACGGACCGGGGCCAACTGGCGCTGGGCCAGAACGTACTGGTGGCCTTTATGCCCTGGGAAGGCGGCAACTTTGAGGATGCCATCCTGCTGAGCGAGCGCCTGGTGCGCGAAGACAAGTTCACATCTATCCACATCGAAAAGCACGAGGTAGAGGCTCGCGAAACCAAGCTGGGGACCGAAGAGATCACTCGCGACATCCCCAACGTGAGCGAAGACAGTTTAAAGTACCTGGACGAAGAAGGCGTCATCGCCATGGGCGCGGTGGTCGGCCCCAGCGACATCCTGGTGGGCAAGATCACGCCCAAGGGCGAGACGGAACTCACCGCCGAAGAGCGCCTACTGCGGGCCATCTTTGGTGAAAAGAGCCGGGAAGTCAAAGACTCGTCCCTGCGCGTGCCGCACGGCGAGCGCGGCAAGGTGGTGAACATCCAGAATTTCTCCCGCGACAGTCACGACGAACTCAAGGCCGGCGTGCAACGTCTGGTATCGGTGAGCCTGGCCCAACGCCGCAAGATCACCGTGGGCGACAAGATGGCCGGTCGGCACGGTAACAAGGGCGTGGTGTCCAAGGTAGTGCCCATTGAGGACATGCCCTTCTTGAAGGATGGCACGCCTATTGACATCATTCTCAACCCATTGGGCGTGCCGTCGCGCATGAATATCGGTCAGATCCTGGAGACACACCTGGGCTGGGCCGGGCAGCAGTTGGGCTTTCAGGTCATCACGCCGGTCTTTGATGGGGCCAAGGAACACGAGATCCGGGGCCTCATGGCTCTGGCCTATCTGGCGGACGTGGCCTGGCATCAGGCCGGGTACCAGTGGGTGCTGGAAGACGAGGAAAACGCTGGTGTGACTCGCCGCAAGGTGCTCCGCGACTGGCTGCGAGAGCGCGGTCAAGAGTCGTTATTGTATCTGGGGCGATCCGATACTACGACGGCAGAACGCGCCGAGGCCAACGAGCAGGCCCAGAGTCTGTGCCTGCGCGAGTGGATGCACCAGTGTGGTTATGATGCCAGTGGCCTGGCTGACGAAGAGTTGTATGCCGAGGCTGAACGCATCATGCGCGAGATTGGGAGCCCCCACCCGCTCACCGGCAAAGTGACGATCTATGATGGCAAGACCGGCGAACCCTTTGACCAGCCGGTGACAGTGGGCTTGATCTATATGATGAAACTCCATCACCTGGTGGAAGACAAGGTTCACGCCCGCAGCACCGGCCCTTATTCGTTGGTGACGCAGCAGCCGCTGGGCGGCAAGGCTCAGTTTGGCGGCCAGCGCTTTGGCGAAATGGAAGTGTGGGCATTGGAAGCCTATGGCGCGGCACATATCCTGCAAGAACTTCTCACGGTCAAGAGCGATGACGTGGTGGGCCGGGTGAAAACCTACGAGGCTATAGTCAAGGGCACCGACATCATGGAGCCCGGCGTGCCAGAATCATTCAAGGTACTGGTCAAAGAATTGCAGAGCCTGGGCCTGTCCGTCGAGGTGCTCAATGAAGAAGACGAGCGCATCCTCTTCCTGGAAGAGAGCGGCGATGACGTGCTGCCTGACCTGGGCATCGATCTAGGCGGTTTTGAAAAGAGCGACTGACGAGTCTACGAATAGACGAACGACGAGCGGGACAGGTCATTCGTAGGCAGGTGCACAACGCATCGTAGATTCGTGAGGGAGGGTCAACCATGCTTGAAGTGAACGATTTCCGGGCCGTGCGGATCAGCCTGGCTTCGCCGGAACAGATCCGGTCCTGGAGCTATGGCGAAGTGACCAAGCCAGAAACCATCAACTATCGCACGCTCAAACCCGAGCGCGACGGTCTGTTTTGTGAGCGCATCTTTGGTCCCACCAAGGACTGGGAATGCTATTGCGGCAAGTACAAACGAGTGCGGTACAAGGGCATCATCTGCGACAAGTGCGGCGTGGAGGTGGCCCGGTCCAAGGTGCGGCGCGAGCGCATGGGCCACATTGAGCTGGCATCGCCGGTGACCCACATCTGGTTCTTCAAGGGCACGCCATCGCGCATTGGCCTGTTTCTCAACATCTCGCCGCGCAACCTGGAGCGCGTGATCTATTTTGCCCAGTACATCGTCACGTCCGTCGACCAGGACGCCCGACAGCGCGCCCTGGACCAGTTGGATGCCGACATTGACATGGCGGTCAAGCAGGCGGAACGCCGGTTCCAGGCGCGCATTGACGAGATCACACATCATACCCATGAAGAGATCGAAACCCTCAGCACGGTGCGTGATTCGACGTACCAGATGCTGGAAGATCAACTCTCAGAGGCCACCGACGAGATCATGAGCGAGGCCACGATTTTGCAGTCGGACCTGCAATTGGCCCGCGACCGGGTGGTGCGCCAGGACTATGCCTTTGGCGACGAACTGGTGGTGGGCCAGGGAACCCTGGTCACCACAGAGCACCTCACACTGCTGCAAAAACTGACCCAGGCCCGCATCGAAGTGATGGAAGACGGGTTCCGCCAAAAGCAAGAAGACAATCGCCTGCTCGTCGCCGCCGAGGTGGACCGCCTGCAATACGTGGCCGAAGAAGAAATTGGCGAGCTTCGCGCCCGGGCGGCCGAAGAGTCCGAGCAGGTGCGCACGAGCATGAAGGAGCAGCAGGGCGACCTGGATGACCTGCGCGTGGGGCAATTGCTAACCGAAACGCGCTATCGTGACCTGCGGGACCGCTGGGGCAATGTGTTCCAGGCCGGCATGGGCGCCGAGGCCATCTACGAGATCATGTGCAACACCGACCTGGAAGATCTGGCGGTGGAATTGCGCGACGAGATTCGCACCACCCGGGGCCAGCGCCACAAAAAGGCGGCCAAGCGCCTGCGCGTGGTGGAGGCGCTGCGGCAGAGCAGCAACCGGCCCGAGTGGATGATTCTCACCGTGCTGCCCGTGATCCCGCCGGAACTACGGCCCATGGTCCAGCTCGACGGCGGCCGGTTCGCCACCAGCGACCTGAACGACCTGTATCGCCGGGTCATCAACCGCAACAACCGCCTCAAGCGCCTGCTGGAGCTGGGCGCGCCCGAGATCATTGTGCGCAACGAAAAGCGCATGCTGCAAGAGGCCGTAGACTCGCTTATCGACAACGGCCGGCGCGGCCGGGCCGTCACCGGCAGCCGCAACCACAAGCTGCGCAGCCTGTCGGACATGCTCAAGGGCAAGCAAGGCCGGTTCCGCCAGAACCTGCTGGGCAAGCGGGTGGACTATTCCGGGCGTTCGGTCATCGTCATTGGGCCAGAACTCAAGCTACACCAGTGCGGTCTGCCCAAAAAGATGGCGCTGGAGCTGTTCAAGCCCTTTGTCATGCGCAAGCTGGTGGAGCACAACTATGCCCACAACATCAAGAGCGCCAAGCGCATCGTCGAGCGCGCCCGGCCCGAGGTGTGGGACGTGCTGGAAGAGGTCACGCAGGACCACCCGGTGCTGCTGAACCGTGCCCCCACGTTGCACCGATTGGGCATTCAGGCCTTTGAGCCGGTGCTGGTAGAGGGCAGCGCCATTCAGATTCACCCCCTGGTCTGCTCGGCGTTCAATGCCGACTTTGACGGGGACCAGATGGCCGTTCACGTGCCCCTGTCGGAGGCGGCACAGGAAGAAGCCCGGGTACTGATGCTGGCTTCGCGCAACCTGCTGCTGCCATCTAGCGGCACGCCTACCATCGGCCCCACCAAGGACATGGTCCTGGGCTGCTACTATATGACCCAGGAACGGCCCACGGCCCCCGGCGCCGGCAAGGTCTTTGCCGACTTTGACGAAGTCCTCATGGCCTATCGGCTAGGTGTGGTAGACATTCAAGCGCCCATCCGCGTGCGTTGGAATGGCGACCTGTTGCCAACCACGGTGGGCCGGGTCATTCTGAACATGAGCCTACCGGCCGAGTTGCGTTTTCAGAACCAGATCATGGACCGGGGTGGCTTGCGTGACCTGATGGCCGCGTGCTATGCCCAGTTGGGCGCCGAACGAACCGCCCAGGTGGCCGACGACATCAAGCGGATTGGGTTTCGCTATGCCACCCAGAGCGGCCTCACCATCGCCATTGGCGATATGGATGTGCCATCCGAAAAGGCCGAGATCCTGGCGGCTACGACAGACCGGGTCGCCGAGATCGAGCGGCACTATCGGCGCGGCCTCATCACCGAAGAAGAAAAATACACCCAGACCGTAGAGGCATGGACCACGGCCACCGAAGAAGTGACCCGGGCCGTGGTGCAGCACCTGGACCCGTTTGGGCCGGTGCACATGATGGCCGTCAGCGGGGCCACCAAGGGCCAGTTCCAGCAGATTCGCCAGATCGCCGGCATGCGTGGCCTGATGGCCGACCCATCGGGGCGCATCATCGACCTGCCCATTCGCAGCAACTTTCGCGAAGGGTTGACCGTGCTCGAGTATTTCATCTCGACGCACGGCGGTCGCAAGGGTTTGGCCGATACCGCGCTACGTACCGCCGACTCGGGTTATTTGACACGGCGCCTGGTAGACGTGGCCCAGGACGTGATCATTCGGTCCGAAGACTGTGGCACCGAACAGGGCATATGGCTGCGGTCAGAAGAGGCCAAGGGCCTGGGTGCCAGTCTGCGCGAGCGCATGTTGGGGCGCTGGACTGCGGCACCGGTGGTGGACCCCGAAACCGGCGAGGTACTCATGGACGCCAGTCAAGAGATCGATGAAGAAGCTGTCACGCGGCTGATGGACGCCAAGGTGGAGGCCGTGTACGTGCGGTCGCCGCTTACGTGCGAACTGGCGCATGGACTGTGCCAAAAGTGCCATGGGCGCGACCTGGCGCGTGGCAGCCTGGTGACGCAGGGTGAAGCGGTAGGCATCATTGCCGCCGAGTCCATCGGCGAACCGGGTACCCAGCTTACCATGCGCACGTTCCACACCGGCGGTGTGGCCGGCACCGAAGACATCACCCAGGGCTTGCCGCGCGTTGAAGAGCTGTTCGAGGCGCGCAATCCCAAGGGGCAGGCGGTGATCAGCGACATCGAAGGTGTGATCGAAGTACGACGCGATGGCGACCAGCGCGTGGTGGTCGTCACCTCCAGCGAGATCTATCGCGACGAGTTGGTGGTGCCTCGGGGTTACAAACTCCTGGTGGCTGATGGCGACACTGTAGAGGCGGATCAACCGCTGGCCCAGTGGATGCAAAAGGGCGAAGTGGTCAAAGAGCTTGGCGCCAGCATGAACGGCCAGGTGCGCCTGCTGCCAGAGGGGTCCTTTGTGCGCACAGCCGAGGGGACCGAAGTGCCGCATGATGTGCCCATTGGCTACAAGCGGTTGGTAGAAGAAGGAGACTTGGTGCAGCCGGGCCAGGTGTTGGCACAACGGTTGCAAAAGGGCGAGATCGTGGGCGAAGTGGTGGCGCAGGTAGGCGGCTGGTTCCACGCCGAGCCTGAGCGGGTGATGGTGTATCACGAAGAGCGCGAAAAACAGGAATACGAAATCCCGGCCACGGCCCGGCTGCGAGTCAAGAACGGCGACCGCGTGCAGGCCGGCGACCTGATCACCGAAGGCGCCAAGAGCCCGCGCGAAGTGTTGCGCATTCAGGGCAAAGAAGCCGTGCAGGCCTATCTGGTCAGCGAAATTCAGAGCGTGTATCGGTCCCAGGGCGTGAACATTAACGACAAGCACATCGAGATCATTGTGCGCCAGATGCTCCGCAAGGTCCAGATCGACACCTCTGGCGATACCGAACTGCTGCCCGGTGAACTGGCCGACCGCTTTGACTATGAAGAGATCAATGCCCGTACCCTGGCCGAGGGCGGCGAGCCGGCCACTGCCCAGACCGTTTTGCTGGGCGTAACCAAGGCCGCATTGAACACGGAAAGCTGGTTGTCGGCGGCCTCGTTCCAGGAGACCACGCGTGTGCTCACCGAGGCATCTTTGCAGGGCAAGACCGACCACCTGCGCGGCCTGAAGGAAAACGTGATCATTGGCAAGCTGGTGCCGGCCGGGTCCGGCGTGCGCCGGATCAGTCCCCAACTGCCATCGCCCGCTGAGATGCGAGCTATAAAAGAAGCCCAGCAGCAAATGCTGATGGGCCGCGATCTGGAAGAAGACGAGCTGGACGAAGAATTGATCGGCACGGACCTGTTTGCGACTGATGACGACGTTGACGATGATATCGACGACGATGAGGACGACGACGATAACAGCGACGACGAATTCCTGGCCGATGATCTACTCGCGCTTGACGTCCTGGAGTAACTGATTCATCCGGCGCGCGGGAGACCAGATCGCCCATGAAGACGTTGATCCTGGTTCGACATGCCAAGTCAAGCTGGCAGCACCCGGGTCTGACGGACCACGACCGGCCGCTGAACGCACGCGGCCGGCGCGACGCGCCGATCATGGGCCAACGCCTGGCCCAGCGCGGGGTTAGCCCGGACTTGCTTATCACCAGTCCGGCCGTGCGGACCCAGGCTACGGTCGCCGCCATCGCACAAACTATTGGCTATCCCGCCGCCGAGATTCAGGTGGACGACGAGTTGTATCATGCCAGTGTGTTCACCTGGCTGACCGTCATTCGGAGCCAGGATGACGACCTGGACTGCGTATTGTATTGCGGGCACAACCCGGGCCTCACTGAACTGGTGGACACCTTGTCTTTTCTGCACCTCGACAACGTGCCCACGTGTGGCATCATCGAGCTATGCTTTGATGTGTCCGCCTGGATCGATGTCGAGCGCGCGCGCCTGACCCAGGCCGATTTCGACTATCCGAAAAGATAGCTGCCCGGCCTATTGAGCCAATCGAAACCCACCACAAACTTTTACGAACAGGAGACCTCATGCCCCAGAAACAGTGGAAGCAAGCCCCGGCCATGCAGATCGATCCTAAAAAGGCATACCAGGCGACTATCGAGACTCCTCGAGGCACCATCGAACTGGAACTGTACCCGCAACATGCCCCCCAGACCGTGAACAACTTTGTCTTTTTGGCCGGCGAAGGCTTTTATGATGGCACGATGTTCCATCGCGTCATCCCCAATTTCATGATCCAGGGCGGCGATCCCACCGGCACCGGCCGGGGCGGCCCGGGCTATCGCTTTGCCGACGAGGTGCGCAACAACCCGCTGAAACACGAGACCGGCGTCATCTCGATGGCCAATGCCGGCCCCAACACCAACGGCAGCCAGTTCTTTATCACCCACGCGCCGCAGCCGCACCTGAACGGCAAGCACACGGTCTTTGGCAAGGTGGTCAAGGGCCAAAGTGTTGTGGATGCGATCCGTCAGGGCGACGTGATCACCCGTGTGACGATTAGCGAAACGTAGCCACGCTCATCAGAACTGTCCTGAAAGGAGGACCATTCCCATGCAAGTCGAGATCCTGTATCGTCCGTCGTATTCCCTGGCCCGCGTGACATTGGGGGGCAACGAGACCATCCGTGCCGAGGGTGGGGCGATGGTAAGCATGAGCGCCAGCGTGACCCTGGAAACCAAGGCCACCGGCGGTATCCTCAAATCGCTGGCTCGGTCTGTGCTGGGCGGCGAGAGCTTTTTCATGAACACCTATCGTGCCCCGGCTGATGGCGGCGAGATTACCCTGGCCCCGGCGCTGCCCGGCGACATTGTGGCGCGCCCCATTCAGAACGAGTCCTTTATGGTCCAGAGCGGCGCATACCTGGCCTCGGACGAATCGGTCAACGTGGATACCAAGTGGGGGGGCGCCAAGACCTTTTTTGCCAGCGAGGGGCTGATCATGCTCCGCTGCTCGGGCACCGGCATGGTGCTCTTTTCCAGCTATGGCGCCATTCACGAAAAGGACCTGGCCGCCGGCGAGACCTATACCGTGGACACCGGGCACCTGGTGGCCTTTACGGAGGGCATCGGCTTCAAGGTCCGCAGCGTGGGCGGCATCAAGAGCACGCTCTTTAGCGGCGAGGGCCTGGTGGTCGATCTGACCGGCCCGGGCAAGGCATTTTTGCAAACGCGCAGCCAGGACGCCTTTTTGGCGTGGCTGCTGCCCCTGCTGCCCAAGCCCGATTCCAAGTAGCCTGGGCTGGCGGGCCAGCAGATTCCCGGCTTGTTCCCAATGCCCAGATGTGTTATAATTGCGCCCGCAATCTACACGGGAGGTATCAGAACGTTGAGCATTCCAGCAGAGTTCTTGAACGTGGCCCAGATCGTGATTTCTGTTTCACTGGCGGTGGCGATCCTCATCCAGGCCAAGGGTGAAGGTCTGGGCACCTTTTTTGGCGGTGAGGGCGGCGGCATCTTTCGCACGCGCCGGGGTTGGGAAAAGACCCTGTTCAACTTTACGGTGGTCCTGGCAGTGCTTTTCTTCCTGGTCTCGCTGCTCAACGCCATCGGCATCGGACGCTGACATGGTTGGCCGGCGCATGCGCTGGCCCCTGGTATTGGCCTTTGTTGGGGCGCTCCTCATTGGAGCGCTCCTGGTCTACCTGGGGTATACCGTCAGCACAGAAGACATCCCCGATGTGGGGGGCACGTATATCGAGGGGCTGGCTGGCAATCCCCGCGCCATCAACCCGCTATACGCTGACCTTTACAGCGTGGACCGGGACATCTGCGCCCTGGTCTTTAACGGCCTGACGCGTATCAACGAGCGCGGCGAGATCGTGCCAGACCTGGCCGATCGCTGGCAGGTGTCCGCGGACGAGCGGCAGTACACTTTTTTCCTGCGGTCCGACATTCGCTGGCACGATGGCCATACTTTTAGCGCGGCCGACGTGGTCTTTACCACCGGCGTCATTCACACCCCGGCCTTTGCGGGCAGCGAATCCCTCATTCGAGCCTGGCAAAACGTCAGGGTCGAGCAGATCGATGACCTGACGGTGCGCTTTACCTTGCCCGAGCCTTATGCCCCGTTCCTGGAACACACCACCCTGGGCATTGTGCCCAAGCACCTGTTGGGTGACATCCCGGTGGCCGACCTGGATCAGTCGGCCTTTAGCACTCATCCCGTGGGCACGGGCATCTACAAGATCAAAGAAGTGGCCGCTGACCACATCCTCCTGGAAGCCTATGACGGCTATTATGGACAGCACCCCTATATCACCAAGGTCGAGTTTCGCTTTTACCCCGACTATGACAGCGTGCTGGCGGCCTATCGGCGTGGCGAAATCCTGGGCGTCTCGCGGGTGCCCATCAAAGACCTGGCTGCCGCTCGCACGCTGGAGAATCTGCAGGTCTATACCACCCGACTCTCGGGCTATCGCGTCGTCTATCTGAACCTGCGCGACCCGATCTTTCAGGAGCCCGAGGTGCGCCAGGCGTTGCTCTATGCCCTGGATCGCCAAAAGCTCATCGACGATGTGCTGGACGGCCAGGGCATTGTGGCCCATAGCCCCATCATGCCTAATTCCTGGGCCTATGACCCCACCGTTCGCCAGTACCCGTATGACCCGGCCCGGGCCCGCGATTTGCTCCAGGCCGCCGGGTGGCAAGATACCGACGACGATGGGATTCGGGACCGGGATGGCGAAAAGCTCGAGTTCACTCTCAGTACCAACAACGATCCCCTGCACACCGCTATCATCTCTGAGATCAGCCGTCAGTGGGCGCAGGTCGGCGTGCGGGCGTATCCCGAAACTACCGGCTGGACCGAGTTGGTGCAGGATTATCTTCCCCCGCGCCGGTTCGATTCGGTGTTGCTGGCCTGGGAGCAGATGCCGGTGGACCCTGATGCCTACCCGTGGTGGCACTCGACGCAGATCACCGGCACCGGTCAGAATTATGCCAGTTGGGTTAATCGTGATGCCAGCGAAGCCCTGGAACAGGCGCGTCTGACCACGAACCGCGAAGAGCGTCTGGCTCTGTATTTGCAGTTTCAAACCGTGTTCGCCGACCAGGTGCCATCACTGCTGCTCTACTATCCGCTCTATCACTATGGCGTGGACCGGGAGGTAAGAAACGTCCACATCAGCCCGCTCATTGAGCCGGCCGACCGGTTCCGTCACATTGCCGACTGGTACATCAAAACCCGGCGCGTGATGATCCAAGAGCAGAGCCGGGTGCGCTAGTCGCCTGCGCCCAACGCCCCTCGCCGGCCTCGCAGGGGCCGGACCATGTCCGCCGGGAGGGGGATTCGGCTGGATTACCCTTTCCTGATCAGATCGACCAGCGAGCATCCACTCGCCGGTCGTTTTTTGGTGTAGGGGCGTTTTAGGTGCCCCGCGTCCGTACATCGTGCCCGGTTTGGCGCAAGGCGGCGAGGTCGCTGCGAATGGTGCGAGTGGTCACGCCCAGTGCTTCGGCCAGGTCTCGCTCGGTGGGAACACCGCTCTGGGCGGCTGCCTCGGTCAGCAAGCGCCGGATGCGTGCCCGGCGCAGGACCACCTTGCCCTCGGCGGCGAGCAGTGCGGCGTCGGTTTCCCCGGCGTCTACCGTCCAGGCCACCGGCACCAACTCGTCGGAGTTGAGCGGCCGGCCGGTGGGGGCGTCAGGCCGGGCCAGGCGCACATGGATCGGCTGTCCCAGGGCTGCCTGCGCTTGATACAGTTGACGCACGGCGCTCCCGGCCAAAAAGCCGGCCCGCAGCGCCTCGTCGTCGATGCGCTCCGCCAGACCCTCGATGATGGAAGCCGCCCGAGTCAGCGCGCCACGGGCGGCCGGCAATTGCCCCTGCGCGCGATAGGCCCATCCCAACGCCGCCAGGGTTTGCCACTGGACGGCTGGCAGGCCTACCTCGTCAGCTATCGCCAGGGCTTGCTGGAGCGCGGCGACGGCTTCCGTCGCACGGTCCAGGGCCAGCAGCGCCTCGCCCTGCTGCTGGCGAGCCTCTACTGCCAATTTTCGATAACCCAAAGCAGCAGCTTTATCGGTCATCTCTGCGGCCCGGGCCAGGGCCTTGTCTGGTGCGCCCATAGCCAAGTCCACGGCGGTCAGGCCGTTGGCGATCCCGATCCGAGTGACCCAGGACCCGGCGGCCCAGGTGATCGCCCGCTCCAGGTGACTCTGGGCTTGCTCATGGTCGCCCAGCGCCAGCCAGGTCAGTCCCAGGCCCCGCTGCACGCCTGCCTCATCGTGTTTGGCGCCCTTGCCCTGCAGGATCATCTCGGCTTCTTCCAAGCAGGCGCGGGCCGATGGCACCGCGAAAAGGGCCAAATACAGGTGTCCCAACCTCACCAGCGTATAAGCAGACTGGTGGGAGAATCCAGATTCCCGCGAATGGGCTAATGCTGACTCGAGCGCAGCCCGAGCCGAGGCATATTGCCCCTGGGCGACCAGGATGTCCCCCCGGTTCTGCTGGATCATGATCTCGTTTTGCCGGTCGCCGCATTCCCAGGCAATGGCTAGCGCCTCGTCGAACGTGCAAAGCGCCACCGCCAGGTATCCCCGGCTCTTCTGGACAGCTCCCAGGCCGATTCGAGTGAGCAGCGAGTCCGGTCGGATGTTCAGCTCCTGCCATATGGACTGCGCTTCCTGAAACGCGGTCTGGGCCGCGTCCAGATGACCCTGATTGTAGTGGATATGCCCGGTATTGGTCAGGGTCCAGGCCACGCCGCGCTTATCACCCAGGGCCCGGCGCTGGACCAACGCTTCGTCAAAGGCCGCCAGGGCTGCATCGTTGTCGCCGCGCAGCAAGTGGGTAGCGCCGATGTTGTGCCACAGCCGGGCGATCTTGGCCGGGTCATCTCGCTCTTGCGTCAAAGGCAGGGCTTGATGGAACAGGTCCAGGGCCTCGTCCAGGTCGCCCCGGGTGCCGTGGATCGCCCCGGCAGTGCTCAGGGCCTCGGCCAGCAAATGGGAATCGCCGGCACGTTCTGCTTGGGTGCGGGCCTGCTGAGCGTCTGCCAGGCCCTGGTCCAGCTCGCCGCGCAGGCAATGATACCACCCGCTGCGATCCAGGGCCTGGCTCATGGTGCGGGCGTCGTCGTGTTTTTGACCCCACTCGTATAGAGTGGCACTATCTTGCAATGCTCGATCATAGCGCCCCATAAACTCCCACACCTCGCAACGATCGCACAGAGCTTGCTCGAACCGCTCGCCGGCCTGGTCGCCCAACTCGATGACCCGATCATAGTGAGCCAGGGCTGTCTCGGCGGCATATACGCGACGAGCCAGCTCTCCCGCTGCCAATGCATAGCCGGTTGCCTGATCCCAATCCTGGGCGTGCCAAAAGTGGTGAGCCAGCAACTCGACTGGTTCTGGCTGGCGGGTCTGGAGAGCCTGGGCCACCTGGCTGTGGAGTTGGCGTCGTCGTGCGACCGGAAGCTGGGCATAGATTACCTGGCGTATCTGGTCGTGACCGAACCGGTAGCCTGTGTCTTGTTCTATGAGCACCTGCCGGCGTACCAGTTCGCCGGTGGCGTCCAGAAAGGCTGGGGTGGCTAGAGCGCATAGGGTGTCCAGCACCTCGAAATCCACATCGGTGCCAATCACCGCGGCGGCCTCGGCCGTTTGCCTGGCAGGTGAGGGCAGCCGGTCCAGTCGCTGTCGGATGAGGGCGCGAATCCCGGCGGGCACGCCGCTGATACGGTCCTGGGCAGTCTGGCGCCAGGTCCACCCGGCCGATGCCTGGGAGACCAGGATGCCATTCTCGCGCCAGTCGGCCAGGGTTTCGACCATGAAGAGGGGATTGCCGGCTGTGTCCTGATAGAGGCGCTCGGCCAGGCCGGCCGGCGAGCCGCTCAGGGCACGTTTCACAAACTCGGCCACGTGATCGGCGTTCAGCCGCTTCAGGGTAAGCCGGTCCAGCGCGCCCACGCGGTCCAGGGCCTGTAACGTTTCTTTGATGATGGGCCGCGCGGCGCTTTCTTCGGGGCGCACGGTCAGCAAGATGAGCACCTGGGCCGGGCCGAGGTGTGTGACCAGGGCCGGCAGGGCCTGAAGCGTGGCTGGGTCGGCCCAGTGCAGGTCTTCCAGGATCAGCAGGTGGGGCGCGATATGCCCCAGGCCCGCAATGACCTGGCCCAGGGCCTCGATGAGCCGGGCCTGGGCCTGCGCACCCGACAGCCCGGCATGGGCCGGCGTTTGTGCTGGTTGTTCGACCAGTTCGGGCAGCAGCACGCTGGCGTCCTGGAGGCATGCGGGGTCCAGCAGGCGGCGCAACTGCATGATCCGCAAGGGCGTGAGCACCTGACGCAGCGCGGTGACCAGCGGCCCATATGCCGGCGACTCGATCAGCTCTGTGCCCCGGCCCAGCCCCACCACCACGTCACGCCAGCGTGCGCCGGCGACCAGTTCGTTTGCCAGGCGCGTCTTGCCCACGCCGGCCTCGCCTTCGATGAGCAAATAGCCACCGCACCCCTGAATGGCGGCTTCGAGCCGGGCCAGGGCAGTGGTGCGTTCGGCGTCGCGTCCCACCAGCGCCATGTGGCTCAAATCGGCCGGCGGCACTGCAGCCTGAGCCACCACGGCCTGGCGCAGTTGGTGGTAGAGCGCCGTTGTCTCGGGCAGCGGTTCTACGCCCAGTTCGGCGGCCAGCGTGCGCCGGCAAATCAGATATTGGCGCAAGGCCGCGTTGCGGCGACCGAGCAGGGCCAGCAGTTGCATCACTTCGCGGTGGCTTTCTTCGCGCAGGGGATCGCTCATCACCAGACGTTGCCCATAGCTCAGCGCCATCTCGTATTCGCCGCGCATCTTGTGTGCGGTCAAGAGCGTGCGCAGGGTATTCAGGTATACGGTGCGCCAGTGTTCGCGTTCCAGCAGGCACCAGTCATCGTAAAAGCCTTCCAATAGATCGCCCCGATACAGGTCCAGGGCCGATTCCAGGTGAGGCTGAGGCGGTGCAACGGCGAGTTGCCGGGTGGCCTCGCCAAATGCCTGTACGTCCAGCCAATAGTCGGCATTGGGATTGAATCGCAGGGTGTGCCGATGGGCGAGCAGGTAGCCCGGGCCGATCACCTGCCGGATGCGCCAGATGGCATCGGCCAGGTTATGCCGGGCTCGGGATTCTGGCAAATCGGCCCAGAACAGGCCGGCCAACACTGCACGGGGATGGACACGCTCGCGGTGCAAGACCAGAAAGGACAGCAAGGCGCGCGCTTTTTGAGTGGGCAACTGCAAGGCAACGTCCTGGCGGCACAGTTGAAACTCGCCCAGCAAATAGATATGCAGTGTAGACATGCCAACCTCACCGGATGGATAGTATAAGCGCCTGCTCATAGTATACCAGATGCGGCCTCAAAATGCCAGATGCGCCGGGTCGCGGTGATGCTCCTTGTACCTCAAATCACCCCTTGTCGAACGAGCTTATCGGTGCTATAATCGAGGCCAAGTGGAGTGTAAATGGCCAAGCGAACGTCACCGAACACAACATCGCCGCCCCCGGCCGGGCCTGTGGATGCGCCTCCCAGGCGTTTGCGGCCGGTGTTCCGATCATTTCTATGGGTGTGTGCGGTTGCCCTCTGCCTAGCTGTGGTGGGGTTGCTGCTGGTGCCCGTCGGCAGCATGGGCCGGATGGCCTTTGGCCTGGTACCCCCCCCCACGACTGCGCCCGGGTCGCTTGTATCGCCCTCGCCAGAGGCGCTGGATACGCCAACGCCAGATACCCCCGTGCCGTGGGATCCCTGCGCTCCACCCCCGGGCTGGATACCCTATGTCGTGCAGGCCGGCGATACTTTGAGCGTCCTGGCCCAGCAGCATGGGGTTGCGGTGCAAGACCTCATCCAGGCCAACTGCCTGACCAGCTTTATGGTCTATGTAGGGCAGACCATCTATGTGCCGGCCGGCGAGTTGCCGGTGTCCAGCCCCACGACCATCGTGCTCCCCACACTGGCTTCTACATTAACCGCCACCTCCACGCCGGCCGCGCAACGGGCGCCGCTCCCGGCCGGCGCCGCTGCCAAGTTCAACCTGCCGCCAGAGGTGATCAACATCGTGCTGCTGGGCAGTGACACGCGGGTACAGGGCAAGGCCGGCCGCACCGATACGATCATCCTGGTTTCGATCAATACCGCATCTAAAACGGTGGGCATGCTGTCTATTCCCCGGGACCTGTGGGTCTATATCCCCACGCAGGGCTATGACCGCATCAACACGGCCAATGTGTGGGGCAATCTGAGCCGCTATCCTGGTGGGGGGGCGGCCCTGGTCAAGGATACCATCGAATACAATTTTGGCGTGCCGGTGCATTATTACGCCACCATCGATTTCAAGGGCTTTATCAAGCTCATTGACACGCTGGGCGGCGTAACGATTGCCGTCGATTGTCCCTTTCCCGACCTCGAGTTGGAACCCGGCATCCGGCACATGGACGGACAGTGGGCATTGGCCTATGCCCGGTCGCGGATCACGTCGAACGACTTCGCCCGCTCACGCCGCCAACAACAGGTGCTCCGGGCCTTGTGGGATCAGGTATTGCGTCCCGAAACTATCGCGCAGATCCCATTCCTCTGGAACACCTTTCAGGAGAGCATTGAGACTGACCTACCCCTCGACCAGCTCATGCGCCTGGCCCAGTTGGGCATGCAGCTCAACACGCGCCAGATACAGAGCCTTTACATCGACTATGAAGGTGGCAGCGTCAAATCGTGGGTGACGCCCAATGGCGCGCAGGTGTTGCTCCCCCAATCCGGGCCGATCCGCCAGATCGTGAACCAATTGTTTGCCCCGCCGCCGGTATGGGAGTTGATTCCGGACAAGGTGGAAATCAGAAACGCCGGGTGTACCCGTTTTCAGGCCAAAGAGCTGGCGCAGGTGCGGCTGTATTATATGGGGTTTGAGAACGTGCAACTGGGGCCTGATCAGTCCGAGGTCCGCCCGCGCACGATCATTGTCACCTATACCCGTGATCCTGAAATCATCGCCTGGCTGCAACAGGCCTTTGGCGTGGCCGACGAGGATGTGTGGTATCAAGAGCAGGAAAACGCGCCTCTGGCCGCGCTCGTCCTATTAGGCCGCAACTTTAACCCGTGCCAGCAATAGCCGCATTGTGATGGGCAAAAAAGAACCCCGTTTCCCGCCTATTTGGCGAGAGAACGGGGTTCTTTTATGTCAGGGGTCGTTATTCTATGGCCGGGGTTTCTGCGTCACCGGCCGGCAACTCGAGGGTTGCATCTGGCGCCGGCAACGGCTCAGCAGCCGGCTCGCCGGCGATCTGCGGCGGCAGCATGGTGCCCACGCGGCTCAACACCACGGCACCCAGGGCGATGCACGACAGCCCAGAGGCCAACAACCAGCCAATGCAGGGTACCGCGCTCAGCAGGCTGATGAGTATCAGCCCGATGAGAAAGCTCAGGATCGCGTTGGACGGTCGGTCGAGCACGGCCATCACCCGATCACCTACGTACTGGGAAATCGCCACCCAGCCGACGAGCATGCCCAGTGCCACCAGGCCCGCCGGGATAAACAGCACAAGCACGCCCACCAGGATCACCGGGATGCCCACAATGGCGCCGATGATGGTGATGGTGAGCATCGCTCCCACGACGAATAGCAGCAACGCTGGTACCAGCAGCACGATGAGCGCCAGGACCGCCACCAGATAGGTCAAAAAGCCCACGCCCAGGCTGATGGGCCACATCTCGGTAGCCGTTTGCTGTACCCGGGACAAGTGCTGGGGCACAAAGGCGATGAGCAGAATGCCCAACGCGGCCACGGCCAGGAACGCTAGCACTGCCTGGACCATGTTTTCCACGGCGTTCCACATCCCATAACCAGAGTCATACATGCCCATATGTGGCTGCATGGCCCACGGCCCCATGATCACTGGGGCAACAGGGGCGGTGGGGGCAGCGGGGGCGGCCGGCCAGCCGGTGTCGCCGCCTACTGACTGCCCCAGGACCTGGGCACCGGCGCTGCGCTGGATGGACCCGCCCTGATTGACCAGATCGCCTCGGACCACGGCGGTGTCTTCCAGGCGCACATCGCCACCTTGCACCACCACGTTGCCATCTACTTGCCCGGCCACGCGCGCTGACCCGGCCATTACCACCAGGTCGCCGGTGACCCGGGCGCCCTCGCGCACCCGAGCGCTGCCGGCCATCACCACGAGGTCGCCTTCGTGAACTTGGCCGCTCTCCACTTCCACGTCCTGGCCCCAGGCCAGGTTACCATCCCCAGTCCAGTAACGGCCGGGCGCACAGCCCACCGCCAGCACCAGAACCAGGAGCAATACCGCCAAAACTGGAATCGCTTGCCACTTTTTCATCTTGATCCTCCTCGAGTATTGTGATTCGTGCTTATTTGCTTTCCAACGTCAAGTCGCCCATGGCCAGCTTGACCGTGATCACCAACTGCGCCGGGGCCGTGCCATAACTGGCGTTGGTGAACACCTGGCCGTGCTGGCTGAAACCTTGCAGGTGCGTGGAGGCCATGGCGCCCTCCAGGCTCACCTGCGCGCCCACCGAGGCAGGCACTCGAATGACCACTCGTGACATGCCGCTTTCTACAAGCACTTGCGCTTGTCCCTGCGCATCCCCATCGAACGAGAGTTCGTAATCGCCGGCGCCGCTGCGGAACGTCACCTGACGAGGGTGTGCGTTGCCCAGCCCGCTCAACGATAGCTTGGCCGCTCCCACCGCGACATCCAGATTCTCGATGGTTTCCGGGTTGGGTGTGCTGAATAGCACCTGGCCCTCACACGCGCCGGCGTTCAGCGTCAGGTTGCGGAGTCGCAGGCCGCCCAGTTCTGCGTGCCCGGCGAACGCGCCCAGGTTGAGAGCCAGGTCCATGGGCACGCCCGAGTTCAACTGCACATCCCACTCGTTGCGTACCTGCTGGGTGTTCCACTGACTCCCCCTCTGATTGGGGCGCTGTGGATGCAGGCTTATTACCTGCACGTTGCCCTGGACCTGTGAATCGATCTGCGGTGCCCACTGCGGCACATTATACACGAACTGACCGTCCAGCAGGCCCTCGGCGCCGGGCGTGAGTCGAAAATTGCCGCCGCCAAACGACACTTCCACCTGGGCCGATGTAGCCTCGGGGTTCACCGGCACGCTCTTGTGCTCCTGGCGCAACTCGCCTACCTCGACAGGCTCGCTCAACCAGCCGTTCCAGGCATTCGAATCGATCCCGCAGGGTGCGCAGCAGCAGCAACCGCTGGCGGCCAGGGCCACGGCCAGCAAAACGCTCGCTACTAGCAATGTTTTAATCATATCTTGTTCTCCTCAGATTGCAGATTGCAGATTGCCCGGCCACCAGACCCGGCCAATAAGCCAGCCCCATGCCAGTACCAGCATATAGGCGAGCGCGCTCAGGAACATAAAGGCCATGATGCCCAGCACCAGGCACGGCAGCAGTGCCATCAGGACCACCCCCGCAGTCTGCGCCAGCGTGGTCAGCCAAAAGCCGGCCTGCTGGACCAGGATCTGAAAGGTGTTGATCACCAGGGGGGTCTGGGTTAACGGACCGGCGAACTGGGCCAATCCATAGGCCGCCAGCCCCCACACGATCAGGCTCACCAGCAGCGCGGCCGCCAGGGGCATGGTCGCTACCAGGCCGCCGCCGGCCCAATAACGACGCCGGCTGAGGCGGACGCTCGCCGGCGCGACCTGCGTCACGGTCGCCACGCGGGCCAGCACCGCGCCCACGAATTCGGCCGGGGGCTCGGTCTGCGGCGTATGTGCGAACAGCGACTCGACGTGCTGCCACATCGCCCACTCGGTGCGGCAGGCCGGGCAATCAGCCAGGTGCTCATCTAGCTCTGCTGACCACGGGGCCGCAGCACGTTCGTCCAGATAGAGGGCCAGGTCCCGTTCAACATCTTGACAGCGCATGCTCTTGACCCTCCTTTCTACTTGAGAATGGGAACCGAGGGCGCATCGGCTGTCCTGCTGGCGCCGGGGTTTCTTGCGCCTGGATCAGCTCAACCAGTTTCTTGCGCGCCCGATGGAGTCGTACCTTGACGGCCCCTTCCGAGAGGCCCATGATCTCGCCGATTTCCTGGCACGAGAGGTCGTACCAGTAGAACAAGGTAATAACCAGACGATCGTTTTCGGGCAGTTGGGCCAGCAGGTCTTGCACCAATTGCTCTTGTTCGCGACCCAGTGTGGTGACCTCGGGCAGCGCCCGCGGGTCGGGCACATTATCTCGCCACTGGGGTTCTTGATCCAGTGACAGCGTGCCATGCCGCCGCCGGCGCAGTCGGTCGATGCAGTAATGGCTGGCGATAGCCAAGAGCCAGTTGGAGAACTTGCGGGCCGGGTCATACGTCGGCAGGTTGATATAGGCGCGCAGGAATGTTTCTTGCGCGGCATCCTGGGCCTCTTGGATGTGGCCCAACATGCGATAGGCCAGGTTGTAGACCGGCCGCTGATACGCCTCTACCAACAGGCCAAAAGCGGCCTGGTCTCCGCGCTGGGCAGCCAAGACCCAGTCATGTTCGCGGGCCAGTTGCTCTGGCGAAATTGCGGTTGGCGCGGCAGAGTCAGCCGTGGCCTCTCGTGCGCGCTCGATCATGTGCTCTCCTCGTCTGCCTATACGCCCCAGGTCGAGATAGGTTACATCACCAACAAAGAGGCGATGGCCAATCGACCTGATTGACCATCGCCCGAGTGGCCGGTATCATGCCGGGGCTAGGGCGTGATGGTGAGGCTGATGGGGGTGGTGCGGCTACCCGGGTCAGAAAACGCTGTGAAATCGCCCTGGAAGGTGCCGGCCCGGTCTGCGCGTAGATATAACGTGATCGAGGTGCTGCCTTCGGGGGGGATGTCCATATAGTACCAGTAGGTGGTGACGCCGGTGGGCAGGTGATCCTGGCGCTCGTAAGGCGGATCGCTGCGCACCACGGTCAGTCCCTCCAGCAGGCTATCGTCCAGGCCAATATCTTGCAGGGGCGTGATCCCGGTGGCGGTATTGCGCAGGGTAATCCGCAGGGTGAACTCCTGGCCCACGCGAACGGCGGCCGGATAATTCAATGCAATGTCCAGCGCGGCATCTTGGCCAAAGTATAAACAACAACCGCCACAGCTCAACACGCTGACGGCAAAGGCTATCACCACCACCACCAGCGCCACCAGGACCACCACCAGGGCGACTTTGGCGCCGGTGCCCAGGCCCCGCTGGGGGGTTGGCGGTGCCAGCGGCTGGAGACCGGGGGGCAGGGGCGGTTCCACGCGCAAACGCGTTCCACATTCGCCACAGAACAACTCGCCATCATTAACCGACGAACCACAATTTGGACACAACATGCCGGCCTCCGACATCACGATGTGAGCTTGCCCTAATAGTGTATCATGTTTTCGTTCGTCCCGCAAGAGTGGGTGGTCCGGCCCAGAAACCATTTGTGATGTGCTTCACAATATTGACATTTGCAGGCGGATCGAGTACAATTGGAAACGTGCGCTTGTGAAATATCGCACATGCGCCCCTGTCAACCTGCTGGAGTAGGCCGCGTGTCACAGCCAAGAGCCCAAGTCGATTCACTTTTTCTCTGGGTACCCGTGATGGATGGCGGGGCCGGTCTGCGCGTGTTTTGATTGAATGGTCGGGAATCGCCCGCGGGGTGATTGCCGACCTTTTTTGCACCTGGTCGAGTATGTTCACTCGTTTCTATTTCAAGGGAGGTCATGTATGAAAGAAGTAGTGATTGTCTCGGGTGTGCGAACGCCCATCGGCAGTCATGGAGGCGCTCTCCGTGACATCAAGGCCCAAGATCTGGCGGCCCTTGTCTTTCGCACTGCAGTGGACCGGGCCGGCATTGACCCCAAGATCATCAATGACGTGATCCTGGGCTGCATCGGCCAGCAGAGCGACGCGGCCAATATCGGCCGGGTGGCGGCGCTGATGGCTGGTCTCCCGGTGAATGTGCCCGGCTGGACCTGCCAGCGCAACTGCGTGAGCGGCATGATGGCCATCAGCAGTGCATATCAGGCGATCCAGGCCGGCGATGGCGACGTGTTCTTGTGCGGCGGCGCAGAGAGCATGAGCACCGCGCCGTATGTGGTGCGCGGCGCCCGCTGGGGCCTCAAGCTGCGCCATACCACGTTTATCGACACCCTGTGGGAAGGCCTCACGGACCCGGTCTGCGACATGATCATGGGTTACACGGCCGAGAACCTGGCCATGCTCTATGGCCTCACCCGCGAGCAATTGGACAAGTTTGCCGAGCAAAGCCACAAAAAGGCCTTCATGGCGACTCGCATGAACAAGTTCCGCGACGAGATCGTGCCGGTGCCGGTGATCAAGCGGGTGGCCGGTCAAGAAGTGGCCCGCGAAGAGATTACCCAGGATGAATGCATCAATCCCACGTTGAACGTCCAAAAGGCGGCGTTGTACCCCACCGTATTCAAAAAGGGCGGGGTGGTGACGCCGGCCAATGCCTGTCCCATTTCCGATGGCGCGGCGGCGGTGGTAGTGATGACAGCCGACAAGGCCCAAGAGTTGGGCATCGAGCCTCTGGCCTATATTCGCGCGTATGACTATGCGGCCATCCCGCCGGAGATCATGGGCCTGGGCCCGGCCTATGCCATCCCCCGGGCATTGGACAAGGCCGGCCTCAAGCTCACCGACATTGACCTCATCGAGTTGAACGAGGCCTTTGCGGCCCAGGTCATCGCAGTGGGCATGGAGCTGGAAAAGGATGGCTGGGATTGGAACAAGGTCAACGTCAATGGCGGCGCCATTGCTCTGGGGCACCCAGTGGGCTGTACCGGCACCCGCATCGCGGTCACGCTCGTGTACGAAATGATCAAGCGCGACGCCAAGTTTGGCTTGACAACGGCCTGCGTGGGCGGTGGCATGGGCGGCGCCATGATTATCGAACGCAAGTAGGAGGCGTCCCCCGACGCCGAATCTCACGGAGGAGGCTCCCACGCGCCTGCGCACCCCGCGAGAACGAAAATTGACGCGTGGGGCGACTCACTCAACAAGCTTATTTACGAGGGAGAACGATGCTAAAAGACCAGACCCCTATGTACAAGGACAAAAAGGTTCGCGGCGCATTCATCGACAAGGCCAAGGCGGTGTTCGAGGCCAAAAAGGCCGAGTTTGGGCTGGAAGCCGGCGTGGTGGGCATAGAGCCAGAAAGCGGCGATGTGTTTGTGGGCGCGCTGCTGGGCGAGGCGAATGCCGCGGCCTATGCCAAATACCCGGACGAGTGGATCTATTTCACCCGCATCGAAAACCCGGACGAGGGGTTGCCGTTGCGAACGTGGTAGCGATAGCAGACTGCAATTTGCTATCCACAATATGAAATCTTGATAGGAGGGAATTATGTACATCTTTAAAGCTGCGGTAGTGGGTGCCGGAGCCATGGGCGGTGGGATCGCCCAGGTGATTACCTTCTCTGGCCTGCCGGTGGTCCTCAAGGACGTCGACCAAAAAATGCTGGACAAGGGCATGGAAACCGTGCGCGAGATCTACCAGGCCCGCGTGGACAAGGGCAAGATGAGCGCCGGCGACATGCAGTCCAAGCTGGATCTGGTCACCGCCACCCTCACCTATGACGGTTTCGAGGACGTGGACATTGTCATCGAAGCTGTACCCGAGATCATGAAGATCAAGCAGCGGGTCTTTGCCGAGTTGGACGAGGTCTGCCCGGAGGCCACCATCTTTGCCTCCAACACCTCGGCGCTGAGCATCAGCGAGATGGCCGCGGCCACCAAGCGTCCGCACAAGGTCATCGGGATGCACTTTTTCAACCCGGCCCACGTGATGAAGCTGGTGGAGATCATCCCCGGCCTGAGCACCTCGCAGGAGACGGTGGACGATGTGCTCATGTTCACCGAAAGTCTGCGCAAGCTCCCGGTGGTGGTGCAGGAATGCCCCGGTTTTTTGGTGAACCGCCTGCTCATGCCCTACCTGAACGAGGCCACCCTGTGCCTGCAAGAGGGCGCGGCCACGGCTGCCGAGATCGACACTGCCGCGCGCGAGTTCGGCTGGCCCATGGGGCCATTCCAGCTTATGGACATGCTGGGCCTGGACATTTGCTACCACACCGGCGAGTACCTATACCAGGAATATGGCGAGCGTATGAAGGGGGCAGAGTTGTTCGAAGAGTTGTTCAAGGCCGGCCGCCTGGGTGAAAAAACCAACGCCGGCTTTTACGGCTATGGCGGTCAGAGCGACGAGCCGGTCAAGGACATGATCGCCCAACTTCAGGCTGATGGACAGGTGCAGGCCGGCACCGGGTTCAACATGGACCGGTTGATGATGCCCATGATCAACGAGGCCTCGATGTGCTTGCTGGAGAACGTGGCCCGGCCCAACGACATCGACATGGCCATGATCGCCGGCACCGGCATGACCAAGGGCGGCGAGCGCATGGGCCCATTGGCCCTGGCCGACGAAATGGGTCTCGACGTGGTGGTGGAAAAACTCCAGGCGCTTCAGGCCCAACACGGCGAGCGTTTCCGCCCGTCGCGCCTGCTCAAGACCAAGGTCCGCGCCGGACACCTGGGCAAAAAGACCGGGCGCGGCTTCCTGGAATACTCGTAAACTGGAAGCTGGTTGTTGGAAGCTAGTAGCCAGCAACCAGTAACAAGTAACTAGCAACCAGACTTGAAAGGAGAAATAGCATGACCGATCGACAGTTTGTCAAGATAAGCATTGAGGACCGCATCGCGGTGCTGACCATCGATAATCCGCCGGCCAACAGTCTCAAGAGCCCGGTGCTGGCAGACCTGGACAGCGCCATCGACGAGATGGCGGCGAATCCAGAAGTCAAGGCCATCATCATCACCGGCGCCGGACAATTCATGTTTGTGGCCGGGGCCGACATTGGCGAGATCGGCGACCTGCTCAAGACCCCAGACAAGTTCGATGAGGTGCTCAACGTGGCCAAGAATATTTTCTGGAAGATCGAGCATCTGGGCAAGCCAGTCATTGTGGCGATCAATGGCATGTGCCTGGGCGGCGGCAATGAACTGATCATGTCCTGTCACATGCGCATTGCCTCGGACCGGGCGCGCTTTGGCCAGCCCGAAATCAACCTGGGCATCATCCCCGGCTTTGGCGGCACCCAGCGCCTGCCCCGCCTGGTGGGCAAGGGCAAGGCCCTGGAATTGCTCCTCACCGGCGACATGATCAGCGCCCAGGAAGCCCAGCGCATTGGCCTGTTGAACAAGGTGGTGCCCCAGGGCGAAGAACTCAAGGCCGCCAAAGACCTGGCCAAAAAGATCGTCGCCAAGAGCGGCAAGTCCGTGCAGTTCTGCATTGAGGCCGTATACGAGGGTTACGAGTTGCCCCTCACCGATGGCCTGGACGTGGAAATCGCCAAGTTCATAGGCGTGGCTCACACCCATGACGCCGTAGAAGGTATTACCGCGTTCCTGGAAAAGCGCCAGGCCAAGTTTGAGGATCGCTAGAGGGTCCGAATGACCATTATCCGGTGAAGCGTCTGCTCCGGAGTGAAATGCCGGGTAGGGGTGAGGTCACCTTGTCCCTACCCGGATAGGTTCGTTCACTCAGAGGTGTCCCCAGGTGACCTATCCGTCTCTTGTCACCCTGCTCGAATCCAGTGTGCGCGCGGCCCCGCGCAAGGTAGCCACCATCTGCCGCGACGGGACGCAAACCTATGCCGAGCTGCACGGGAATATCAACCGACTGGCGAACGCCTTGACCACGTTTGGCGTGGAGCCCGGTGATCGGGTGGCGGTGATCGTGCCCAATGGGCCAGATTTCATCACGGCCTATTATGCCACCCTGCGCCTGGGCGGTACGGTGGTGCCCATCAGTACCTTGCTGCGCGAGGCCGAGGTGGCGTACCAGCTACAAGACAGTGAGGCCAAGGTACTGGTGGTCTGGGAAGATGGTGCCCCTGAGGCCATGCATGCCTTTGCCAAGGCCCCGGCCTGCCGTTATTGCCTGGTGACCGGCGAACGCATCCCGGAAGGCGCGCACTCGCTCCAGGGGCTCATGAGCGGGGCGTGGCCTTCCTTCGAGCCTGTGTATCGCGAGGGGCACGACACTGCCGTGATCCTGTACACGGCCGGCACCACCGGTCAGCCCAAGGGGGCCGAACTGACCCACGACAATCTGAGCAGCAATGTCATGTCTATCATCCCGCTGGTGGGCCTGCGCTCGGACGATGTGGTGATGGCGGCGCTGCCCCTATACCACAGCTTTGGGCAGACCGTTTGCATGAATGCGACTCTGGCCGCCGGCGGTACACTGTCTTGTATGGCCGACTTTTCGGCGTCTGAGATGATGGACCGGTTCGCGCGTGAAGCGGTGACCGTGTTCGCCGGCGTGCCCACCATGTACTATTACCTGACCCAGCGCATGCGAGACCAATCGCCGGTCCACCAGTTGCGCCTGTGCATCACCGGCGGCGCGCCCATGCCGATCTGGATCCTGCACGAGTTTGAAAAGCGCTTTGGCGTGACCATCCTGGAAGGATATGGGCTGTCCGAGACCTCGCCGGTGGCGAGCTTTAACGTGCGCAGCCTGCCGCGCAAGGTGGGTTCGGTGGGTGTGCCCATTTCCGGTGTGCAAATGCGCATCGTGGATGAAGATGGTCGAGAACTCGAGTGCGGCGAAATCGGCGAGATCGTGGTGCGCGGCCCCAATGTGATGAAGGGCTACTATCGCCGGCCTGAAGAGACGGCCCTGGTGATTCGCCACGGCTGGTTTCATACCGGCGACCTGGCCTATATGGATCAGGACGGCTACTTTTTCATCGTGGGTCGCAAGACTGACATGATCATCAAGGGCGGCTTTAACGTGTATCCGCGCGAAGTCGAAGTCGTGCTGGAAAGCCACCCGCTGGTGCTCGACGTGGCTGTGGTGGGCGTGCCCGACGAGGCGCTGGGCGAAGAGGTCAAGGCTTTTGTGGTGCTGCACCCGGATCAACAGATGGCAGATGGCGAACTGATCGCCTATTGCCAGTCTCGCATGGCTGCCTATAAATGTCCGGGGATCATCGAGTTTCGAGATAGCCTACCCAAAGGTGGGGCGGGCGACATTTTGAAACGCGAATTGAAGAACTAGAAATGAGAAACGAGAAATGAGGGCTGGGAATCGTCAAACCGGTGACCGGCAACTCGAAACTCGGAACTCGTAACACGTCAAGGAGGCAACATGGATTTCAGTTTTGCACCGGAATACGAGTTATTCCGCCGCATGGTCAAAGAGTTTGCCCGGAACGAAGTGGCGCCGCTGGCCGAAGAGATTGACGTACAAGAGCGCGTGCCCTGGGAGACCATCAAAAAAGCGGCCGAGATCGGGCTGATGGGGGTGCCGTTTCCCCAAAAATACGGCGGGGCCGGTGGTGGCGAGATCGGGTACTGCATCCTCATGGAAGAAATCAACAAGGTCTGTGCTTCCACTGCCACCGTCATGGGCGCGCATACCGGCATTGGGGCGATGGCCTTTTACCTGGACGGCACAGAGGAGCAAAAGCAGAAATATCTGGTTCCCTGTGCCCAGGGCAAATACATCGCTGCCTTTGCCCTGACCGAGGCCAACGCTGGCTCGGACGCCGCGGCCATCCAGACCCGGGCCGTGCGCGATGGTGACGAGTTTGTCCTCAACGGCTCCAAGATCTGGATCACCAATGGCGACATCGCCAACGTGCTCACGGTCTTTGCTGTGACCGACCCGGCCCTGGGCGCGCGCGGCGGTGTGACAGCCTTTATCGTCGAGACCGCGTGGCCGGGCTTTCGCGTGGGCACCAGAGAAGAGAAATTGGGCATCCGCGGTTCGTCCACGGCCGAGCTCTTTTTCGACGATATGCGCATCCCCAAGGAGAACGTCATCGGTCAGTTTGGGGCCGGTTTTCTCACCGCCCTCAAGACCCTGGATGTGGGGCGCGTCAGCCTGGGCGCCGGGGCTCTGGGCGGTTCGCTCGCCGCATTGGAGATGAGCCTGGACTTTGCCAAGAATCGCTACCAGTTTGGCGCGCCCATCGCCCAGAAACAGGCCATCCAGTGGATGATTGCCGACATGGCCACCGAGATCGAGGCTCTGCGCAGTCTGGTCTATCGTACGGCCTGGATCATGGATAGCCAGGGACTCACCCGCGAGTTCAGCACCCTCTCCGCCATGTGCAAGCTCTATGGTTCCGAAGTGGTGGACCGGGCCGTGGACAAGTGCTTGCAAATCCACGGGGGCATGGGCTATATGAAAAAGTTCCCGGTGGAGCGCATGTATCGCGACGCCCGCATCACCCGCATCTTTGAGGGTACCAACGAGGTCCAGCGCCTGGTCATTGCCACCAACCTATTCCGCAAAGTTGGCGTGCGGATCCGGTAAGGACACAAGGAGGAAGCATGAGAATCGTCGTCTGCATCAAGCAGGTTCCAGATACCAACGAAGTCAAATTGGATCCGCGCACCGGCACTCTGATCCGCGAAGGGGTGCCCAGCATCATCAACCCCGAAGACAAGAACGCCATCGAAGAGGCCCTCAAGCTGCGCGAGGCGGGCCTGGAGACCGAGATCATTGTCATTACCATGGGGCCGCCCCAGGCCGACGCTGCCCTGCGCGAGGCCCTGGCCATGGGCGCGGACCGGGCCATCTTGTTGAGCGACCGGGCCTTTGCCGGGTCCGACACGTGGGCTACGGCCAATGCCCTGGGCCTGGCCGTGGAGCACCTGGGCGACTATGGCCTGGTGCTGTGTGGCCGTCAGGCCATTGACGGCGACACGGCGCAGGTTGGGCCCCAACTGGCGGAATATCTGGACATTCCCCAGGTCACTTATGTGCGCGAGCTCGAGATCGTCGATGGCAAGGTACGCGCCAAGCGGACCCTGGAAGATGGCTACGAAGAGATCGACGCGCCCCTGCCAGCCCTGTTGACCATCACCGATCAGGCCAACACCCCGCGCTATCCCCGTGCCGCCGGCATCTTTAGTGCCTATCGCGAGCAAACCGTCGAGATCTGGGGTGCCAAAGAAGTCAACGCCGACGAGGAGAAGCTGGGTCTGAAAGGCTCGCCCACGCAGGTCAAGCGCAGCTTTGCGCCCGAACCCAAGGGCACCGGCGAAATGCTCAGCGGCACCGACAAAGAAATGACCCGGTCATTGGTGCAACGCCTACGCGGCAAGAACCTGATCTAGCGGTCGCGTTCCGGAGGCGGGCCTGGCGTTGCCTCGTTCCGCACGCTCACGGAGACCAGTGCCCTGGTGCGGTGGCCCAATTCTTGACATAGTTGGTAAACTATGTTAGAATCGGGCCACCGTCTGGGGCCGGGTCGGCCAGACCCGAGCGACCAGCGTAATCAAACGATACTCGACAGCCAGGCCGTTCTGGTAGCGGCCTGGCATGTCTGTGATACAGCGTTCAGCACACCCAGGGTATGACCGGGGACACTAGCGAGGAGAACTGATGACGGAACAGGCTTTGATCAATCCCATCGGTGCGGTAATGGTGGTGGGAGGGGGCGTCAGTGGGCAACGGGCCGCGTACGACCTGTTAGAGGCCGGGATGCAGGTTTATCTGGTGGAGCATACCCCGTTCCTGGGCGGTATCGTGGCCCAGTTGGGCACCATGTTTCCCACCCATGACTGCGTGCTGTGCCGGGGCACGGCCGAGCACGGGCACGGGTGCAGTCAGCCGGCCATCTCGCACGTCTTTTTGGATCACAACAAGCATGCCAATCTGACCATCCTGACCAGCACAGACATCATGAGTCTGGAAGGCGATGTGGGCAATTTTGTGGTCACGGTGCGCCGCCGGCCCCGGTACGTGGACCCTGTCAAATGCACCAATTGCGGTGCATGCGTCGAGTTTTGTCCCCAAGAAATGGACAGCGAGTTCGAGAGCGACCTGACCCGGCGCAAGGCCATCTACAAGCCCAGCCACCGCAGTATCCCCAATGCCTATGCCATTGACCGAGGGCCATATTGCGACGACTGCCGCAAGTGCGTGAACGCGTGCATCATGAAGGCCATCAATCTGGGCGAAGAAGAGCGCGTGGATCGTATCCACGTGGGCGCCATCATCCTGGCGACCGGGTTCAAACTCTTTGATCCCCGGGGCATGGAAGAGCTGGGCTATGGCATTTTCCCCAACGTGGTCACGTCCATGCAGTTCGAGCGCTACGTCTGCCATTCTGGCCCCACCTATGGCTATCTGGAGCGGCCCTCCGATGGCACCGAGCCCAAAAAGGTGGCCTGGATCCAGTGCGTGGGCTCGCGTGACCAGGAACACGAATACTGTTCGTCCATCTGCTGCATGTATGCTACCAAAGAAGCCATGATGACCAAAGAATACAATCGAGACATCGATACTCATGTGTTCATGATGGACGAGCGCACGTTTAGCAAAGAGTATAATGTCTACTTTGACCAGGCCAAGAACGTGTATGGCGTCGACTATACGCGGTGCCGGGTTTCGCGTGTGTGGGAAGATCCGCATACGCGTGATGTCATCATTCGCTACCAGGACGAGGCCGGCGAGTTGCACGAAGAAGCCTTTAATCTGGTGGTGCTCTCGGTGGGCGCCGAGCCGCCGGCCGGCTCGGAAGTGCTGGCGCAGGCCCTGGACATTGGCCTGAATGAATATGGCTTTTGTCGCACCGCCAAGTTCAACCCGCTGGAGACGACCCGCCCGGGCATCTATGTGTGTGGGGCCTTTTCGGCGCCCAAAGAGATTGCCGAAAGCGTCATCGAGGCCAGCGGGGCCGCCGGTGTGGCCTTGCACACCCTGCGTGGCGTCCAGCCCATCGCGCGTGAGCGCAGCTTTCCCCCGGAACGCGACGTGGAAGGCGAGCATCCCCGCATTGGCGTGTTCCTCTGCAACTGTGGCAACAGCATTGTGGAATCCGTGGACATGCAAGAGCTCATCGACTATGCGGAGCGGCTGGAGGACGTGGCCTATGCCCAGGAAGCGTTGTTTGCCTGCTTTGGTGGGACGTTGCGCCGCATCCGGGACGCCATCGAACAGTATGGGCTGAACCGGGTGGTAGTGGCGGCCTGCACCCCACGCACGCACGAGGCCTTGTTCCAGGACGTGCTCCGGGAATGCGGTCTGAATCCATATCTGCTAGAGATGGCCAACATTCGCGAACAATGCGCCTGGGTGCATCGCGACGACGCGGTGGCTGCTACGCGCAAGGCCAAGGAACTGGTGCGCATCGCCGTGGCCCGGGTCCGCCGCGCGGAGGCCATTCGCAAGAACCCGGTGCTGGTAGACCAGCACGCTCTGGTCATCGGCGGGGGGATCAGTGGCATGACCGCAGCCTTGACCCTGGCTGACGAGGGTTTCCCCGTGACCCTGGTGGAACGCACTGGCGAGTTGGGCGGGAACCTGCGTCACATCTATTTCACGGCCGAAGGGGCAGATTGCCAGGCCGTCTTGCGGGATATGGAACAACGGGTCCGCGAACATGCCAACATCACCTTGCTCATGAACTCGGAGGTGACCAAGCACGGTGGGTTTGTGGGCAACTTTCACGCCACCATCCGCACTCTACCGGGTGATGCCACAGAACCCCAGTTGCGCGACCTACGACATGGCGCGACCATCGTGGCGACCGGCGGTCAAGAGTTTCGGGGGTCGGTCTATGGCTTTGGCCAAGACCCGGCCATACTGACCCAGCTCGAACTGGAACGCCGGCTGGTGCAAGAGCCCGACTCGGTTGCCAAACTGGAATCCGTCGTGATGATCCAGTGTGTGCGGCCCCAAGGCGCGCAGTGGGATTATTGCAGCCGCACGTGCTGCACCAACACCATGAAGAACGCCCTGCGCCTCAAGGAAATCAACCCCCGCGTGCGCATCTATGTGCTGTACAAAGACCTCATTACCTATGGTTTTCACGAGCGCTTTTACACGGCTGCACGCGAAAAGGGCGTGGTCTTTGTGCGGTATGATGACGAGGCAAATCTGCCCCAGGTGGACCGCGTGGGGGACCGGCTTCAGGTCACGCTGCGCGATCCGATCCTGGACCGAGACCTGGTGCTCCAGGCCGATGTGTTGGCGCTCTCGATGGCAACCCTGCCGGCCGAGGGGACTGAGCAATTGGCCCAGGTCCTGCGCGTACCTCTGTCGCCAGATGGGTTCTTTATGGAGGCCCACCTGAAACTGCGGCCCATGGACTTTACGCCGGATGGGATGTTCCTGTGCGGCGCAGCCCACTATCCCAAGTTCATCGAGGAAAGCATCTCTCACGCCCAGTCGGCGGCGGCCCGGGCCGCTACGGTCCTGCGGCGGCAGCAGCTCCAGGTGGGCGGCGTCATCGCCGTGGTGGACCCAGAAAAGTGCGTGGGTTGTCTAACCTGCGTGCGCGTGTGTCCGTTCCAGGTACCCATCATCGACCGGGACCAGCCCGGCGCTGGCGAGATCATGGGCGCCGCCTACATCGCGCCGGCCAAGTGCCAGGGCTGCGGCACTTGCCCCAGCGAATGTCCGGCCAAGGCCATTCAATTGCGGGGTTTCAGGGATGAGCAGATCATGGCCGAGGGCGCGTTGGGCGCGTGGCTGCCCAACGTGATCGAGACCGTCAGCTAGACGCCAGACCACTGCGAGGAGACCAAGCATGACCGATAGCGAGTTCGTGCCCGAGATCACGGCCTTTTGTTGCCACTATTGTGCCTATACTGCCGGCGACCTGGCCGGCTATCTGCACGTCAACTATCCGGCCACCGTCAAGACGGTGAAATTCCCCTGCACCGGCAAGGTGGACGTCCAGTACATCCTGGATGCTTTTGAGCACGGCGCGGACGGGGTCTATATCATGGCTTGTCTGGAGGGCAACTGCCATCACATCCACGGCAACATTCGCGCGCGACGCCGGGTCGAGTACACCAAAAAGCTCCTGGACGAAATCGGCATTGGCGGGGACCGGCTAGAGATATTCAATACCTCTGGCTATGACGGCATGAAGTGGGCGCACATTGCCGAAGACATGACCGAACGGATCAAAAAATTGGGTCCCAATCCGTTGAGACGCCGCCGTGCCGCGCAATCTTGACAGCGCTGCGGCGATACGGTAGAATGGCAGCGAGTGCAAGGCGGCGATGAGGGTGAAAAAAAGCTGTCCGAATCGGCGGCTTTTTATCCAGGTGTTTTGTGAACGTTCGGTGAGATGCCGGAACGCAAATGTGGAGACATGACCATGCTTGACGAACGCAACCCCATTGGCGCGGCACTGGTGGTCGGCGGCGGTATCGCCGGCGTCCAGGCTGCCCTGGACCTGGCCGACAATGGCATCCGGGTCACCTTGGTGGAAAAGAGCCCGGCCATCGGCGGGCGTATGGCCCAGTTGGACAAGACCTTTCCCACCAACGACTGCGCCATGTGCATCGTGTCGCCCAAGCTGGTGGAATGCGCGCGGCACCCCAACATCGACCTGGTCACCACTGCCGAGCTGGTGGGACTGGAGGGGGAGGCCGGCCGTTTTGCGGCCCGCATCCTGCACCGGCCCCGCTACATCGACCTGGACAAATGCACGGCGTGCGGCGACTGCGAGGCGGTGTGTCCCATCCACGTGCCCAGCAGGTTCAACGAGGGCTTGTCGGAGCAGGCGGCTACCTCGCGCCCGTACCCCCAGGCGGTGCCCAACGCTTACGTCATCGCCAAGCGCGGCACATCGCCCTGCAAGAACACCTGCCCGGCCGATACCAGCGCCCAGGGTTACATCGCCCTCATTGCCGCCGGCCGCTACGAGGACGCGCTGGAGGTCATCAAGCAATACAACCCCTTCCCGGCCACCGTGGGCCGGGTTTGCCATCATCCCTGCGAGGGCGAGTGCAACCGGGCCAAGGTGGACCAGCCGGTGGCGATTTGCGCCCTGAAGCGCTTTGTGGCCGACAAGGTGTACGCACAGTGGGATGCGGCGGGCCGCGAGGAACGTGAGGACCGGGTGTTGACGCCGTTTGCCTGGGCGCCGGTCGAGTTGCCGCCCGAAGACCGGCGGCATGTGGCTATCGTGGGGGCCGGGCCGGCCGGTCTCTCGGCGGCGCACTTTTTGGCGCGTATGGGCTATCAGGCCACCGTGTTCGAGGCACTGCCGGTGCCCGGCGGCATGATGCGCGTGGGCATTCCGGCCTATCGGCTCCCCCGCGATGTCCTCAACCGCGAAATCGACGAGATATTGAGCCTGGGTGTGGACCTGCGGCTCAACAGCCCGGTGCGGGACATCAACCGCTTGTTCGAGGAGGGCTACCAGGCCGTTTTTCTCGCCATCGGCGCGCATGAGCCGCAAAAGCTGGGCATCCCCGGCGAGGACGTGGCCGGCGTGTATCATGGCGTTCCCTTCCTGCGCGAGGTCAGCCTGGGTGAGGACGTCAGCCTGGGCGAGCGCGTGGTAGTCGTCGGCGGTGGGAACACGGCCATCGACACGGCCCGCACGGCGCTGCGCCTGGGCAGCCAGGCGGTGACCATCGTCTACCGCCGCAGCCGCGACGAGATGCCGGCCAACGATTGGGAGATCGACGAGGCCGAGGACGAAGGCGTGCGGCTGGAGTTGTTGGCCCAGCCGGTGGAGGTTGTCTCGGAAAACGGACACATCACGGGCGTGTTGTGCGCGCGCATGATGCTGGGCGAGCCGGACGAGAGCGGCCGGTGCCGGCCCGAGTTGGACGAGAGCTGCGAGCCGTTCGTCATCCCGTGCGACACGTTGGTGGCGGCCGTGGCCCAGGCCCCGGAGGTCAGTTTCTTGGACCCCGGGCACGGGCTCGAGATCACGCGCTGGGGCACCTTTGCGGTGGACCCGGAGACGCTGGCGACCAACCGGCCCGGCGTTTTTGCCGGCGGTGACGCGGCGGCCGGCCCGGGCGCGCTTATCGAGGCCATCGCTGCCGGGCGCCGGGGCGCGTTGTCCATCGACCGTCACCTGCGGGGCATGCCGCTGCTGACCCCCCGCGAGCAGATGCCCCTCCCGGAGGCCGAGTGGACTACCGAGGAGCTGGAAGCGATCCTGCACGAGGGCACGGTGAACGCCGGCCCTCGCCAGGCCATGCCCACCGCGCCGGCCCAGGAGCGCATCGGCGACTTTCGCGAGGTAGAGCTGGGGCTGACGGAGGAGCAGGCCCACGCCGAGGCGCTGCGCTGCCTGCGCTGCGGCCTCTGCTCTGAGTGCTACCAGTGCGTGCTGGCCTGCAAGCTGGGCGCCATCGACCACCAGCAGGCTCCTTACGAGGAGGAACTGGCGGTGGGGGCCGTGGTACTGGCCCCGGGCTATAGCCTGTTCGACGCGCGCCGGGCCGAGGAATTGGGCTACGGCCGCTACCCCAATGTCGTCACCAGCATGGAGTACGAGCGCCTGCTGTCGGCCAGCGGTCCCACCGGCGGCCACATCACCCGGCCCTCGGACCACGAGGAACCCCAGAAAATTGCCTTTCTCCAATGCGTGGGCTCCCGCGACCAGGAGCACGACTATTGCTCGTCGGTGTGCTGCATGTACGCCACCAAAGAGGCCATGCTGACCCTGGAGCACGTGCCCGGCGTCCACTGCCAGGTCTATCAGATGGACATGCGGGCCTTTGGCAAGGGCTTTGACGCGTACTATCGCCGGGCGCAGGAACAGGGCATCGGCTACACGCGGAGCCGGGCCTCGCGTCTGGTCGAGGACCCCAAGACCAAAGACATTATCATTCGTTACCAGGACGAAGAAACCGGCGATCTCCACGAGGAAACCTATGGCCTGGTGGTGTTGAGCGTCGGGTTCGAGCCGCCGGCTGATTCGGTCACCATGTCCCAATCCCTGGGCATCGACCTGAACGATTTGGGTTTTTGCTGGCGCGCGCCGGGCAACCCGGTGGAAACATCACGGCCGGGCGTCTATGTTTGCGGCGCTTTTGCCGAGCCCAAGGACATCCCGGACAGCGTGGTGGAGGCCAGCGGCGCGGCGGCCGGTGCGCTGCGCGTCATCGGCACGGCGCGCGGTACCCTCGTCACGGCGAAGGAATACCCGCCGGAAACTGATGTGGATGCTGCCGAGCCGCGCGTGGGCGTGTTTATTTGCAGTTGCGGATCCAACATCGCCGGGGTGGTGGATGTGGCCGACGTGACCGCGTATGCCGCGACGCTGCCCGGCGTGGTTCATGCCGAGAACACCATGTACACCTGCTCCGCCGACTCGCTCAAGCTCATCCAGGAGCGCGTGCAAGAGCACAACCTGAACCGGGTGGTGGTGTCGTCGTGCACGCCGCGCACCCACGAGCCGCTGTTCCAGGACACCATCCGGTCGGCCGGGCTGAACCCGTACCTGTTCGAGATGGCCAACATCCGCGACCAGTGCTCGTGGGTCCACTCGAAAGAGCCAGAATTCGCCACTGCCAAATCCGAGGCCCTCACGCGCATGGCCGTGGCCCGGGCGCGCACCCTGGAGCCACTGCACAAGGAAAAACAGCCGCTCGACCACTCGGCGTTGGTCATCGGCGGGGGCGTGGCCGGGATGACGGCGGCGCTCAGCCTGGCGGACCAGGGCTACCAGGTGGTGCTGGTGGAGCGCGAGCCGGCCCTGGGCGGCCGGCTGCGGTCCATCCATTACACTACTGATGGGTTGGACCCCCAGGCCTATCTGCAAACGCTCATCGACCAGGTGCAGGCCAACGAGCGCATCGAAGTGCTGCTGGGGCATCGGTTGGTCAAGTACAGCGGCTATGTGGGCAATTTCCAGGCTACCGTGGCGTCGACCAGCGACCCGACGCAGCGGCTCATCCCGCACGGCGTCGCCATCGTCGCCACCGGCGGGCAGGAATACCGGCCGCAGGCGTATGGCCCCGGCGTCATCACCCAGGGCGACCTGGAGGCCCGGCTGGCGGCCGGCGACGCGCCACACCGCACGGTGATGATCCAATGCGCCGGCCCCTGGGATGACGATGCCAACGTGGATTTCTATTGCAGTCGCGTGTGCTGCACCGTGGCGGTGAAAAACGCCCTCAAGATCAAGGAACTGCGGCCAGATGCCGAGGTGTTCGTGCTGTACCGCGATATGCGCACCTACGGGTTCAAGGAGGCGCTCTACACCGAGGCCCGGCGCCAGGGCGTGGTCTTTGTGCGGTGGGACGATGAACATCGACCGCAGGTGAAAACCGTGGATGGCCGGTTGCAGGTGCAGGTTCGCGAGTTGAACCTGGGCCAAGACCTGGTCATCAAGCCGGATGTCGTGGCGTTGAGCAGCGCGCTGGTGCCCGGCGAAGGCAGCCAAAAGCTGGCCGAGTTGATGAAATTCTCCTGCGCCAAAGAAGGCTTTTTCCTGGAGGCGCACGTCAAGCTCCGGCCGGTGGATTTCCCGTCCGAGGGCATTTTCCTCTGCGGCGTGGCCCACTATCCCAAGTTTGTCGACGAGACAGTGGCCCAGGCCCAGGCGGCAGCGGCCCGGGCGGCGACCATCCTGAGCCAGGACATGCTGGACGTGGGCGGCGTAGTGGCTGTGGTGGAGCCGGAGAAATGCACCGCCTGCCTCACCTGCGTCCGCGTCTGCCCCTTTGACGTGCCGGTCATCGACCACGAAATGGTGGGGGCCGGTGGCATCGTAGGCGCGGCGGTCATCCGGGCAGCAGCGTGCCAGGGCTGCGGTATCTGCGTGGGCGAATGCCCGGCCAAGGCCATCCAGCTCCAGCACTATCGCGACGACCAGATCATCTGCAAGACGGAGGCACTGCTGGTGCCGGCTTGAAAAGGTCCGTAGTCTTTTACCACGAGCTATCACGGACGAGCCTGCTCTGTGTCCGTGGTGGGACGCGTTTACACTGGTGCAAAGGTTCAAAAAAGAGGAGGTGACTCACATGGCAGGTTTGATTAGCTTTATGAACGGTACTGCTGGTCGTGTCTTGCGGGTGGTCCTGGGCCTGGTGATCATTCTCGTGGGCGTATATGTGTTCATGAATGTCGCCGGCACGATGGGTCTGGTGGTAGGCCTGGTGCTGATCATCGTGGGCTTTGTGCCCGTGATCATGGGCATCGTGGGCCGGTGCCTGCTGGAACCGCTCGCACGCTAGTTTCCATAGGACCCAATCCGATCCACTGGCAATGGTAGCCGCGTATCTGGCTGGCGCCTATAAAAAGCCAGGAGCCGGGGCTAGTAGTTCGGTGCGCCCAAAATCGGGCACGCGCGCCGGCTTGGCCGTTAAAGGAGCGACTCTGTGATCCTCTTGAATCCCAAACAACTTGACCGCACCTATCCCGACGAACGGTCTCGCGCGATCATGCGCGCCACCGTCGAGTTTTTCGAGGCCAAGGGCAAGCGCCAGCTCAAGGCCGACGACCGGGACCGGGTGTGGTACGCCGATTTCCTGGAATTCCAGCAGCGCGAGCAGGCCTTTGCCACGCTCCTGACGCCGGCTGGTTACGGGGGGGACAACGCAGACTGCCGCTGGGACACCTGGCGCAACTGCGAGTTTAACGAGATCCTGGCCTTTTATGGTCTGCACTACTGGTATACCTGGCAGGTTTCGATCCTGGGCCTGGGTCCCATCTGGATGAGCCAGAACGAGGCCGCCAAGCAGCGTGCGGCCCAGCTGCTCCGGGACGGCGCGGTGTTTGCCTTTGGCCTGTCAGAGCGGGCGCACGGGGCCGACATCTACTCCACCGAGATGACGCTGACGCCGCAGTCCGATGGCACCTATCGCGCCAACGGCGAAAAGTACTATATCGGCAACGGCAACGTGGCCGAGATGGTGTCTACCTTTGGCAAGATGGCTGAAACCGGCGATTATATGTTCTTTGTCGCCAATTTTCACCATCAGAATTACGAACTGGTGGGCAACGTCGTCAACTCGCAGTCTTATGTGGCGGATTTTGTGCTGCGCGACTATCCCATCACCGAGGCCGACATCCTGGCGCGAGGCTCGGCTGCCTGGGACACGGCGCTCAACACCGTGAACGTGGGCAAATACAACCTGGGCTGGGCGTCCATTGGCATTTGTACCCACGCCTTTTACGAGGCCCTCAACCACGCGGCCAACCGGCGGCTGTATGGCATGTATGTGACCGATTTTCCGCACGTCAAACAAATGTTTACCGAGGCCTATGCCCGGCTGGTGGCGATGAAGCTCTTTGCCCTGCGCGCCGCCGATTACATGCGCTCGGCGTCGCCGGACGACCGGCGCTATCTCTTGTACAACCCCACCGTCAAGATGAAGGTGACCACCCAGGGCGAAGAGGTGATCAACCTGCTGTGGGACGTCATCGCCGCCAAAGGGTTCGAGCGCGACACGTATTTCGAGATGGCGGCCCGGGACATTCGGGCGCTGCCCAAGCTAGAGGGCACCGTGCACGTGAACATTGCCCTCATTGTCAAGTTTATGCCCAACTATTTCTTCAACCCGGCCGACTATGCGCCGGTCCCGCAGCGCTCGGACGCGGCCAACGACGATTTTCTCTTTGACCAGGGGCCGGCCCGGGGCTTGGGCCAGATTCGCTTTCACGATTATCGCCTGGCCTATGACGACTGGGACCTGCCCAACGTGAACGTGTTCCAGGAGCAGGTGGCCGTGTTCCAGGAATCGCTGATGGCGGCGACGCCCGACGAGGCCCAGCAGCGCGATACCGACTTTTTGCTGGCCCTGGGCGAACTGTTTACGCTGGTGGTCTATGGGCAACTCGTCCTGGAAAACGCCCGCATCTACCAGGTGGACGAGGCCCTGGTGGACCAGATCTTTGACTTTATGGTGCGCGACTTTAACAAGTTTGCCCTGCAACTGTACGGCAAGCCCAGCAGCACGCCGGTGCAAATGGACTATTACCAGCGCCTGATCCACAAGCCGGCCGTGGACGAGGCCCGCTATCAGCACGTGTGGAACGAGCACGTCTATGCACTCAAGGGCGCGTACGAGATGAGCGAATGATCTAGCCATCGAACCGGAAGAAAGGCAAGCCAGATGACCGACTTTGAGCCCGAAATCGTCGCCTTTTCCTGCCACTATTGCGCCTATGCCGCGGCCGATCTGGCCGGTTCCATGCGGCTGTCATACCCGGCCAACATCAAGATCGTCAAGGTGCCCTGCACCGGCCGGGTAGACGCCCTGCATCTGCTCAAGGCCTTTGAACAAGGGGCCGACGGCGTCTTTGTGGCCGGTTGACTGCCCGGCACCTGTCATTACCTGGAAGGTAATACCAAGGCGCAAAAGCGAGTCAACTATGTCAAAGGCCTGCTGGACCAGATCGGCGTGGGCGGCGAGCGGCTCGAGATGCACTTCCTTTCCTCGGCCGAGGGCGCGCGCTTTGCTGAGGTGGCCCGGACCATGACGACCAAGATTCGCGAACTGGGACCCAGCCCCTTGCGGCCGGTGCCAGCGGCCGAATAGACCGGGCATGATCGAGGAGCCGGACTATTTATCGAAACAACTGATCACCTATATCGGCAACAAGCGTGCGTTGCTGGGGCACATTGGCGCCGCCTTGACAACAGTCAAGGAGCGACTGGGCTGGGACCGGCTGCGCATCCTGGACGGTTTCGCCGGGTCCGGCGTCGTGGCGCGATATTTCAAGCAGCATGCCGCCTATCTCGCCAGCAATGACATCGAAGACTATGCCGCCGTTGTTGCGCGGTGCTACCTGCGCAACAGGAGCACGGTCAACCGGGCCGAACTGGCGGCTGTGGTGGACGACCTGAACCGGCGCGTGGACGAGGCGGGTCTCGCGCCGGGGTTTATCGAGGAGCTGTACGCGCCGCGCGACGAGCGCCGCATCACCAGGGACGACCGGGTGTTCTATACCCGGTGCAACGCCCGGCGGCTGGACAACTATCGCCGGCTCATTGCCGCCGCGCCGGCCGACTTGAGAGACTTGCTGCTGGGGCCGCTGCTCAGTGAGGCGTCGATTCACGCCAACACCGCCGGCGTGTTCAAGGGCTTTTACAAGGATCGGCGCACCCAGATCGGTCGGTTCGGCGGGAGCAACGCCGATGCGCTGAGTCGGATCACCGGCGAGATTTGCCTCGAAGCGCCCGTCCTGAGCCGATTCGAGTGCCCGGTGCAGGTGTTTCAGCAGGATGCCAACCAGGTGGTCCGTCGGAGCGAGTTGGCCGGCCTGGACTTGGCCTATTTCGACCCGCCGTACAACCAGCATCCATACGGCTCAAACTATTTCATGCTCAACCTGCTGGTTCACTATACCCGGCCGCAGTGCATCAGCAAGGTCTCGGGCATCCCAGTGAACTGGCGGCGCTCGGATTACAATGTCCGCTCCAAAATCTTGGCGCGTTTCAGCGACCTGGTACGGGCGGTGGATGCCCGGTTTATCCTGGTGTCGTTTAGCAACGAAGGATTCATCCAACCTGATGACATGGTGCGGCTGCTGGCTGAAGTGGGGCCGGTCGAGACGACCGACATCCCCTACAACACCTTTCGGGGCAGCCGGAACCTCCGCAATCGCAGCATTCATGTCAGGGAGCAGCTTTTTCTGGTGGAACGCCGCTAATCATACGGCGAGCACGGCATCTGGTGTCTTTGGGTTCAATTGGCTATCAAGAATCATGGGAGGAAAGCATGATCGTCGGTGAACAGAAACCTTTGGAAGAGATCCGCGACATGATCAAGGGCTGCAACAAGGTCCTGGTCCTGGGCTGCGGGACCTGCGTCACGGTTTGTTTTGCCGGCGGAGAAAAAGAGGTGGGTATTTTGGCCTCGGCACTCCGCATGGCCGAACAGATCGATGGGCACAAGCTGGAGGTGCAAGAATACACGGTCCAGCGCCAGTGCGAGTGGGAATACATTGACCCGGTGGCGGAGCAAGTGAGCGATGTGGATGCCGTGATCTCGATGGCGTGCGGCATTGGCGTGCAGGGCATGGCCGAACGCTACCCAGACGCCATCATCTTGCCGGGCCTCAACACCACCTTTTTGGGCATCCCCGAGGAGCAGGGCGTGTGGACCGAGCGCTGCCAAGCCTGCGGCAACTGTGTGCTGCACCTCACCGGTGGTATCTGTCCCATTGCCCGGTGCTCTAAGAGCCTGCTCAATGGCCCCTGCGGTGGCTCGCAGCGTGGCAAATGCGAGATCGACGACGAGGTGGATTGCGGCTGGCAACTCATCTATGACCGGCTGGTGCGCCTGGACCAGCTAGACAAGCTCACCGCGGTATTACCAGCCAAGGACTGGAGCACCAGCCGCGACGGCGGCCCGCGCAAGATCGTGAGGGAGGACCTGAAACTATGAGCGAGTATAAATCTGGCAGCAACCTGGAAAAAGTGCTCACGGCCGGCCATTTCGCCGCCACCGGTGAACTGGGACCGCCGCAGCATGCCGACCCGGCCATTATCAGCAAAAAGGCCCAGCATCTCAAGGGCGTGGTGGATGCAGTTAACATCACCGACAACCAGACCGCCGTGGTGCGCATGGCTTCCATCGCCGTGGGCAAGATGCTCCTGGACCTGGGCATCGAGCCCACCATCCAGATGACGTGCCGCGACCGCAATCGCATCGCCATTCAGGCGGACCTGTTGGGCGCGTCGGCTCTGGGCATGAAGAACCTGCTCTGCCTCTCTGGCGACCACCAGCACTTTGGCAACCATCCCACATCCAAGAACGTGTTCGACCTGGACTCGATGCAACTGTTGGACATGGTGCGCCGGATGCGCGACGATCACCAGTTCCTCTGCGGCGACGAGATGAAGCCCGGCACCGAGCCTCACTTTTTCATCGGCGCGGCGGCCAACCCCTTTGCCGACCCGTTCGAGTTCCGGCCTTACCGCCTGGCGAAAAAGATCGCCGCCGGGGCCGATTTCATCCAGACCCAGATCGTGTTCAACGTGCCCAAATTCCGCGAGTATGTGGAAAAGTGCGGCGAGCTGGGCCTGCTGGACAAGGTCTACCTGATGGCCGGCGTCAGCCCCATCCGAACCTACGGCGCGGCCCGCTATATGGCCAACAACGTGCCCGGCATGGACGTGCCCCAGGAATACGTGGACCGCATGCGTGACGCTGTCAAGGGCATCCCGGATCCCAAAAAAGCCGAGGACCCGGAGGCCAAGAAGGATGCCCGGCGCCGCCAGCGCGAGGCCTGGGACGAAGAAGGGATCAAAATCTGCGTCGAGGTGATCCAGCAGGTCCGCGAGATCCCCGGCGTGCGCGGCGTGCATATCATGGCTATCGAGTGGGAAAGTGCCGTGCCCGAGATCACCAAGCGTGCCGGCCTGCTGCCCCGGCCCCAGGTATAGCATTCATCCGCGAATCACGCTGAATCGTTCGAGTGCATTCGCGCCGATTCATGGATCATAGGAGTGACACATGGCTGAAACAACCGTAGCGTTGGAAACCAACCTGGCCGAATACGTGCGCGAGCAGTGCGGCGAGAACGCCTATCTGTGCTACCAGTGCAAAAAGTGCACGGCCGGCTGCCCGGTGGCCGACGAGATGGACTATCCGCCCAACGAACTCATGCGCCTGATCCAGTTTGGCGAGTGGGACAAGGTCCTCAATTGCAAGACCATCTGGATCTGCGCCTCGTGCGAGGCCTGCGCCACCCGCTGCCCCATGAACATCGAGATCGTGCGTATCATGGACGTGCTCAAGATTGCCGCCCAGGAGCGCAAGATCAAGCCGCCCACTACCCTGCCGCTGATGTTCAACCAGGCAGCGCTGCGCGGCATTGGCATCTTTGGGCGCATGTATGAACTGGGGCTGATGGCCGAGTTGAAAATCCGCCAGACGCTCACCGGCCAACTCGAGCTGGCCCAACTTCCCTGGGACGCCAAGCTGGGCATCAAGATGTTTGCGGCCGGCAAGCTCAAGCTCATGCCGCACGCGGCCCACACGCCCAAAGAGATCGGGCCGGCCCAGGAAACTATCACCGATCCCAACACCCTGGCGATCTTTCCCGGGTGCTCGTTTGAAGCTACCGCCGCCGAATATGGCCTGTCGACGATGGCTGTGGCCAAGCACATGGGATTAAAGCTCGAAGCGCCCAAGGGCTGGGTGTGCTGCGGCACCACGCCGGCCCATTCCACCTCGCACGAAATGGCCACCGTCATGCCCATGCGCTCCATGGCCCTGGCCGAAACCCAGGGCTATACGCGCATGACTGTGCCCTGTACGGGCTGCTACATCCGGTTCATGTCCGCCATCCACGACGTACAGAACGATTCCGAGCTGGCTGACCAAGTGGCCCAGGAACTCGACGGCTATCGCTATACCGGGCAACTCGAGGTAGACCACCTGCTCAACACGTTCACCGAAGACATTGGCTACGACGCCATTGCGGCTCCGGTGGTCAAGCCATTGGAAGGACTCAAGGTGGTGTGTTACTATGGCTGCGTCATCACCCGCCCCCCCGCCATCACCGGCGCGCCCCACTACGAGTATCCCATGAACATGGACCGTCTGGTGGAACGGCTGGGCGCCGAGTCGCTGGATTGGTCCTACAAGACCGAGTGCTGTGGGGTCAGCTTGGCCTTTAGCGAGCTGGACATCATGCTCAAGCTGTCCCAAAAGATCCTGCAGAATGCCAAAGACGTGGGAGCCGATGCCATCGTGGTTGCATGCCCGCTGTGCCAGGCCAATCTGGATGGCCGCCAGACGCAGATGGAAGCCCGGGCCGGTGAAAAGTACAACCTGCCCATCATCTATTTCACGGAATTGATGGGCCTGGCCTATGGCCTGGGTCTCAAAGAGATTGGGTTGCACAAGCATATGGTGGACCCGCGCCCCTTGCTCAAAGCCAAAGACTTGCTCTCGTAGCAGCCAGCCCGCGCAAAACCAATCCCGCTTGACAGAACGGGTGTTTTCTGTTACAGTTGGGTGGAATTAGCGGGAGGCGGTAATGGGCGGCGATCTGCAAGTCAAGTTCTGGGGTGTGCGCGGCAGCTATCCGGTCCCCGGCCCGCGTACCGTGCGTTATGGTGGGAACACCACCTGCGTCGAGGTACGCGCCGGGGGCCATTTGATCATCATTGACGCCGGCACGGGCCTGATTCACCTAGGCTACGAGCTGATGCACCGCCACCAGGAAACCGGCGAGCCCATCATCGCGACCATCCTCTTTAGCCACACCCACCACGACCACACGCAAGGCTTTCCCTTCTTTCGACCGGCCTATTTGGGTTCCAGCACCCTGTACATGTTTGGCCCCAAGCTCTTTCGCGAGGACCTGAGCGAGGCCCTGAGCCGGGCCATGCTGCCCCCGGCCTTTCCGGTCGAACTGGAAGAGTTGAACTCGCTCAAGATCATGCGCAACATCGAAGAAACCGAGGTCATCATCTTGCGCCCGGGCGTCCCAGAGCCGGGGGTGCGCAACGTCTATCGCCAGAATCACATCGGCAGCCCCGACCAGGTCGAGATTCGCCTGTATAAGGGCTATGCCCATCCCAAGGTGGGCATTCTCATCTATCGCATCTCCTGGCAGGGGCGCAGCATGGTGTTTGCCAGCGATACCGAAGGCTATGTGGGGCATGACGAGCGCCTCATCGAGTTTGCCCAGGGCACTGACTTGCTGATCCACGACGCGCAATATACTGAAGAGGAATATACCACCGGCCGGGCTCCCAAGCAAGGCTATGGGCACAGCACTCCCCAGATGGCGGCCAATGTCGCCAAGCGGGCCGGTGTGGGCCAACTAGCTCTCTTTCACCACGATCCGCGTCACAGCGACGACCAGTTGGCCGAGATGGAGCGTCAGGCCCAGGGCATCTTTGCCAATACCATTGCCGCGTACGAGGGCCTCGAGATCGTGCTTTGATGTCTTGTTTGCCTGTTTCGGGCCGGCGCTGTTCGCCGGCCTTTTTCTATACCGGCCAACCAGGGTTTGACAGAACGCGTCCTGAATAGTACAATGATACCGGTCTTGTGATTTGTTACCCCGGAGAGTACCCGTGCTCGAAACGATCTTTCGGGGCACCCTCACCCCGGCCAGTGCGCGCGAATATGGCTATTTCCCCTTTCAGGTGCCGCCTGGCACGACGCGTCTGGAGGTCTCGTACGAGTACGAGCACCAGGGCGACGATGCCGTGCTGGATATTGGGCTATTTGGCCCCGGCGGCATTGCCGGCGGCATTGATTTCCTGACCGGCGATTTTCGTGGCTGGAGCGGGGCCTTTCGGCGCGAGTTTGTCGTGGCCCAAGACCACGCCACGCCGGGCTATGTGCCCGGCCCGCTGCACGCCGGCCAGTGGCACGTGGTGCTGGGGCTGCAAAAGATGACCCGGCCTACCAGCACGTTCCAGGTGACGGTACGGGTATACACCGGACCAGACCGGGCGAGCACCCAGTCCGATGCGCGCCCGCGCGTCGAGCCGGCCACTGCCCGGCCCCAACCCCGCTGGTACGCCGGCGACCTGCACCTGCATTCGATTCACAGCGACGGTGAAAACACCATCCCCGAACTGGCGGCCGCGGCCCAGGCCCGGGGATTGGATTTTCTCGCCCTCACTGATCACAATACCGTGTCGCACGTGCCCCATCTGGCCGCCGCGGGCTTGGCCGATGTGCTGATCATCCCCGGTGAAGAGATCACCACGTACTATGGGCACGCCAACGTGTGGGGCCTGGACCGCTGGCTCGACTTTCGCCTGCAAACCCCAGCCGACGCCGCGGCCCTCATCGCCGAGGTGCATCGCCGGGGTGGCCTGATCTCGATCAATCACCCCAAAGACGAGGGCCCAAACTGGGATTGGAAAGCCGTGCGTGGCTTTGACTGCGTGGAGGTGTGGCAGTCGCTCTGGTGGGTGAGCAATTATCAGGCGTTGGCCTGGTGGGACGAGCTGCTGCGTCAGGGCGAGCGGGTGGCGGCCGTGGGCGGCAGCGACATCCACCGGGTGCGCACGCCAGAGCGTATCTACCCGCACGAGCTGGGCAATCCTACCACGTGGGTGTGGGCTGACTCGCATACCCAGGAAGCGATTTTGGAGGGCATTCGGCGTGGTCACGTGTTCGTGAACGCCGACCCGGCCGGCGTGATGGTCACTTTTACGGCTCGCACCGGCGACGGGCGCGAATTCATGATGGGCGACGAGGTGCCCGCGCCCCCCGGTGAGACGATTCACCTGGCCGGCCAGGTGACCGGCGCGGCCGGTCGCATCCTGCGTCTGGTATGCGCCCAGGGTCTCGCCGCCGAGCTGGACATCGACGCGCCGGCCTTTACGTGGTCTGTTGACGTGGTGTGTACCCAGGACAATTACTATCGTGTCGAGGTCATCGAGCCGCCCGAGATTCCGCTGGACGAGGAACCGGCGGCCCTGATGGTCGAGGCGCTCACCAACCCGGTGTACGTGAGACTAGAAACCTGCGAGACATGAGAAATGGAGGTACTAGAATGGCAGAGGTAATGTTACCCAATGCGGCTTTGCGGACCCTGCTCCTGGCCGTAGAAGAGGTCATGGGCGATAAAGGCACCAGCGCCATGCTCAACGCGGCGGGCCTGCAGCGCTTTGTCGGCAACTATCCGCCGGACAATATGAACGACGAGGTGCCCATTTCGGACTATGCGGCCGTGGTCAAGGCCATCGAGGATTTTTATGGGCCGCGTGGGGCTAAGGCCTTTATGCTGCGCATTGGCCGGGCCTCATTCGACTATACCATCCAGGAACAGCCCGCTATCCTGGGACTGGCCGGCGTGGCCCTCAAGCTGCTGCCCATGAACCTCAAGGTCAAGACCACGCTGGGCAGTTTTGCCAAGGGCATGACAGACACTCTCCACGAGCCTTGCCACCTGGATGACGCCGGCGATGCCTGGCTCATTATCAAGGACGAATGCGGCACGTGCCACGGCCGCACGACCGACAAGCCCATGTGTCACACCACCACCGGCGCGCTCCAGCAGGCCCTCAAGTGGGCCAGCGGTCAGGACTTTGACGTGGTCGAGACCGACTGCCGCGCGGCCGGCGCGTCGACCTGCACCTGGCGCATCGGCAAAGAGCCACGAGGCTGACAGCGCCTAACCAGTGAAATTCTTGTGCACTGAGCAAGAATTTCCCCAAGCGTCATCCTGGTTGGCTCTGGTTTATCAAGGTTAGGGGGGACCATGTACTCATTGCAGGGCAAACTGGCCCTGGTCACGGGTGGGGCCAGCGACATTGGCCGGGCCGTGTGCCTGGCCCTGGCCGAGGCCGGCGCTGACCTGGTCATTGCCGATGCCAAGATGCTGGGCGCCCAGATCACGGCCGAAAAGGTGCGCGCCTTTCGCCGGTTTACCGTGGCGCTCCAGGTAGACCTGGCAGACCCGGATCAGGTGGTGGCCATGATGGCCCAGATTCCAGAAGAGCTGATGGATCGCACGCCGGATATCTTGATCTATACGGCGCCCCAGTCCGAGCACCGGGCGTTGTTGGAGCACCAGGACGCGGCCCAGTGGGACCGCGACGTGCGTGGCAGTCTCACGGGCGCATACCACATCATCCAGGCGGTGTGGCCCATTTTCAAGGAAAAGGGCTGGGGCCGCGTCATAACCACATCGTCCATCCTGGCCGATGTGGGGAGCGCCGAGCAGTCAGCCCTGGTTGCCGCCCAGGCCGCGTTGGTGGCTCTGACGCGCAGCCTGGCTCTGGAGGGTGCGCCGCACGGCATCACGGCCAACACCGTGTTGATGGGCCTGATCAGCACCGCGTCTTATTGCCGGCTCTCGGATGATCTGCGGGAGCGCATGGTGGCTCGCGTGCCATTGGGCTGCGCCGGTGAACCGCAAGACGTGGCGGCTCTGGTCGCGTTCCTGGCCTCATCGGCCGCGCGCTATATCACCGGTGCGGCCATCCCGGTGGCCGGTGGCCTGGGCCTGTTCAACGTGTAATAGGAGGTCCGGTCTTGAAGATCTATATCTCGGCCGACATGGAAGGCATCTCGGGCATCGTGAGCCCGGATCAGACCAACAGCCAGCACAAAGAGTACGAGCGGGCACGTCAGCTCATGACCGACGAGGTGAATGCCGCTGTCGCCGGCGCGCTGGCCGGGGGCGCCACCGAGGTGCTGGTCAACGACAGTCACGGCAACATGGGCAACCTCCTCATCGAGCACCTGCACGAGCGCGCGCACCTCATCAGCGGCAGTCCCAAACCCCTGAGCATGATGCAGGGCATTGACGAGGGCGTGGACCGGGCTTTTTTCGTGGGCTATCACGCCCAGGCCGGCACGCAAGCGGCCGTTCTGGAGCATACGTACAACAGCGGCTGCGTGTGGCAGGTGGCGCTCAATGGCCGGCCCCTGGGCGAAACCGGCCTTAACGCGGCTCTGGCCGGACATTCCGGCGTGCCGGTGGCCCTGGTCACCGGCGACCTGGCCGTGTGCAAAGAAGCGCGCGAACTGCTGGGCGACAACCTGGAGGCAGTGGCCGTAAAACGTAGCTATGGGCGCCAGGCCGCGCGCAACTTGCCGCCGGTTCAGGCCCACCGCGCCATCCGCGAAGCCGCCGAGCGCGCCACGTCATCGGCGGTGCACCCGTTTGTGGTTCGCCCACCGGTCACGGTGACGGTGGATTTCATCAAGACCACCCACGCCGATGTGGCAGCCTTTTTGCCCGGTAGTCGCCGGTCCAATCCCCGGCGGGTGGAATTCACCGCGCCGGATATGCCCATTGCCTACCAGGCCCTGCTGGCGATGCTGCGCCTGGCCTGGAGTGCGTAGGTTCACGGTACGTGATACGTCCACGGATCAACCCCTACCTGGCTCTGGTCATTGGCGTGGGGGCCGCGTCTTTTGCGGCCGTGTTGATCCGCTGGGCTCAGGCTCCGGCCCTGGCCATTGCCGCGTACCGTCTGGGTTTCTCGGCAGTCATTTTGCTGCCCATCGCCGGCTGGCGTGCCCGGGGCGAATTGCGGGCCGTGAGTCGCCGCGACCTGGCCCTGGCCGTGCTCAGCGGGTTCTTTCTGGCCTGCCATTTTGCCCTGTGGATCTCTTCGCTGGAATACACCACCGTCGCCAGCAGTGTGGTGCTGGTGTCCACCAACCCCTTGTGGATGGGGCTGGTCTCTCCCCTGCTGGGGGCGCGGGTAGGCCGGCGCATGGCGGTGGGCATTGGCGTCTCGGTGGCCGGGGGGATGCTCATTGGGCTGGGTGACCTGTCCCTGGGCAGCGCGGCGCTGCTGGGAGATGCGCTGGCCCTGGGGGGCGCCTGGGCGGTCCTGGGGTATTTTCTCCTGGGGCGCGATTTGCAGCGCCGCCTGAGCCTGCTGGCCTACGTGACGCCGGTCTATACCTCGGCGGCTGTGTTCCTGGTGCTGTTTGCCTTGTTGGCCGGCGTGCCCCTGGTCGGCTATAGCACGCAGACCTTGTTCATGTGTCTGTTGCTGGCGTTGGGCCCCCAGCTTGTGGGGCATTCGTCCATCAACTGGTCGCTGCGGCACCTGTCGCCGGCCTTTGTCACCGTGGCCACCCTGGGCGAACCCGTGGGCTCGACCGTGCTATCCCTGGTCTTGTTGGGCGAGGTGCCGCCCCTGGCTACGCTGGCCGGCGGGGCGCTGATCCTGGTAGGCATCTATCTTTCATTGCAAGAGGAGCGGGCTCGAATGCGCCAGCAGTCGAGCCTGGGCTAGAGAGGAGATTGACCTGTGGCAAAACGATTGATTGTGAACGCGGACGATTACGGGCGCAGCCGGGGCGTGACCCGAGGTATTATCCTGGCCCATCAGGCCGGCATCGTCACCAGCACCACGCTGATGATGAACATGGCCTGGGTCGACCTGGCGCTGGAGATGGCGAATCAGAACCCTAACCTGGGAGTGGGCGTTCATCTGGTCTTTACCCTGGGCCGGCCCGTGTCGCCTGTGGACCAGGTGCCTTCGCTGGTAGACGAACAGGGCCAGTTCTGGAGCCAGTCGGTGCTGCGCGAGGATCGTGCGCGCATTGATCTGGGCGAGTTGCGCCTCGAGTTTGAGGCCCAGATCGCCCGGTTCCGGCAATCTGACCGCCAACCCACGCATCTGGACTGCCACCATTTCCTATATCTCGATCCACTGTATTTCCGGGTCTATTGCGACGTGGCCCAGGCGCAGGGCTTGCCCATTCGCATGCCGCTGCCCGTGACCGTTCAGGAGCGCGATTCGCAGGTCATTGACATGGCCGAGCAATACGGCGTAACCGCAATGGATATGCTGGCGATCATCCAGCAAGATGTCGCATTGGCCCGGGAACGCAAACTGCGCTATCCGGACCGGTTCATCAGCGAGTTCTTTGGCCGGTCGGCCCTCAGTGCCACCAACCTCAAGCGCATCCTGGACTCTGTGGGGGACGGCCTGACCGAGCTCATGACTCATCCCGCCTTTCCTGACAACGAGTTGCTGGACAGCAGCGGCTATGTGGACGAGCGCATGGTGGAAATGACCATCTTGGTCGCCGACGAGGTTCGTGAGACTGTTCGTCTCCAGGGTATCGACCTGGTGAATTTTGGCGTGCTGGCATAACGAGTCATCCGTCAGCCGGCTGCAGGCGACCCACCCGGGTCGCCTGTTTTCGTTAAAACCTTCACCACATCTCCCACAGTTGCTCATAATTCCTTCACAATCTGGTGGCATAATAGACATCGAACGAGGGGACAGCCCTCGAATTACCAGACGGAGGTGCAGAGATGCATAATCGAGAAGCGTGGTGTAAGGGCATGATGGAAGACATGCCAGAAGAGGTTCGCGAATATCTAGAGCAGCATATCAAGGAGGCGCACGCCTGCGCGGGGCCGGGGCCGTGGATGTTCCTGGGTCAGTGCGGCTGCGACACGGAGTCAGATGAACCGGTGCCTGACGAGGTCAAGCAGTGGTTCCGGCAGCGTTTCCACGGCCGGTCCGGGCGACGCTTTTTTGGACCGCCTATGTTCGGACCCTGGCTCTGGCATGGGTTCAGGGGGCACCATCATGGACATCATCATGGGCACCATCACATGTGCCACCCCGGCCCGTGGATGGCTCCCTGCGGTGACGAACAAGTGCCGGACGAGGTGAAAAAGTGGTTCCATGAGCAGGTCGGTCAATGGTGCCAGCCCCACACTCCCGAGGCGGCGGACGCGGGCCCAGAGACGACCTAACTGAACCAATCATCATTGATGGAGGTGCGAGATGTATCACAGACATAGAGGCGGATGTATCGTTTTGCCCATCATGGCGTTGTTGCTGGTGGGCGTGTTGGCCTGTGGCGCGCTCGGCGCGAGCGCGATGGCGTTCCATGCCGGGCAAACGCAAGGGTATGCCATGGGCATATCTCAGGGCAGCGGCGAGGTCGTGGCCCCCATGCCCTATGGGGGCTATCATCGACCGGGCCTGGGCATGGGCCTGGGACTATCGTGCCTGGCGCCATTCCTGTGCGGCGGGGGCCTGTTGCTGGCGTTGGGTGTGCCCTTGTTGATCGGCGGGGCAGCCTGCGGCGGCAGGCGGCGCCGGTCATGGCGTGGGCCGTGCGGCTCCGAGGCTGACGAGGACATGCCGGACGAGGTGCGCGAGTACATGGCGCAGCGATTCCAGGGGCGTCACCCCTACCCGCCGGGGCCGTGGATGTCCCATCGCCGGCCCAGAGGCCACCGGCACGGTCCGTGGACCGGTGAGGACATGCCGGACGAAGTAAAGCAATGGTTCCGGCAGCAGTGCGGCTCCCGGGCGCCTCAGGCGCCGGCCGACGAACCTACCACCCCGACGACCGACGAGTCGCCCGCGCCCGAACCCGCGGCTGCGGCTGCGGATGCGGCTGCGGCTGAATAGCGGCGCGCAATCCGGTGCCACGCGCCACCCGGCGCGTGGCACCACCCCCCTGTTCAGGAGGCGAACATGAAAGAGCGAAACGGCGAGCATCCTTTTGGCGATGCCGGGCAGTTGATCGGGCTGGGGCTTTTTCTGCTGGTCTGGGTCGGAGATTCGTTCTTCCTGCACCTGTCGACGTTTCTGGCCGACTATGTGCCATTGCCTGTGCGCCTGATCGCCGCCGGTCTGGCGCTGGTTCTGGCGCTGGGCCTGTTTCGATCGGGGCATGTGGTCATCAGTCATGATGAGCGGCCCAAACATATACTCACCAGCGGTGCCTTCCGGTATGTGCGGCACTCCCTGTATCTGGCGAGCATGCTGACCTACTTGGCGCTGGCGATGGCGACCATGTCCCTTTTCTCGCTGGCGCTGATTGCCGGCCTGTTTGTTTTCTATGATTTCATCGCGGGGTATGAGGAGCGACTGCTCGAGGAGAAGTTCGGCCAGGAATACAAGTCGTACAAGGTGAGCACGGGCAAATGGGTGCCCGGGATAGCCAGAAAACACCAGGCACCGTCCACGACAACGGACTGAAACCTTTTGCCTGGCTTGCGAGTATAGTCGAGTAGTAGAAAAGAGTCTGGTTTCGGCAACCCGATGGCGCGACACACGGTGAGGAGGCAGATCATGAACGTATCTCAGCTAAATCAAGACTGGCCGGTGGTCCTGGATCAATACAACGTCCAGTTCCTGGCTCTGGACCGCCAGCAGGACCGTTGGTTGGTCCAGCTTTTCCAGTCTCACCCCGACTGGCAGGTGGATTTCCAGGACGAAGAGGCGGTGCGCTTTGTGCGACGCACCCGGTCCGCCGCGCCAAGTGCCCGGTCCGGCCTTTGACAAGCCTCTCCAGAGGTCCTATAATACGTCGGGAGGCTATACGTGAATGTGAACGTTGGCGTTATCCTTGTCGTGGATGACGAGCCCAAAGTGGTCAAACTGGCCCGCGATTACCTGGAGCGGGCCGGTTTTGTCGTGCATAGTGCGGCCGATGGCCCGCAAGCCCTGGCACTGGCCCGCGAGATCAAGCCGGACCTGGTGGTGCTGGACTTGAACTTGCCGGGACTGGACGGGCTGGACGTGTGCCGAACCTTGCGTCGCGACAGCGACGTGCCCATCATTATGCTCACGGCTCGCGTGGACGAGGCTGACCGGCTCATCGGCCTGGAGCTGGGGGCCGACGATTACATCGTCAAGCCGTTTTCGCCCCGCGAGCTGGTGGCCCGGGCGCGGGCCGTGTTGCGCCGCGTGCAGGGCAGCGTGACCGAACCCGGCGTCATCCGGGCCGGCGACCTCGAGATCGACGTAGCCGGTCATCGGGTCCGTAGGGGGCAGGCCGGCGAGCCCATCCATCTCAGTCGCAGCGAGTTTGCGCTGCTGGTGGCCCTGGTTCAGCACGCCGGCCAGGCGCTCACCCGGGCGCAGCTCCTGGATCGCCTGTACGGGGTGGCCTACGAGGGCTATGACCGCAGCATTGACGCACACATCAAGAACCTGCGCCGCAAGGTCGAGCCGGACCCGGCCAATCCTCGCTATATCCTTACCGTTTATGGCGTGGGCTATCGCTTTACGGACGAGGTGGGTTGATGCACCAGGACCAGGATCCGTGCGGTAAAGAGCGACCGTGCCCGCCGTGGGAGTGGGAAGGCCATGCCCGGCCCCGGATGAGATATGCGCGGCGCTGGAAACATCGCCCGCGTCGATTCCGGAGGGATCACGATTTCCCCGATTTGGGTCACAAGCCGGGGTGTCTGTTTGCCTTTCTGGCCCTGGCCTTTGGCGTGCCGGTGCTGCTGGGCGCGTTGGCCGTGGGAGCGGTGGGCATCCTGCTGGCATCACTGCTGGGACCAGAAGGGGCCACGCATTCCACCCTGTTCGTCTGGCTGGCCGGCCTCAGCCTCATCTTGTTGCTGTTTGTGGCGGCGTTGCTGGCCGGGCTTGTCACCACCCGGCGCGTGGCCGAGCCGCTGGCCGACGTGATGGCCGCCGCCGAGGCCTTGGCTGCCGGGGACCTGGGTGCGCGAGTGTCGGTGCCCCGGGCCGGTCGCTTTCGCCGGCTGGCCCGGTCCTTCAACCGCATGGCCCAGGAACTCGAAGCTGCCGACGAGCGCCGGCGCCAGCTCACCGCCGATGTGGCCCACGAATTGCGCACCCCGCTGCACGTCATCCAGGGCAACCTGGAAGGCATTCTGGATGGCGTGTACGAGCCCACGCCTGCGCACATCGAGGCCACGCTGGAAGAGACGCGGTTCCTGGCCCGGCTGGTGGAGGACTTGCGGACGCTGTCGCTGGCGGAGGCCGGGCGCTTGCCGCTGGCGTTGGAAGCGGTGGACCCGGCGGAACTGGTGGCAGATGTGGCGACGACGTTCAGCGGCCCGGCCCAGGTGGCCGGTATCGACCTGCGCACTGACATCGCCGCCGGCCTGCCGGCCCTGACGGCGGACCCGCAACGGCTGGAGCAGGTGTTTACCAACCTGGTTGCCAATGCCTTGCGCCATACCCCGCGCGGCGGGACCATCACCCTGGTGGCGCAACCCATTGACGGCGGCGTGTGCCTGGTGGTGCGCGATACCGGCGTGGGCATTTCGCCGGAAGACCTGCCCCATATCTTTGACCGTTTCTGGCGGGGGGACCGCTCGCGCAGCCACACCGATGGGGCCGGGGCCGGGCTGGGGCTGGCCATCGCCCGGCAACTGGTGGAGGCCCACGGCGGGCGCATTGCCGTGGAGAGCGTTGTGGGACAGGGTAGCACGTTCACCGTGGATTTGCCCGCATAAGCCAAGACCTCGGGGGTTTGCCGCAGGCGACCTCCGAGGTCCGAGTTTTCGAGGGGGTGAGATGCGTCAAGTGGACGTGATCGTGGTAGGCGCCGGCCCGGCCGGCGCCTCTTGTGCGTGTACGTTGGCCCGGGCCGGCGCCCGCGTGATCCTGCTGGAAAAAGAGACGCTGCCCCGGTACAAGGCCTGCGGCGGCGGCGTGCCGGTCAAGACGGCCGAGCTGCTGGGGCTGGACCTATCGTCCGTGCTGGAGGTGCGCGCGGCCGGGGTCCGGCTGACCTGTGCCGGACACGATACCTTGACGGTGCGCCCGGTGCGCGAGTTGGGCTGGCTGGTCATGCGCGACCGGCTGGACGCGCTGGTGGCCCACACCGCCGCCGACGCCGGGGCCGAGCTGGTGGAGGGCCGGGCCGTGCGCGATGTGGAGGCGCGAGCGGACGGCGTCACGGTGCGGGCTGGCGGGAATGCCTACGCCGGCCGCTACCTGGTGGCTGCTGACGGCGCGCCCAGCCGGTTGGCCCGGGCCGCCGGGCTGGCAACGCGCAGTCGCCCGGGTCTGGCCATCGAGGCCGAGGTCGGGGTGACGGACGCCCAGCGCGAGGCCCAGGGGAATCTGATGACGTTCGATTTCGGCGCGGTGCCGGGCGGCTATGCCTGGACGTTCCCCAAAGCCGACCACCTCTCGGCCGGCGTGTGCACAAGCTATCCCCGGCTGCCCGGCCTGCGGCGCTGCCTGGATGCCTACATCGCCCGGGAGGCGAGCCTGCGGGACCCGCTGTGGCTGAAGGCCGTGGGGCACCTGCTGCCCCGAGGCGGTACCCGCGAGCGCGTGGGGCGGGGCCGGGTCCTGCTGGCCGGCGACGCCGCCGCCCTGGTGGACCCGCTGTTTGGCGAAGGCATCTATTACGCCGTGCGCAGCGGCGTCCTGGCGGCCGAGGTCATCCGGTCTGCTCTCGCTGGTGGCCCAGATGCGGCCCGAACCTACCAGCGTGCCGTGGACCGCGAGTTCACCGCCGATTTCCGCTACGCCCGCTTCCTGGCCGATGCGGTGGTTTACCGCTTCCCGCGCCGCATCATCCGGCTGGCCCAGCGCGCCCCTTTCGCGGGGGACTGTTTCATAGAGACCATCGTGGGCGCGGGGACCGGGTATCGCTGGTCGTTCTTCCAGTTTCTGCGGCGGCTGCCCCGGCTGGCGTGGCATTTCTGGCAAACATAGGGCGACCATTCCGCGAGGTCGTTCCTACTTGTGTGGGGCGATGCGCCAGTCCTTGAAGTTCTGCCCGCCCAGGGCCTGGTAGTCCCGATATCCGGGGCTCGCTACCGGATCGGCACGCAATAGTCCAGCGTATGCTCATAGTAGACCTCGTACGTGGGGCGCGCGCCGTCGATGGCGAGTCCGGTCTGCGGGACGTATTCCTGGTAAAAGCGGCGCAAGGCATCGCCGATGATGGCCGGGTCTTTTTCGATGGTCACCACGGCATACCGCCCACCGGTTAGCTCCTGGATGCCAATGGCTCCTAATCCATCCGTCACCGCCGGGGGCACCTGCACGCAGCACGCATAGCCGGCGGGCCGGCCGTCCACCTCCTCGATCACGCCGATGGTCAGCAAGGCTTTGACGTCAAGGCCCTGGTCCGCCACCCAATCTTTTACCTGCTGAAAGCACCTGGCAATCTCGCTGCTGTACCCGCCCTCCGCGAGGTTCACCTGACAATCTATATAGGCGACGCGTACCGGGGCCAACTCCTGGATCGATACCGCCAACGGGGTCTCTGTGCTGTGTTGCATGATGCCGTCCTCCTGTCACATCTTGGGATTCGCCATTCGATGGCGCGCCATCGAATGGCATGGGGATGTTACCACGAAAAGAAGTCGGTTGTCAAATTATCTTTTCGAGCTTGTGGCACCGCGCTTGACACGCCCCCAGGATATGCTATACTCGGACGATGATGCGAGCCAAGGCTCAGTAGACTGAGGCTCGCGTTTCTTCGAGGTGGCATGGACGACGTTTTCACCCTCAGCATCTTGCCCGAGTTTGTCCTGATCTTGCTGGCGGCGGCCCTGACCGGCCTGGCTGTCAGCGTCATCGCCAATCGCTGGTCCGGGCCAGCCCGTATCGCCGCCTGGCTGCACGCCCACCCGCCCCTAGACCGGGACCTCCCCTGGCTGACCGTGGGCCTGTTTGCCTTTCTCTACTTTTCTGTCTATCAGACCCTCTCCACCGCCCAGCATTTTGCCCTGCACACCCACGCCTACGACCTGGGCATCTTTGACCAGGTCGTATGGAACAGCAGTCAGGGCCGGCTCTTTGCCAACAGCATCATGTCCGACTCGCCCAGCTTTTTGGGGCATCACCTCTCGTTCACGCTGCTAGCGATGGTGCCGTTCTACTGGTTCTGGTCGGACCCGCGCATGCTTCTGGCCGTGCAGACGGTGCTGATCATCGCCACGGTGGTGCCCATCTATTTCTGGGCGTTGGAGCGACTGGGCCGCACCGGGGCGGTGGTCGTCTCGGCATGCTTTTTCCTCTACCCGGCCTTAGGCTTTGTCAACCTATTCGACTTTCACGAGATCGTCATCGCCATGCCGGTCCTGGCGCTGGGCACGTATTTGATGCTGAAACGCCAATACCTGCCCTTCCTGCTCTGCCTCGTCGTGGCTTTGCTCACCAAAGAAGAGATTGCCTTTGTGGCTGTGGCCTATGGGCTGTACATCGCGCTGGCCCAGCGACACTGGAAGCTGGGGCTGGGCGTGGCGGCCGGGGGTCTGGCCTACGGCCTGGCGGCGCTGCTGTGGATCATCCCGGCCTTTCAGGGCACCGACACATACTTTTTCGCCAGCCGCTATGGCTACCTGGGCGATTCCATCAGCGAGATGATCGTGACGTTGGTGACGCAGCCGCTCCTGGTACTCGAGCACGTGTTCACGGTGGACAAGCTGGGCTTTGTGCTGCGTCTGCTGGTGCCGCTGGCACTCCTGCCGGTGGTCGGCTGGGAGGCGACGCTGCTGGCCCTGCCGTCGCTGGGCTACCTGCTCCTGAGCGACGACCCCAACATGGTCGCCATCATCTATCAGTACCCGGCCGTGCTTATCCCGTTCCTGTTCTTTGGGGCGATAGAGGGGGCGCGGCGCGTGAGCCAGCGGTGGCCGGTGGCGCGCGTCGGGGTGCTGACCGCGCTGCTGGTGGCCGGGCTGGGCAGCTATGTCCTGCATGGCGGTGGCCCCCTCTCGCGCAACTATCAGCCCGAGCGTTATGACATGGCCGGCCGGCCCGGGCGCGGCCTGGCGATCATGCAGCACATTCCCCACCAGGCCGCCGTCTCGGCTCAGAGCGACCTGGTGCCGCACCTCTCCCAGCGCGAGCGCGTCTATCTCTTTCCCGAGATTTTCGACGCCGAGTACGTGCTGCTGGACACCCAGGGTAACACCTTTCCCCTGTACCAGCCCAACTCGCGCCGCCGCTACGACGAGGCCGTGACCCGCATGCGCGCCGACCCGGCCTGGCAGTTGGAATTGGAGGACGATGGGTTCTTGCTGTTCCACCGCCGCCCGTTCCAGGTGCCCAATCCGGTGTCGTTCACCCTGGGTGATCGGATCCGGCTGGTGGGCTATCAGATGCAAAACCGGGGCGATTCGCTCCACCTTACCCTGTACTGGCAGGCCAGTGCCCCCATCGACCGGCGGTACACGGTCCTCAACCACGTGACAGACAAGGCTGATCCGGCTCGCATCGTGGGGCAGCAGGACAACCAGCCGGTGGGTGATGCGCTCCCCACCACCGCCTGGGAGCCGGGCCGCCTGGTAGCCGACGAGTACGACATTGCCATCTGGCCCAACACGCCGCCCGGCGAGTATGTGCTGCGCGTGGGAATGTATGTGGCCCCGGACGGACCTCGGCTGGCCGCCGCGGACGCCGCCGGCAAGCCCCTGGGCGACAGCATTCCCCTCACCACCGTGCGCGTTGGTCCATAGTTTCGAGAAGGAGATAATCCAATGGCACAAGAAATCCAGGTTACAAAAGGCGTGGAGCGCATCGAGGCCAACGGTACGCTCCTGGCCATCGTGATCCGCGCCGACGTGCGGCCGGACGGCGTGCGATTTTACACCTCGGACGATGCCTCTCTCCAGATGGGCCTGTTGGGCCATCGCACCGGGTTTGTCGCACAGCCGCACATCCACCATCCCATGCGCCGGGTCATCGCCCACACGATGGAGATGCTGCACATGCGCGCCGGCCGCATGGAGGTGTATGTGTATGACCAGCAACGCCAACTGGTCAGCACCATCGATCTGGCCGCCGGCGACACGATCCTGCTCATGGCCGGGGGCCACGGCCTCAAGGTGACGGAGGACGCCCTCATCCTGGAGGTCAAGCAAGGCCCCTATTTGGGCGTGGACGACAAGGAAAAGTTCTAGGAACGGGAGGGAGCATGATCCGGGTCAACGTCCCGCTGCTGGGCGACCGCGAGCGCGAGCTGGTGCTGGAATGTCTGGAATCCACGTGGATTTCCGGGCGCGGCCCGTACGTCACCCGGTTCGAAGAGATGTTTGCCGGGTACTGCGGTATGCGCTATGGCGTGAGCACCCCCACCGGCACCACGGCGCTGCATCTGGCCCTGGCTACGCTGGGCATCGGCCCCGGTGATGAGGTGATCATGCCGGCCCTCACCATCGCCTCCTGCGCGTTCGCCATCGCGTACACCGGCGCCCGGCCGGTGCTGGTGGACTCGGAGCCGGTCACCGGCAACCTGGACCCGGCTCAGGTGGAGGCCAAGGTCACGCCCCAGACCCGGGCCATCATGCCTGTCCACCTCTATGGCCACCCGGTCGACATGGACCCGGTGCTGGACATCGCCCGGCGGCACGCCCTCCACGTGGTCGAAGACGCCGCCGAGGCCCACGGCGCGTTGTACCGGGGCCGCGTGGCCGGGGGCATGGGCACCATCGGCTGTTTCAGCTTTTATGCCAACAAGCTCGTCACCACCGGCGAGGGCGGTATGATGGTCACGTCGGACCCAGCCCTGGCCGAGCACGCCGACCGGCTCAAGGAGCTGGCGCACGTTCCGGGTCACCGCTTTCTGCACGACGAGATTGGCTTCAACTACCAGATGACCAACCTTCAGGCGGCCCTGGGCATCGCTCAACTGGAGCGCATCGACGAGGCTATTGCCAAGAAGCGGTGGATGGCCGACCAGTACGCGGCGCAACTGGCCGACGTGCCGGGCCTGCTGCTCCCCACCGAGGCCCCCTGGGCTCGCAGCGTGTACTGGATGTACGCGGTGCGCGTCACCGAGGAATCCTCCCTGTCCCGCGACGAGGTCATGGCCGCCCTGCGGGAGCGCGGCGTGGACACGCGTACCTTTTTCGTGCCCATGCACCAGCAGCCGGTCTTTGAACGGCTGGGCTGGTTCGCCGGCGAGCGCTACCCGGTGGCCGAGGCGCTGTCCGAGACCGGCTTCTACCTGCCGTCGGGCCTCGCCATCACCGCAGACCAGATCCAGGCCGTCTGCGAGGCGGTGCGGGACGTGATGGGACTGAGGTAGCCATGCCCGACGACGTGCTCGTGTCCGTCATCCTGCCTACCTACAACGAGGCCCCCAACATCGTCCGGCTCATCCGGGCCATCCAGGCCGCCGCCACCCGGCCCACCGAGGTCGTGGTGGTGGACGACGACTCGCCGGACGGGACCTGGCGCCTGGTGCAAGAGGTCAGCGCCGCTGACCCGAGCGTGCGCGTCATCCGCCGCATCGGCCGCCGGGGCCTCACCTCCGCCATCCAGGAGGGCATCGACGGCACGACCGGCGACGTGGTGGTGTGGATGGACTGCGATTTCTCCATGCCCCCGGCGCTCATCCCGGTGCTGGTGGACTTGGTCGTGGTGGACGGCTATGACGCCGCCGTGGGGTCCCGGTTCGCGCCGGGCGGCTCAGCCAAAAAAGACCTGCAAGACACCGAGGACTCGTGGCTGGGAGTCGCACTGAGCAATTTGCTGAACCTGGCCCTGCGCGTCTGGCTGGTCCCGTCCTTTTACGACTATACCAGCGGGTTCATCGCCTGCCGCCGGCAGATATTGGACGAGATTCGGCTGTCCGGCGATTACGGCGAGTATTTCATCGACCTGATGTACCGGGCCTTGCGTCGAGGCTATCGCGTTGTCGAAATCCCCTACGAATGCGTCCCCCGCGAGTTTGGCGAATCGAAGACCGGCACCAATCTGTGGCAATACAGCCGCCGGGGGATCAAGTACCTCTGGACCGCCTTCAAGCTGCGGTTCTCACGACCGTGAACAAATCCCAAGTCCTAACCATCCTGGCACTGCTTGCCATCCTGCTCCTCGCCGGGGCCTTGCGCTTTTACGCCCTGGACCTCATCCCCCCGGGCCTGCACTATGACGAGGCGTTCGAGGCGGTGAACGCCCGCGAGATCGTGCGCACCGGCCAGTTGCGCGTGTTCTACGAGGGAAACTATGGCGTGGAGCCGCTATTCATCACCCTGGTGGCCGGCGCGTTTGCCCTCCTGGGCGAGAACCCCTGGGCCGTGCGGGCTGTGGCGGCCCTGGCCGGCACGCTCACCGTGCTGGCGCTGTACCTGCTGGCGCGACAAATGGTCGCAGACGAGGGCATACGCAGTCGAGCGGTCCCCCTCCTCGGTGCCTTTCTCCTCGCCACCTCCTACTGGCACGTCACCTACAGCCGCACCGGTATCGAGCCCATCCTGGTGCCCCTGGTGGAGACGCTGTGCTTTCTGTGCTTCTGGTGGGGTCTGCGCGACGACGGTACCCGGCGCTGGACGCGCTACGCCAAGTTTGCTCTTAGCGGCGCGTTCCTGGGCCTGTGCATCTATACCTACCCGGCCGGCCGCGTTGTGCCAGCCCTGATGGTGGCTTTTTGGGCCTCCCTGGCCCTCACGCAGCGCAGCTGGCTGCGTCGCTATTGGCCCCATCTGGTGCTCCTGGTGCTGGCGGCGCTGCTGGTCTTTGCCCCGTTGGGCCTGTATTTCCTGGCCAATCCCCTGAGTCTGAGCACGCGCTCCGGTCAGATCGCCACTCTGTCACCGGAGGCTGTGCTGACGAACGTGGGCTACGTGGCCGGGATGTGGGTCTGGCCTGGCGCCGGCGACCCGGACCCGCGCAACAACATCCCGGGCCGGCCGCTCCTGGACGCCTTCCTGGGCGTGGGATTCTTTGTAGGGCTGGGACTCTGCGTCTGGAGATGGCGCCGCCCAGCCTATGCCTTTCCGGTCCTCTGGCTGCTGGTCATGCTGGTCCCCACCATCCTCAGCGAGTACGCGCCGCACTTTCGCCGGGCCATCGGCGCAGCGCCGGCCGTGGCGATCATCACTGCCCTGGGCCTGGCGCTCCTGGTCGAGGCCATGTGGACGGCGGCCCGGCGGCTGGGGCCGCACTTGCGGCCGCGTCTCCGGCCGTTCGCGCGCGGGACGGTGCTGGTCGGCCTGGGACTGGGCCTCTTTGCTAGCACCGCGCTGACCATCGGCGACTATTTCCTGGTCTGGGGGCCATCGCCGGACCTCTTTTTCGCCTACGACGAGGGGCTGGTGCACGTCGCCCGCTATGCGAAGCAGGTGCCCTTCCAGAGCCGGGCCTATCTGTCGCCGGTGTCCACCAACCACACCACGCTGACGTTCTTGCTCGACGGGGCGCAGCTCGCCTCTTTCGACGGCCGGCGCTGCCAGGTGCTCGCGCCGTTGGATCAGGAAGCGGTTTACATCGTCGTCGTCCACGAGGACCCGGTCACGCTACCCTGGCTCCAGCGCGTCTATCCTGCCGGCGACATCGTGTGGTCGCTGAACGACCGGACCGGCACGCCCTATGCGGTGGCCTATCGCGTGCCGGTCCGCACCTCGCCGACCCTGGTCCCCGACCACGCGCTACACGCCAATGTGGGTGACATCACGGCCCTGATGGGATACAATGTATCGCCGGCGAAGCCTCGCCCCGGCGATACGCTAAACGTCACCCTGTACTGGCGGGGCCGGGACCGGGCGGCAGAGGATTATACCGTGTCCGTGCAACTACTTGGCCCAGCCACGGACAGCGGCCCACTCTGGTCTCAGGCCGACCAGCAGCCCGGCGGCGGGACGTACCCCACCAGCAGGTGGGTTACCGGCGAGACGGTGATAGACCACTATACGCTGACCGTGCCGGCCGACGCGCCGCCCGGCGAGTACCGTCTCGTGGCCGGGATGTACCTGCTGGCGACGCTGGAGCGGCTGCCGGCCGTCGAGAGCAGCACCGGCGCCCGCTATCCCGACGATGCCGTGCTGTTGACCACGCTGCGCGTGGGGGAATAGAGGAGGGACGGGATGCGCACCCAATTGTTCTGGTCATTGCTGCGGTTCACGCGCGATGTGGCGATCCTGATGGTCGCGGCCCTGGCTCTGGTGGCTGTCCTGGGCCTACTGCTGCCGCCGTGGACCATCACGGTCATACAGGGCATCCTCTATGCCGGCTCGGTGCTGTTTGTGTTTGGGATGCTGTTCTGGGGGCTGCAAATCCTCAACGCCGGGGCCTGGCGTGCCGCCGGTGCCCCCACTCTCTGGCAGCGCTGGTATCTCTGGGGTGCGCGGGCGTTTCTGGCCGGCTTGCTCCTCTTTTTGATGGGCCTGTGGCTGCAAGGCACGATCCTGGGCGTGTGGGTGGATTTCCCCCCGCCGCCTTTTTGAGAAAGGGCCTAACCCGTGAAATGTTTGTACTGTGAGCAAGAATTCCCAAGGCGTTGACTTGGTAAGCTCTGGTTTATCCAGGTTAGGAGTTGACATGACCGATATCATCATCCGGCCCATGTGCGCCGACGACTACCGGGACCTGCACGCCGTCTGGACAAACCCGCAGGTCTTGTGGCAGACCATGCAGATCCCCTCGCTGTCCCTGGATGACGCGCGGGACCGCATCGCCAACCCGCCGCCGGGCATGCACCGCTTTGTCGCCGAGGTGGACGGGCGCGTGGTGGGCATGCTGGGCCTGACGGTGGGCACCCGGCGCCGCTCCCACGGCGCCAGCCTGGGCATGATGGTTCATCCAGACTGTTGGGGTCGAGGTATCGGCTCCCGGCTCATGGACGCCATGATCGACCTGGCGGACAACTATCTCAACCTGGTGCGTGTGGAGTTGGAGGTCTACCCGGACAACGAGCGGGCCATTGGCCTCTACCGCAAATATGGGTTTGAGGAAGAAGGGCGCAAGCGCAAATATGGGTTCCGGGGCGGCGAGTACGTGGACACGCTGGTGATGGCTCGGGTCAAGTAATAGTAGGCGTACCTGCCAATTTGCCTGCGAGGTGGTCAAAGAAACCCGGTTCCGCCGTGGGCGAGAAACCGGGTTTCCTGGTTAAAGATGACGAACCAAGTGCTGTTTCATGCGGAACGATGATGGGTCACTCTGTGTCCTGGTTCACCGGTCGGTCCCAACGTTGCCGGGTGGGCACGTGGGTATAGAACGTCTTGGCCGGCTCGGCCATATCCTCGGTCTGGTAGATGTAGGCACGGCCCTCGTCGTTGCTCACTCCCATGTGGCGCTCGTCGCGGTCCATGAGGATCACGCTCATGCGGCTGAGGAACCGGCCACCCAGGTGATCCAGGTCGTGCATGGCGTGGCGACCGGCGTCCCCCAGCGCCAGGCCCATCTGGAGGCGCAGTACCACGCTGCGGGTCGTGCTCGCGCGAATCGCCATCTCGCCGGTGCCAGTACAGGTGGCGGCCCCGTAACGGTCGTCGGCGTAAAAGCCGGCGCCGGCCACCGGCGAATCGCCCAGGCGCCCCGGGTACTTCCAGGCCCAGCCGCTGGTGCTGGCCCCGGCGCAAATGTGGCCCTGCGCGTCGCGGGCGATCATGTTGACGGTGCCCATGAGTGATTCGAAATAGCTCACCTGGTCGGCACGCTCGGGGTCTGTGGTCAGCGCGACCCAGCGCCACAGGTCCGGCAGTGCGTCCAGCCGCGACAGGTCCGGCCCGGCCTGGGGTATGTCCTGGAGCAACCGGTTGGCCCACACGCTGCGGGCCTCGGGGGTGAGCAGGTCACAGCGCGCCTGGCCCATCTCGGCGGCAAAGCGCTCGGCGCCGGCGCCCACCAGCAAAACGTGGGGCAGCCGGTCCATGATCTGGCGCGCCACCGAGATAGGGTGTTTGTAACCTTGCATGGCGCCCACCGCGCCGGTGGTGCGGTCGCGCCCGTTCATGATGCCGGCGTCCAGTTCTACCTGGCCCAGGATGTTGGGATAGCCGCTGTACCCCACCGAGTGGTCGTGCGGGTTGGCCTCCACCAGCCGGATACCGGTCTCGACTGCGTCTACGGCCGAGCCGCCGGCCTGGAGCACGCGCATGGCCTCTCCAATGCCCACGATGCCGTTCTGGCTGGCGATGATGATCACGGCCTGGCCTCCGTTACTCGGGAATCCGCAATTCCTGACCGGGCTGGATCAGGTTGGGGTCCTTGATCTGATCCCGATTGGCCTCATAGATGTCCTTCCAGCGCTGCCAGTCGCCATATAGTTCCTTGGCGATCTTTTCCAAATAATCGCCGCGTTGCACGACATAGATGCGTGGCTCCGGAGCCGCGTCGGCTACTTCCTGGACATTCTCCAGGGTCAATTGCTGCATGCCTTCCAATGGGTCGAGGGCGTCGCGAGTGGCGTCGCCGAGGACATCGCCGGGTTCCTGCTTTTCTGGGGTCATGAGAGTTTCCTTTCGCTGAATGATGGGTATTGGTGAATGACAATGTCGCGTGCGGCCAGGGCGGCAAAGAACGGCCCCGGCTCGATGATGGCCTCTGGCGCATAGACGCCCGGCGCGTTGATGAGGCCCGGCACGCCGCGCGCCGCCCGGGCCAGCAGGTCCGCGCCGACGGCCGCCGGGATGCCGGTGAGCCGGCCCATCGTGTCCGCGCAGGCATAGGTAACGGTGTGGGGCTGACCGTCCTTGACGCCGATCACGTCCACGCGGGCGCCGGAGCAGGGCACGCCCCCGGCCCCGATGATCCCTTCCAGGCTGTGGACGATGCGAGCGGTCGTCATGATCCGTTTGTGCGTTCGTCCCAGCCCCAGCCTGACCAGGGTTTCGCCCAGCCAGTTGTTCCAGTTGGGGGTGAGACCGCCTTTGAGGAATACCGTGTTCGCCGGGATGGTGCGGGGGATGGTCATGGGTTCCGGATGGCCGCAGTGGGACACATGGACCGGCCCCAGCGGGTCTGGAAAATCGACCACCTCTTTGTCGGCGCCGGCGGGCACGTCGACCCACTGGCCGTCGCGATAGGTGGGCACCCGGCCGTTGATGGCAAAGAGCACATGGGCCACCACTGCCAGCCCTTCCGAATCGGCCGCGCCGCCGCCCCAGTAGACGCCGATGGTATCGACCTGGTCCAGGGCGTTGGCGCCGGCCCGGGCCATGACGTTGGTAATGCCCGGTGTCCAGCCCAGGCCGCAGATCAGGGTGACGCCGGCCGACCTGGCGGCTTCGTCCAGGCCAAAGACCTCTTCAATCGGCCCCCAATCGTCGCAAATGTCCACATAGTTTACCCGGGCGGCGATGGCGGCCTGGGCCATTTTGGGGGCAAAGTGATAGAACGGACCAACGCAACCCATGGCCACGTCGGCCACGCCCAGCACGCTGGCGAGCGAGGCCGGGTCCTCGGCATTCACGAACACGCCGTTGGCCCGGGGTCCCAGTTCGTCGGCCAGCGCCTTGGCCCGGTCGACGCGATAGTCGGCAATGATTACGTGATGGTCTGTGTGGGCGATGAGGTCACGCACGGCGTGGCTGCCCATGTCGCCGCAGCCGCCCAGTACCACGATCTTCATGTGGGCCTCCTAACCTGACTGAACCAGAAAACTAACCGCCGACATCGCAGAGAACGCTGAGCAGATTATGAAAAACCCCCGTGTTCTCTGCGTGCTCTGCGGTGAAATCTTTGCTCGCTGTACAAGAACCTTACGGGTCAGGCTCGGTCTAGAACAGCTTTTTGCGGTGCAGGTCGATGCGCCGGCCCAGCGCCTCGGCGTTCAACACCGTAATGCGGTCGCCGTCCACCCGGATCAGGCCGCCGTTGGCATAAGATTTGAGCACGCTGTGAATGCTGCGCGGCTCGATGCCGGCCAGGCCGGCCAGATCGTCCGGGGGCAGGGCCAAGTCGATGAGGGTGCCGTCCTCCACCGGCCGGCCATAGCGTTCGGCCAGTTCTAGCAGGCGCATGGCCACGCGTCCAAATATATTCAGAAACGCCAGGCTCTCGGCGTATTCGGTGGTGTAGCGCAGGCGCCCCACCAACACCTGCATCACGCCAATGGCAATCTCGGGGCATTGGCGCACGGCGACCAGGAAATCCAGGCGGCTCAGGCTAAAGAGCTGCGTCGTTTCCAGGGCCTCTGCGCTGGCCGAGCGTGGCTGTTCGTCGAGCATGGAAAACTCGCCGAAAAAGTTGCCCGGATCATAGAGGTTAAAGACGATCTCACGTCCCTGTTCGTCGTTGGTAAAGATCTTGACGCGCCCAGAGCGAATGATGTACATGGTATCGCCGGGGTCGTCTTGCTTGAATATGACCTCGCCGGGCTGCAAGACCCGCTTGCCCAGGCGCACAGAGAGGACCTTGAGTTCTGCGTCCGACAGGTTCTCAAAAAGCGGCACCAGTTTGAGGTAAAAGATAGGTGTACCGATCATGTGCTATCCTTTTGTGGCAGATGTACAAGCGCGGCGGCGACCAGCCCCAGCGCCAGGCCCACGTATACGTTCATACCGTGGACATAGATGTTGTCAAACAACGTGTGGACCATCACGGCGGTCAAGGTGCCCATCACACCGATGACGGCCGTGCGCCAAATGACCAGGGCCGGGGCGCGTCGATAGGCGCGCCAGGCGGCCGCCAGTGCCCAGGCCAGCAGCAGCAGGTAAGCAGCCAGGCCCACCAGTCCCACTTCGGCCAGGAGTTGCAAATAGATGTTGTGGGGATGGCCGGCCAACGGCTCGGAAAAGGCCGGGTGGACGTAATAGCGCGCATAAGCCACCGGATAGTTGCCCGGCCCCACGCCCACCCACGGGTGATCCTCCCACATGCCCACCGCTGTCTGCCAGAAGGCCATGCGCTGCACCGTGGCAAAATTCTCGTCGGTGACCAGCACGGTGCGCGCGTCGAACAGGGTCACGCTCTCGGCGATGCTGCCCAGACGCGCCGTGACGAACGAGGGCAGCAGGTCGGCGGCGCCCAGTGGCAGGACGACGATGAGCGCGAGCACCATGACCAGGGCCAGGACCTGCGCGCGTCGGCCGGCGGTCAGTATCCATGCGCCGGCCACGACCGCCAGCGCGGCCGCCGTCGCCAGCCACGCTCCCCGCGAGTAGGACATGAGCAGGCCGGCCCCCAGCACCGGGACCGAGGCGACCCCGGCTATGGCTAGCGTCCAATTCGCCGTGAGCCGGTCCCACCAGCGAGATAGGCTGTTGGTTTGTGACTGTGCCGGCTCTTGACCCGGCTGCTGTCGCCTGGCCCATAACGGTCCCAGAAGCAAGGCGCTGCTGGCAGCCAGAGGCAGGATCAGGCCCAGGTAGCCGCCCAGGGCATTGGGCTGTCCAAAAGTGCCGTGGGCGCGCAAATAGCTACCAAAGCCAAAGCTCTCTGGCCCCACCTGGCGAAAGAACTGGTAGACGCCCAGCAGGCTTTGCGCCCACCCGGCAGCAAACAGGCAGAGCAGCAAGAACACCACGCGCCGGGGCCGGTCCAGCACGTGGGCGGCTACCAGCAACACGGCCGCCACTTCGGCCCACTTGGCGGTCTCTTTGAGGGCCAGGGTGGCGTCTGCAGCTTGCAGAAACGCGAGCCCATAGGCCCACAACAGGACCAGGACCGGGACGAGCAAGGGCACCGACCGGGGTCGTTCCCATCGCGCGGCGACGCGGGCCAGCCACGCCACCAACAGCAGGGCTACCAGCACCTCGGTGCTGCTTACCGCAAACCCGCCGACGTTGATCTGGCGGATGGTTTCATAGGGCACGCTAAAGACCAGGGCATACAGGGCCAGGTGTGGCTGAAGCAGGGCGATCATCACAAAGACGGCCCCGGCCACTGCCAGGATCGCCTCGGTTTGCGGCAGCCAACCGAGGGCGAGCCCGGCCGCCACGGCCAGCGCCAGCCAGAGCAGGGGTTTCATATCCAGGATCAGGCGTCGCGCGTCATCTGTCATGGTCATTCGTCCGTCTTGACAGCGCGGATCATGAGGTTATAGGCGAGTGGGCCGCACGGTACGGCATAGCTCAGATCGCGCAGCCAGCTCAACGGCGTGCCCAATGGGTGATTGTGGCCCCACAGGCGGACGGCCGCAGCATCGACCCAGAGGGCCAGGGGGTATAGCAGCAGGCTGCTGCGGTGGGCGCGCTCGACTCGAAAGCCGGCCTGGGCCAGCAGGTCTCGCAATTGGTCCAGGGTATAGTGGCGATGCGCCGGGGCAGTGGGGTCGGCCGGCGCGCCGGTGAGCCGGCTGTACAGGGCCGGAAAGCGATGCTCCAGGTTGTCCGGGTCAGCCACGGTGAGCAAGCCCTGGTGAGGTACGCTGAGGATGAACACGCCGCCGGGTCGCAGGACCCGGCACACCTCGGCCAGCGCGGTCCGGTCGTCGGGCACGTGTTCCAGCACGTCCAACATGGTCACGGCGTCAAAAGTGGTCGGGGGAAAGGGTAGCGCCGTGGCGCTGGCGGCCTGAAAGCGCAGGGCTGGCCCGGCGTAGGCTTGCCGGGCGGTCAGCAGGTCTGTCGGGTTCACGTCCACGGCCCAGGTTACGCCGGCGCGCCGGGCCAGGTGGATGGTGAAATAGCCGCTGGCGCAACCCACATCCAGCAACCGGTCAACGTGCGGCGGTAGCCAGCGCACGGCCCATCGGCCTCGGTCGCGGGGCGGCGGTTGCTTGGTCATCCGGGTAAAAGCCCTACATCTCGAAAAAGGGGATCGTCACGGGGCCGCTCTCGCGTGGCACAGACTCGATCTTGGGTTTATCGAGGTTGGTCCCCTGGCGAGATGCAATGGCCTGCTCGGTGGTCTCGGCCAGGGCCTTGTCCAGCTTTTCATCCAGCGTGAGCCGGCCCTCTGGCCGGGCGCTATTGCCGTTCAGGGCGAACTGGAGCGAATGCAGGTGATAGTACAGGCCCTCGCTGTTGGTCATCAATTCCTCATGGGTTCCTTGCTCCACGATGCGGCCTTCGTTCAGCACCAGGATCTGGTCGGCGTTGTGGATGGTAGACAGGCGATGGGCGATGACGAACGTAGTGCGACCTTCCATGAGGCGTTCCAGGGCTTCTTGCACCTGGGCTTCGGATTCGCTATCCAGCGACGAGGTGGCTTCGTCCAGAATGAGGATGCGAGGATTCTTGAGGATGGCCCGGGCAATCGAAACGCGCTGGCGCTGGCCCACCGACATGTTTGCGCCCCGCTCGCCCACCTGGGTCTCGTAGCCATCGGGCAGACCCATGATGAAATCGTGGGCATTGGCGGCCACGGCGGCTGCCACGATCTCTTCGTGCATGGCGTCCAGCCGGCCATAGGCGATATTTTCGCGGATGGTGCCGCCGAACAGCAGCGTATCCTGGGGCACAATGCCGATCTGGTCGCGCAGGGTCTTGGTTTGCACGGTGCGGATGTCGTGGCCGTCGACGCGGATGGTGCCCTTGTTGGGGTCATAAAAGCGCGGGAGCAGGCTCACCAGGGTGGTCTTGCCCGACCCGCTGGGGCCAACCAGGGCCATCACCTGGCCCGGCTCTGCGATGAGCGACACACCGTCCAGCACGGCCACGCGGGTATCATAGCTAAACACCACGTCTTCAAACGTCACCCGACCCTTGACGCGCGGCAGCGGCGGGGCGCTGGGCAGTTCGATGATTTCGGACCGGGCATCTAGCAATTCAAAGATGCGGTGCGAGGCGCCCATCATCTCTTGGAACTGGCTAAAGATGGAGGATGCGGTCTGGACGGGGCTGGCGATGAGCACGGCATAGAGCAAATACGCCACCAGCGCCCCGGCCGTCAGCGCGCCGTCGATGACCTCGCGGCCGCCGTACCAGAGCACCACTACTAGCGCGCCAAAAGCCGCAAAGCTGATCATGGGCATGAACACCGAGCGGATCTTGGTGCGCTCCATGGCCGCGGCAAAGGCCCCTTGCACGCTGTTGCTGAACCTGGTCGTTTCGTAATCCTCGCGGACAAAGCTCTTGACCACGCGAATGCCGGCCAGTGTCTCTTCCAGGATGGTGGTGACGTGCCCCAGTTGTTCCTGTACCGTGATCGACATGTACTTGATGCGGTTGCCAAAGAACTGGGCAATGCCGGCCATGATGGGGACGACCAGCAGGATCAGCAGGGTGAGGCGGGGGTTCATCACAAAGAGGATGACCACGCCGGCCACCAGGATGATCAACTGCTGCAAGAGGAACATGACGTTGCCGGTGAGGGCGCCCTGCACCACGTTCACGTCGTTGGTGACGCGCGAAACCAGTTCGCCCACGCGCCGGTCAGCATAAAAGCGCAGGCTCAGTTCCTGAAGATGTTCATAGATGAGCACGCGCATGTCGGCGGTCACGCGCTCGCCTATAAAGGCCAGCAGGTAGAGCTTGAGAAAGTCAAAGCCGCTTTGCAGTGCAAAAGCCACCACCAGCGCCAGGGCGACCCAGGTGAGCATGTGGATGTCTTTTTGCACAAACACCACATCCACCAGGTTCTGGACTACCCAGGGCAGGAGCATGCCCAGGCTCACGGCGAGAAACATGCACACAAAGGCCGCGAGCATTCGCTTCCAGTAGGGCTTGATAAAAATCAACAACCGTTTGAAATCTTGCACCACTACCTCCACGCGCGGCGAGGGCGACGGCACCACTCTCACAACGTGGCTGTATTGTACCATGCTTTTGGATTTTGCGCAAAGCAGAACCCGGCTCTGCCGGCCGCCGGCCCCGCCGGTCCGGGCAAACGAGCTAGACCATGCTTACCAGCACCTTGAGGGTGCCTTTTTTGCGTGCCCGCCGAAATGCCGCCAGCCCATCGTCGATGGGATACGTGGCGGTGATGAGAGAGCGCACATCCACCAGCTCGCGGCGCAGCAGGCGCAACGCCGGTGCAAACGGCCCGCAGCGCGACCCCACCAGCTTGATCTCGTCTACCACCAGGGGCGTCAACGCGACCCCCCGTCGGCTGGCAAACGTGCTCTTGAGCACCAGGGTGCCCCGGGGCCGTAGCAGGCGCCGGGCCAACTCAAACCCGGCCGGGTGCCCGGTGCAGTCCACCACCACGTCTGCGACCTGGCAGGCCACGTCGGCCGACCGGTCCAGGTCAGCGGTCTGGTTGGCGAGGATCGTGGCAATGCCCCGGGCCTGGAGGAGTGCCAGTTTTTCCGGGTGCCGGCCCACGCTGGCGATCTCGCAGCCGGTCAGGCTGAGCACCTGGGCCACCAGCAGGCCCAGCTTGCCATCGCCCACCACATAGACCCGGTCCGTGGGATGCAGGTGGACCTGCTCCAGCACCTCGATGGCCGCGGCCAGCGGTTCGGTGAACACGGCCGCCTCGTCTGGCACGCCCGGCGGCACGCGATGCAGGTTGCGCATCGGCAGCACCAGCCACTCGCCCAGGGCGCCATCTCGGCCGATGATACCCAGCGTGGTGCGCTGCGGGCAGTGGGTGTACCGGCCGGCCCGGCACGTCTCGCACTCGCCGCACGAGCAACTGATCTCGCCCACCACGCGCTGGCCGATGAGCCGTGGATCTGCGCAATGCTCTACTGTCCCCACAAACTCGTGGCCCAGCACGCCGGTGAATCCCCGATACCCTCGCATGATCTCGACATCTGTGTTGCAGATGCCGGCCAGGCGCACGCGCACCAGGGCCTCATCGCCGGCGGGAACCGGGTCGGGGTGGTTGTATTCCAGTCGCAGGTGGTGGCCATCGAAAACCAGGGCCTTCATAGCCTCTCCTCCATACTCAAAGCTGGTTGCTGGTTGCTAGAATCTGGTCGCTGGCTGGGACCGGCAACGAGCAGCCGGCAACGAGTGCCCGCTGACAAACTGATCGTGGGTCATTGGGCAACGCACCGGTGGTGACCAACAACTGTGCAAGCGCGCACAATGGCAGGCCCACCACCGTCAAAAAGCACCCCTCCACGACGTCGGCCGGGTCAAAGGCCGGGTCTTGTACCGCATAGGCGCCGGCCTTGTCGAACGGCTCGCCCCGGGCGATGTAGGCCGCGATCTCGGCGTCGGTATAGGGGCGCATGTGGACCCGGGCGACCACGGCGTCGGTCCACTCCTGGTCGTCTTGACGGGCCACCACGCCGGTGATGACCTGGTGCCAGCGGCCCCGCAGGTCGCGCAGCATCCGGCGCGCGTCGGCGGCATCGACTGGCTTGCCCAACACCTGTCCATCGAGCACCACCACCGTATCGGCCCCCACGATGATGGCCGCCGGGTCATCCACAGCCTGGGCGACAGCGCGCGCCTTGCGCCGGGCCGCCTCGACCACGGCCAGGGCCGGGTCTCCGGCAAAGTCCCCCTCGTCTACGGCCGCCGACAGCACCTCAAAGGGCAATCCCAGGTGCGCCAGCAGCTCTCGGCGGCGCGGCGACGCCGAGGCCAGTACGAGGCGCATCGTCACGCGCCAGGTTCCAGGACGAGCGTGCCCTCGGCCTCGCGCTGGATATCCTCGCGCCGCCAGAGCATGGGATGGTATTGGCCCTCGCGCCAGAGAGGGATCTGGTCGGCATAGTGCGGACTGCCGGGTACGCCGCACTGGCCGGTGGTGTTCACGCTCAGGCTGTTCTCCCACGCCCCCACGTCCACGACCTGGCGATAGCTCACGGTGACGTGGACGGGACTCACCGGCCACTGCATAGCGAACCCTGACTGGTGCGGGGTTTCTCCATCGCCGCCTACCGGGTACGGTCCCCGGCTCAGCAGCCGGCCGACGACCGGTACATCCTTCATGGCATGGTCAAAGCTGACCTGGTGTAACTTGCCCCACTGCCAGGCGTCCACGTTCGGCCCTAGCGTGTCGCGCAGGGCCACCACCGCCGCCGAAAAGGCCGCGGGCACATCCGGCGATACGACATCGGTATCGCCACGCAGCGCGGCGATGAGCGTCTCCCAGGCCCGGCCGCCAAAGCTGCCAATGGGAAACAGCGGCATTCGTCCGATGCCCAGGAAATGGTCCAGGTGCTCGCCCAGCACCGGCGCAAAGGCCTGGCGCAGCAGGTGAATGACCAGAGCCTCGTAGACGCTGGCGCCCACGCTGTCTGGCATGGCCCGGCGGTCCCAGGCTCGCAAGGCCGACAGCGCTTGCCGCTCCAGCGGGTCCATGGGCGCTAGATTCGCCAGGAGCGGGAGCAGGTCGTCGGCCGGGAGGCAGGTGAAATCCATCTGCAGGGCCTGGCAGTCGTCCGGCGAGATGCGGTCCTTGTTCCGCAGCGCCTCTTCGATGCGCCGGGCGCGGTAGCCGGCCGACCACTCGGCCGAGATAAAGTGCGGATAGTCTGGCCCCACCACGCGGTTGTTGGCAGTGACGATGAGGCCCTCAGCCGGGTCATAGAGGCGCGGCAGATCCTCGAAGGGGATGTAGCTGGCCCACTCGTGCTCGCCATCCCAGCCGGGCACCGGCAGCAGGCCGTCGCCCTTGGCGCGGATGGGGATTTGCCCCGGCATCATGTACCCGATGTGACCGTCCACGTCGGCATAGACGAAATTCTGCGACGGCACCGGCCAGTGGCGCAGCGCCTCCTGGAACTCGTCCCAGTTACCGGCCCGGTCCATCATCAACACGCCCATGACGATGTCGCCGGGGTCGTGGGCGGTCCAGCGCAGGGCCAGGGGCACGCCGGCTTCCGGCGCCAGCACGTCGCTGACCACCGGGCCGTGGCGGGTGACGCGCACCTCCAGCACTTCTGGCTCCTCGCGGCCCTTGACGCGGATCTCTTCGCGGACCACCTGGGCCTCCTCCCACTCGCCCTCGTACTCGTAGCGATTGGGGTCCGCCGGGTCGAACCGCTCCACGTAAAAGTCCTGCACATCCGGGAAGGCGTTGGTGGCACCCCAGGCGATGCGATCGTTGTGGCCGATGACGACGCCGGGCACGCCGGGAAACGAGACGCCGGTCGCGTGGAGTGTCGGGCACTGGAGGTGGTTTTCGTACCAGATAGACGGCATCCCGGGAGACAGGTGCGGGTCGTTGCAGAGGATGGGTCGGCCGGTGCTGGACCGGGCCGGGGCGATGGTCCAGTTGTTGCTGCCCACGTCGCCGCCACCGGCGGGCACGGGCAAAAAGCCCGACTCGCGGGCCGCATCGTAGGCCGCCAGGAGCCGGGTGACCACGTCGTCCTGACCACTGCCCTCCGTGTCCTGGCAGACGGTGGGACAGGCCGGGTTGTAGCCGCACTCCAGTGCCGCGGCCCGCGTAGCGTCCGGCGCTAACGCGCAGGCCAGGTCCCAGCGCAGCAGCTCGCTCTCCCAGTTGCACGACAGGCTCCAGGCCATGACCTTGCCCCAGCCCACGGTGTCCAGCACGGTCCAGGGCGCCGGCTGCAAGCGCAGCAGGGTGAACTCGATCGGCAGCGCGTTCCGATGACCCTGGATAAAGGCGTTCACGCCGTCGGCGTAGGACTGCAAGGGTGTCCGGGCTTCATCCGACAGGGCCGCGACGTCGGCCTCGGCGGCGCGGCGGAACCCAATGGCCCGGCTAAACCGGTCGGCCGGCAACGCCACCTCGCCCACGGCCTCGGCCAGCGTGCCGCGCATGACCCGGCGGTTCTGCTCCATCTGCCAGAGCCGGTCCTGCGCGTGGACATAGCCCTGGGCAAAGAACAGGTCGTGCTCATCTTGAGCCGTGATGTGGGGAATGCCCCAGCGGTCGCGGATCACCTTCACCTGGGCCTGCAGGCCCGCAAGCCGCAAGGTGCCGCTGATCTGCGGCTGGGGCTTGCGTAGGAACCACCACCACAGGCCGACGGCGACCAGCAGCACCAGCGCGGCGAACACCAACAAACCCACCACGATCAGACCAATGATGCATATCAGTGACAAGATCATCGAATCTTTCCCCCTTTGCTTTCAATCATCATAATTCGAAATATCCAGCCGGTATAGGGCGATACGCTGCCGGACCCGGAACCCCAATCGTTCATAGATGCGCACCGCGCCGGTGAGGTTCTCGCTGTCGGTCCCCAGAGAGGCGGTTTCCACGCCTGCTTGTTGCATGAGCTGCAAGCCGCGCACGAGTAGGGCCGTGCCCAGTCCTCGGCGGCGGAACAGTTTGCGCACGGCCAGTGCTTCCAGAACGCCTTCCCGGCGTCCTGTAAGGGCGGTCTTGTCCTCGTGGACCTCGTTCAAGAGCAGGCCAGCCACCTCGTCACCGGCCCAGGCCACCACGGACAGGTCCGGGCGCAGGGCCGGCCGGTGGGCCCAGTGCTCAAACTCTTCGAACGTGATACCGTGAAACCCCCAATGATCCTGAAAAGCCTCCACGTCGGCGGCCCAGACGGCGCGATCATCCACGCCGCGCTGGTACGGTCGGAACTCGATGCCGGCCGGCACTACCAGTAGCGGCAACTCGCCCTGCACGTGTTCGTAGACCATCTGGATGAAATAGCGCGCCGGAGTCATCCCCAGGCTCTCGTACAGGGCGACTCGTTCGGATTCATCCGGCCCGCAGGTGGCGCGCACGTACACGGTGGGCGCCGTCACCTCGGCCCGGCGGCGTTCCACGCAGCGTTCGATGATGCGTTCCAGCACCTGCCGGCCGATGCCGCGCCCGCGCCAGTTTGGATGCACGGTGTTATACGTATAGAACTCGCAGGTTTCCGCACCCTCGCCCAGGCGCAAGAACCCATAGGCCACCAGACGGTCATCCTCCTCCCACAGAAAAATGTCCTCGGTGGGGCGAAACCCGGGCCAGCGAAACCGCTCCGTCAGCTCGGGGATGGTGGTGGCGCGTTCCTGGCGATCCACCGCGTCGGCGGCATTGATGAGGCCCACCAGGGCCGGGATGTCTCCTTCTTGATACGTGCGCACGGTCAACATGCCGGGGTGTCCTTTTACGCTTGCTGGCGGAGTTGGGTGACTCGGTCCCACTCGTCGGTCGCATACGCCAGCACTTGTCGCCCAAAGGGGTCCGCCACCTGGATCTGCGATGGGTCCAGGGGCGCGTTGAGATATTGCAGGCGCAAGATGTCTCCATCCGAGGCAAAAGACGGCCCAATGCTGCTGAAAAAGAACCCGTCTTCTTCTGCCATCTGACACAACTCGGGGGTGCCGGCCTGAGCCAGCGGCAACTCCAGGTAAACCGCCTCCGCCCCGGCGATCTCGCACAGATCGCGCCGCATCTGGCGGATCTCGGCGGCCGCGTCGATCCCCACGTGTTGCACCCGAATGGTGCCGGTCCCCAGCGACTTTTGGGATGAAACGGCCATGCGCGCCGGCCCCTCGGCGGCTCCCGGCTCCAGGAACTCGACCGGCGCCGCCAGATTGGCATAGATCTGCTCGATCATGGCCCGGTGGTGGGCCGGGGCATAGATGGCGACGCTGGCCGGCGGTGCCAGGTGCCGGAAGTAGAGGATGCAGGTTTCGCGCTGGGACAGTGGTTCCGTGCTGATCTTTTTAAAGCTTACCGAACGCGGCAGCACGCCCAGGGATATGCCGCACACGAGAAACCCCAGCCGTTCGATGGCCCGCTGGCTGTATACGTGGCTGGTAACCGCATCGGCAAAGAATCCCACCATGCCCAGTTTGCGTCCCTCTTCCTCTAGAAAGGCAGTCATGCGCTCCAGGAGGCCCCGTTTGCGATGGGCCGGCACCACCACGGCTTGCCCCAGTTCGGCCACGCGGCCCAGGTCGGGGCGCTCTACCGCGCAGTGACCCACCAGCTCGGGCTGGTCGCTGCCCTGGGCGACGGCCACAGCCGAGACGAGCGTGCCGATTTCGTTCTGATGGACGATGCGGTCCGGGTAATAGAGGTCTTCGTTGAAATAGGTATACCCATAGGCGCGATAGATGCACCGGGCCACCCACACCGCCTCCTCCGGGCGCATCCGGCGGATCGCGTACTCCTGGGGCGGGGCCAGGAGCTCATCGTCGCGGAAAGGCGCCAGTTCGGCCGCCAGCACCTGCGCGGTGACGTCCTGCTGGGGGCGATACTTGACCAGTCGTAGCTCTTTGCCCTCTCGCCCGTGGTTGATCCAGTGCACCTCGTCTACCATCTGATGGATCAGATACAGGCCCAACCCCTGCGTGTTCACCGACGCGGCATCCGTTCCAGTTGGGAGTGTGTAGGTTGGCGCCACCGACGGGTCAAAAGGCAACCCCTGGTCACGAATGGTCAATGTCAGCGCCGTGGGGCTGGCCTCGCCCCCCACGACGAACGTGCCAGATTCGCCGGGGTCAAAGGCGTGTTCGATCACGTTGGCGCAGGCCTCGTCCGCCGCCAGCACCAGGCCCTGGGTTTCTTTCGGCGGCAACTCGGCCAGCTTGGCCAACTCGCGGACGTGGGCCAGGGCCACCGGCAGCACGCGTTTGTCGTTTGGCAGCGTCAACTCGGTGTGGATCGTGGTAGCCATCGGATCCTTTCTACCCCACGTACCCGTTTGGGTGCGCCTGGTGCCAGACCCACGCGCTGGCGACAATGTCTTCCAGGTCCGGGATGCGCGGTTCCCAGCCCAGTTCGCTGCGGATGCGCTCGGCGCCGGCCACCAGTTCCGGCGGGTCGCCGGGCCGGCGCGGCGTTTCCATCGCTGGGATGTCGTGTCCCGTGACCCGCCGACAGACCTCGATGACCTCCCGCACGCTGAACCCCTGGCCGTTGCCTAGGTTGTATACCAGTTGTTCCTGGGTGTCCAGAGCTTCCAGGGCCAGGATATGCGCCTGGGCCAGGTCGAGCACGTGCACATAATCGCGGATGCACGAGCCGTCGGGGGTGGGATAATCGGTGCCATAGACGCTGATGTGCTCGCGTTGGCCCAGGGCCACCTGCAAGGTCAGTGGGATCAAGTGCGTCTCGGGCCGGTGCGACTCGCCCAGGCGCTCTGTGGCCCCGGCCGCGTTGAAATAGCGCAGCGCGGCGTAGCGCAAGCCGTGGATACGCTGGAACCACTCGAGCATGTGCTCCACCATCAGCTTGGTCTGGCCGTACACGTTCACCGGGGCCACCGGGTCGGTTTCGACGATGGGCACCCGGCCCGGGTCGCCATAGACGCCGGCCGAGCTGGAGAACACAAACCGGGATACGCCCTGGGCGATGAGGCTCTCCAGCAGGGTCAGGGTATTGGCTACGTTGTTGCGAAAGTAGCGCGCCGGCTTTTGCATCGACTCGCCGGCCTCGATAAAGGCGGCGAAATGCATGGCCGCGTCGATGGGATACGTCTCTAGCGTCAGGTCCAGCGCAGCGCGGTCGGCCAGGTCGCCGTAGACAAAGGTGGCGCCCGGGTTCAGGGCCGCTCGATAACCCCGGGCCAGGTTGTCATAGACGACTACCTGATGCCCGGTTCGGATCAGTTCGGCCGTCACCACGCTGCCGATATAGCCGGCCCCGCCGGCCACAAGGATGTTCACCATGTACCTCCTGCGCGAATTCTCAGCGAGCCGGCCCCGATTCGTCGGTAGGCACGGCGCTAACTGCTGAATATTGTACCATACATCCTGGCGATTTGGTAGAGGCTTGAAGGCCGGGCCAATTTCGTGTAGAATAGCCTTGTACGCTGGAGGAAGCATGGACGAACGCGCGATGGTGCTGGACGCCACAGGGCAGGCGCTTTCGCCGACCGGCGCGGCCCGGGCGCGCCGATTGGTGGCCACCGGCCGGGCCACGCTCGTCTGCGAGGATCCGCTGATCATCCGGCTGCTGCACATCGTCGAGCTGCCAGCGCCGCCGGCTGCCGAACCGTCGGCTGGCACCGGCCAACGCCTGCTCCTGCATGCCTGCTGCGCGCCGTGCGCCACCTATACCGTGGGCCGGTTGCGGAATGAGGGATTTGCCGTGGCGGCGTTGTGGTACAATCCCAACATTGCCCCGGCCGCCGAGCACGATCTGCGCCGGGCCTCCATGCGCCGGTTCGCGGACCGGGTGGACCTGACCGTGACCGAGGTGCCCGGCTATCCGGCCGACGAGTACGAGCGTGCCATCACGCGCTGCCCGGCACGCCCCGGCCGGTGTGAGGCGTGCTACCGGCTGCGCCTGGGCCGGGCCGCACAGGTCGCCGGCGCCCAGGGGTTCGATGCCTTTACCACCACGCTGCTCATCAGCCCGTACCAGGACCAGGACCTCATTCGGGGCGTGGGGACCGAGATGGCTCAGGAGCACGGCGTGGCGTTCTATTTCGAGAATTTTCGCCGGGGCTGGGGCGAGCGGGGCCGGCTGACCCGGGAGTATGGGTTGTACCGGCAGCAATATTGTGGCTGCGCCTCTAGTGCCGTGGAGCGGGGAGCGTAGCGCGTGGCGCGTGCCCATTTTCGCTGCCCGCGCTACGCTTTACGAACCGGAAGGATAAACCGTGCGTTTGGCTGAAATCTCGCGCAATCCGAAAACCTGGGTCTGGCTGGCTATCCTGCTGGCGCTGGTTCTGCTCGCGGCGCACCAGTGGCACTATTATGATGCCCTGGGCCGCGACGCCGTGGACGACGCCTATATCTCGTGGCGCTATGCCCAGAACGTGGTGCAGGGCCACGGCCTGGTGTTCAACCCCGGCGAGCGGGTGGAAGGCTATACCAACTTTTTGTGGACCATCGCCAGCGTGCCGATCCTGGCCCTGGGCGCCGGGGACGCGATGGGCCAGATCGGGATGGCATTGGGGGCCTTGTGCGCCCTGATCACGCTGCTCCTGGTCTATGCGTTCATCCGGCAGACCGACGAGCGGCCCATCGTGGCCGGCATTGCCGCGCTGCTCTTGGCAGTGGACGGCTCGTTTGCGCTGTGGAGCGTCAGCGGCATGGAGACGGCGTTCTTTGGGTTATGGCTGCTGGCCGGGGCCACGGCGTATCTGTGGGAGAACCGGCGCGCCGGCCGGCCGGGCGTCCTGTCGGGCGTTTTCCTGGCCCTGGCCGCCATGACCCGGCCCGAGGGCTTGCTGGTCTTTGGCCTGACCGTGGTCCATCAGGTGCTCGTCCGCCTGGCCGACCTGCGCCGCGAGCGGAGCTGGCTGGCCGCCGCTGTCAACTGGGCCGACATGGCTCGCATCCTGGGGTTCCTGGCTCTCTTTGCGCCGTATTTCCTCTGGCGCTATCGCTACTATGGGCAACTGCTACCCAACACCTTTTACGCCAAGGTCACGCTGGAAAACACCGAGGCGCAGAACAGTCGGGGCTGGCGGCACCTGGAGACGTTTGTGAACGTGCACCGAGGCTGGCTCGTCTTGTTGGCACCGCTGGCCGCCTTTTTGCGGCGGCGCGTGTCGCTCTGGACCACGTATGCCGCGCTGGTGCTGGTGGTCTATGGCGCGTACATTGTCTATGTGGGCGGCGACTGGAGCGTGGGCCGCTTTTTCGCGCCGATTTTGCCCCTGATCTACCTGTTGGCCGCCGCCGGGCTGGTGCGCCTGGCCGAACTGGCGCTGGCGCTGTTGCGCCGGGTGACGGCGGACCGGCGCGCAGTTTGGGTGGTGGGGGCTATTGGCGTGCTCCTGTTAACCGCCGGTCTGTTCGCGCTGTATGACGCCTCGTCCGTCCACGGCGAGGACGAGCTGTTCGTGCAGCGGTTTCAGGCAGCCACCGCCACCCGGGCCCGGGTGGCCTTTGGCCAATGGCTCAAGACGCATGCCTCGGCCGACACGTATATCGCGGTGGACGCGGCCGGCCAGGTGCCCTATTTCTCCAACCTGCGCACGCTGGACATGTTTGGCATCAACGACAAGCACACGGCTCACATGAAGGTGCCCGGCATGGGCCAAGGCACGCCCGGCCACGAAAAGTTTGATTTTCCTTACATCATGGCCCAGCAGCCGGACCTGGTCATCGTCTATGGGCCGCTGCTGGACAGTTCCACCGAGTACACGTTAACCGATTATGCCTGGACGGACGATCCGGCGCTGCGGGCTTTTCTGAACGTGTATCGGCGCAATGACTGGTCGCTGGCCCCATGACCATTGCGATTCGCGCCTTGACTCACCTGGACCCGGCCGACCTGCGCCGCGTTATCACCGGCTATACGTCGCCGGCTAAATACGCCGTGACCCGGGTCGAAACAGACGACCATGCGGCCATCACGCTCCAGCTCGTCCAGTTTGACGCACCCTATGTCAAAACGTATGACCACCTGGACGACGAGACCGTGCAGCGCTATGTCGGTTTGCTGCCGGCCGGCTTTTGCTGGGGCGCGTATGACGCTGACCGGCTAGTGGGTGTGGCGATTGCCGAGCCCTGGGTGTGGAACCGCAGCCTGTGGGTCTGGGATTTTCACGTCGTCGACACGCATCGGGGCCGGGGCATTGGGCACCGCTTGATGGAGGCGCTGGCGGATCAGGGCCGCGCCGCCGATTTGCGGATCATCGTCTGCGAGACCCAAAACACCAACGTCCCGGCCATCCGGTTTTACCGGCGAGTCGGTTTTACCCTGGACAGCGTGGACCTGTCGTACTATACCAACGACGATTTTCCGGCGGGCGAGATGGCTCTGTTCATGAAGCGGCTGCTGGCGTGATTTGACGAGTCGATGAGGTGACGCGCGTGACAGAAGTGCTGACTCTGGCCGATCTGATGGAAACCCGGCCGTTGGAGCCCATCCAGGTCACGTATGTGGCGTTGGGCCTGATCCAGGCGCTGGAACGTGCCCACGCGCAGAAACCTGCGGGTATGCAGGGCCGGGTGCGCGGCCGCCTGGCGCCCCAGGACGTGCTGCTCACGGACCACATCTCGCTGGCCGAACGGCCGGTCCCGGCCGACCCGCAGTATGAGACGCCGGACCACCTGCGCGGCGCCCCCATCACTCCCCAGACCGACCTGTATGCCTATGGCTTGCTGCTCTACGAGCTGCTCACGCGCCGGCCGCCATTTGTGGCCCCCGACCCGGCGGCGTTGCGCGAGCGTCAGTTGGACGCACCCGTTCCCGATCCACGTCTCCATGCCCCCGATCTGGACCTTGACCTGCTCATCCTGCTCCTGAGCCTGCTGGACAAGGACCCGGCCTTTCGGCCGGCCTCGTCCGCCGGGGTGCGACAACGCCTCACGGCTATCTGGAAGATGGACCGCGTGGCCGATCTGCCTGATGGGCTGGTGGGCAAGCTGCTGGGCCGCTGCCAGGTGGCGCCGCCCATCGGCGATGGCCCGCTGGCCTGGGTCTTTATGGCCCGCGACATATTCAACGAGCAGCCGGTGGCGGTCAAGGTGTTCAAGCCCGGGGTGAAACAAGATCCCACTCCCCTGATCCGCTTTCGCGAGAACGCCCCCAAGCTATTCGAATTGAATAGCCCGGTCATTGCCACACCCCTGGCCGCGGGCGAGTTTGCCGGCTGGTGGTATCTGTTCGTGCGCCACGTCCGGGGGCGCACCTTGCGCGACCTCATCGACGCCGCCGTACAGGACGAGGCCCCCTTTTCGCGCCGCGAGGTGCTGCGGCTGCTGGATCAGATCGCGCGGGCGCTGATGGTGCTCCACGAGCACGGCCTGGCCCACGGCAACCTCACGCCCAACAATGTGATCCTGTCGGCTGAAGGGCTGGCGGTACTGACAGACGTGAGCCTGGCGGCCATGACCCCGGTGGCCTCGGAGCGCCCGGCGCTGGCCGGCATCCAGCAGGTACAGGGAACGCCGGCCTACCTGGCCCCGGAACAGATTCGCGGCGGCCCGGCCACGCCAGCCGCCGACGTCTATGCCCTGGGCATCATCGCCTACGAGCTGATCACGGGCCGGCCGCCGTTCATGGGCGAGACGCCGGCCGACGTGCTGGTCCAGCAACTGGAAGACACGCCCCCCTCGGTGCGGAGCCGCGCCCCCGATCTGCCGGTCGAGATTGACATCGCGCTGCGCCGGGCGCTGGCCAAAGACCCTGCCGAGCGGCTGGAATCGGTGGCCATTGTGCCGCGTGCCCTGGACAATGCCTGGTATGTGCCGCCGCCGCCCCCGCCACCCAAACCACCGCGCCCGTCGCCGGTGGAGCGTTTGCGCCAGGACCCTGCTGCTCGCAGGCGCCTGGGCGTTGGCGCGGCTGTTGTCGGCGCGATACTGCTGGCCGTGTGCCTGGTGGCCGGGATCGGGTCTGTGCTGCTGAACGCCGGCCCGCTGTTGATGCCCGCCTCCAACGGCACGGCAACTCCGTTGTTCGTCACGGCCACGCCCGGCGCGGTGGTGTCGCCCACGGTGTCCAGCACGGCTACGCCGGCCCCCACCAACACGTCCGCCCCGGTGGCGCGCACCTATCGGGCCACGTATGGCGGTCCCCAGGCCTTTCCCGGCTGTGCAATCCGGGGCCGCATATTCAACGCCGCCGGCCAAGGCGAGGCCGGCGTGTGGGTCGAACTGTATAACTCGAACAAGCAATGGTTGCTGACCACGGCCACCGGCCCCGGTGGCTGGTACGATTTCACCACCAGCCCCGGCGGCTATTATCTGAAACTGAAAAATCGCACCAGCGCGTGGTCGCCGCTGGTCGAGCTCAAATTCGAGCAAATGGCCGTCGTGGACTGGCGCGCGCGTTGATGGAAACAAGATGAGCTTGCTCGAAATCGCTTGCCTGGTCACATGTGCCGGCTTGTCATTGGCCGGTGCTGCCGTTGCCTTTATTGTACTCACCGAGGGGCGCTACCTGGGCAAGTCGCTGGTGCGCTGGTTGTATGACCGTCTGGCTGGGGCCTTGGCCGCTAGCGAAGACACTGCTCGATGGGATGCCTTTCTACGCGCAGTGCCCATCGCGTCCCAGGAGCGCATGCTGGATGTAGGCACCGCAGCCGGCCATCTGCCTCTGGCCGTTGCCGGCAAGCCGGGGTTTCAGGGCCACGTTGTGGGATTGGATTGGTCGCTGCCGTTGATCCAACGCGCGCAGCAGCAGGTCCGAGACCAGGGTCTCGCCGGGCACACGGCTTTTCTGGTCGCCGATGCCCGAGACCCGCTGCCGTTCGCCCTAGCCCCGTTCGACACCGTGTTTTGCCTGGGCGTGCTGGATGCGCTGCCGCAGCCCGAAGAACGCCTGGCCGACCTGGCTCGATTGACCCGGCCCGGCGGCCGGCTCGTGCTCAGCCTGTCACGCCGCATCCGCCTGGCCGACCGCGACTATGCCTGGTTTCGTCGGCACCTGGCAACCTTGGGTTTTCGCTCTGTCGAACGACATGGCTGGACCCGCTTGTACGATCTTGTCACGGCCCGGCGATGAGCGCCGGCGACGTATCAAACTTTGGAGGTGCTTGCTTGTCTTCCACCACAGATGATCGCATTGTAGTCCCCGCGATTCGCACCGCCATCATGGGCTACATTCGCGTCACCAAGCCGGCCTCGGTGTGGCTGCTGGTCCTCACCGCCGTCGTCGCCATGATCGTGGCCGCGACCGCAGGGAGCCCGACGGTGGCCTGGGACCGGCTGCTCGTGGCGACCATCGCCATCACGGCCGGATGCGCGGCGGCCAACACCCTCACCTGTTACATCGACCGGGACATTGACGCGGTGATGGTGCGTACCCGCAAGCGCCCGCTGCCGCAAGGCATGATCCCGGCCCGGGGCGCACTTATCTGGGGGCTGTTCCTGGCCGCATTATCGTTGGTGCTGGCGGCATTCCTGGGCCTATGGGCGTTTATCGCCATGCTCCTGGGCCTGCTGGACAATGTGGTGGTGTATAGCCTGTTCGCCAAGCGGCGCACATCGTGGAACATTATCCTGGGCGGGTTCAGCGGCGGGCTACCGGTGGTCTTTGGCTGGTTCGCCATGACCAACGAGTGGTCGTGGACACCGATCCTCATGGCGGCGCTGGTGGTGCTGTGGATCCCCAATCACATCTGGAACCTGGCCCTGTATTATGAAAAGGATTATGGGCAGGTCAACGTGCCCATGCTGCCGGTGACCATCGGCTTTGAAAGAGCCATGCGCTGCACGGTGGCCACGGTGTTCTTGTTGGTGCCTTTTTCGCTGCTGTTGGTGCCGGCGGCCGGTTTTGGCCTGGTCTATGGGGGCATCGCCGTGGTCTCGGGGCTGTTTATCCTGGCCGGCAACCTGTGGCTGTTCCTCAAACCCTCCCGTGATCTGGCCTGGTGGATGTTCAAGTTCTCCGGGCCGCATCTGACCCTACTCTTTGTGGGGATGGTGCTCGATCGTTGGCTATCTTGACCTTGTGGGCGAAATGATGTATGATAGGCAGTAGATAGGTTGGAACGTGTCTCGTCTTGAAATTCTACTGATGCGCGACTGCGGAAAGGAGGTGATGGCTGACTCGCAATTCGTGGTTCGTATATTCATAGATTCGTAAAAGGAGGAGTTGCAAGCATGAAAAAGTACGCGTTTATCGCAGTGTTGATGATCGTAGCGATGGTGCTGCCAGCAGCCCAATGCCCCGGCATGGAGCCGGCCAAGGGCACGGAGGGTAACCCCATCACCATGTACTTTGTCCCCTCGGCCGAGGCGGACAAGGTGCTGGCCAGCGGCGAGATCATTGCCAAGGCCCTGGAAGAGCGCACCGGCTACAAGTTCGAGACCGCCGTGCCCACCAGCTATGCCGCCGTCATCGAGGCCATGGGCACCGACAAGGCCGACATCGCCTGGCTGGCTACCTTTGCGTACATTGTGGCGCATGACAAATACGGCGTGGACGTATCCCTGACCACCGTGCGCTATGGCGCAGATACCTACAAGGGGCAGTTCATCGCCAAGGCAGACAGCGGCCTCACCAAGATCGAGGACATCGCCGGCAAAAAGATCGCCTACACCGACGCCGGCTCTACCTCTGGGTTTATCTATCCCTCGGCGCTGCTGGCAAAGATGGGCATCGTGCCCGGCGAGACGCTCTTTGCCGGCGGCCATCCCCAGGCGGCCCTGGCGGTCAAGCAGGGTTCGGCCGACGTAGGCTGCACCTACTGGAGCGATCGCTACCCGGACGGCACCATCGGTGACGCCCGGCGCACCCTGGCCACTATCGACGCCAAGGCTGACCCGGAAGGCTTTGCAAAAGAGCTGGAAGCCATCGAGAAAGAGATCGTGATCATTGGCTTTACCGATGACATCCCCAATGACACCGTCTCCTTCCGCAAGGACTTTCCGGCCGACATGCGGGCCAAGATCGTGCAGGCCATCATGGACTATGCCCAGACCGACGAGGGCAAGCAAGCCCTGGCCGACCTGTACAACATCACCGGCTTTACCGCATCCAATGACGCGCGCTACGACGTGGTCCGCGAGGCATTGAAGGCCATGGGCAAGTCGGCCGAGGAATATATGCCCGAGTAGCACGGGTAGTCTACTGGGGGTGACTGATTTCGCGACCCAGTGCGAAACCGTCACCATGCATATGTCGAACAGGCTGGGTGGAAGCTCGCTTTTCCACCCAGCCTTTGTCTATAGATTACCAATTTCGGGTTATGCTGTTGCTAACCATCCCGCAGGTTTTGCGTGCCGGCCCAGGTGATTTTCATCCGTTGATGTCGGTCGCTCATGAGGACACCACGGGCAACCTACGGGAGGGTAAACAGGAGGAATCACCTTGCTGAAAATCGAACAACTCACCAAGATTTACGAAGGCGGGGTCAAGGCGCTAGACAGGGTCAGCCTCACCGTGGAAGACGGCGAGTTTCTGGTGGTTATCGGGCTGAGCGGGTCCGGCAAATCCACCCTGCTGCGGTGCATCAACCGCCTCATCGAGCCTACCGAAGGGCGGATCACCTGGGACGGCCAGGATATCACGGCTGCTTCGCCGGACGAGATGCGCCGCATCCGCCGGCAGATCGGCATGATCTTTCAGCAATTCAACCTGGTCAAGCGTTCCCCCGTGCTGACCAACGTTCTCTCCGGTCGGCTGGGCTACGTCAGCCCGTGGCGCTCGGCCATGAGCCGTTGGTCCAAAGAAGACGTGGAACTGGCCCTGCACAACCTGGACCGGGTGGGCATTCGCGAGCAGGCGTACAAGCGGGCCGACGAGCTGTCCGGCGGCCAACAGCAGCGCGTGGGCATCGCCCGGGCGCTGATGCAAGAGCCCAAGCTCATGCTGGCCGACGAGCCGGTGGCCAGCCTGGACCCGGCCACGTCGCACTCGGTGATGCGCTACCTTGAGCTATTGAACAAGGAGGACGGCGTCACCGTGCTGTGTAGCCTGCACTTTTTGAGCCTGGCAAGGGCCTACGCCACGCGCATCGTGGCCCTCAAAGACGGCCAGATGGTCTTTGACGGCTCGCCGGCCGAGATTGACGAAGTGCGGTTCAAGGAAATCTATGGCGAAGACGCCGTGCGCGTCGAGATCGCCTGACGAAAGGGGAAACATACCGATGGCGGAGCTTTCGATCGACACGGAACGCCCCTCGGAGGGCATTGTAGCTCGACAACTGTGCGTCTATGAGATAGAAGGGTGCCCCACCACGCCGTTCGCCTATGCCCGCGGGCGATTGACCACATTCCTGCTGGACTGGTTCATCGTATTCTATATCTTTTACTGCATCGATTACTCGGTAACAGAACTGATCCGCATCACCAACATCTGGACCCAGAACTGGTTCGGGGTGTCTTACGTGGCCCAGTTAATCCCTTATACCAGTTGGCTGGAGGTGCTGCGGGTCGCCACCATCTGGCCATTCTGGCTGATCCTGGCTCTGGAGTTGGCGGCGCTGTGGGGCTGCCTGGGCATCACCGTCGCCAGCAAGGTCAACGGCCTGCGCGTGGTCCGCGAGGCGGAAGACGTGCGCTATACCTGGCCCAGCACGAAACAGCGGCTCCTGCGCTGGGTGGGCTGGAACCTGGCCCTGCTGCCGTTGGGCCTGGGGCACCTGTGGCCCTTGATCAGCAAAAAGGGTCAGACCTGGGCGGACCTGATCGCCGGCACCCTGGTCGTGCCCACCGCGCTGGCCATAGACGAGGCCGAGCGCGGCCACGGCCGGCGCTGGTATCGCACCTCGTGGGGATTGGGCGTCATTGTCTTGCTGGCGTTGACCTACCTCACCGGCTATCTCGTTACCAAGATCGACTTTCCCCGGCTGATCGTCCAGTTTGGCGGTGCGGCGCCGATGCTGGGCGCGTTCTTTGATCCGGACTGGGACATCTTTGGCCGCATGCTCAAGCTCATGATCGAGACCATCTATCTGGCGCTCATGGCCACCACGTTGGCCATTCCCATCGCCGGGGGCCTGAGCTTTCTGGGGGCGCGGAACATGATGCCCCGCACCTGGTGGGGGACCAGTATCTATTACGTGACGCGCACGTTCTTTAACGTATTCCGCTCTATCGAGCCCATCGTCTGGGCCATCGTCTTTGTCATGTGGGTCGGCCTCGGCGTCTTTGCCGGCACCCTGGCCTTGACCATACATTCTATCGCGTCGCTGGGCAAGCTCTACTCGGAGCAGGTGGAGAGTATCGACATGGGACCGGTGGAGGCCATCACGGCCACCGGCGCCAACAAGCTTCAGACCATCATCTATGCCGTGGTGCCCCAGGTGGTCCCGCCGTTCACGGCCTTTACCCTCTACCGCTGGGACATTAACGTGCGCATGAGCACCATCATCGGTATGGTGGGCGGCGGCGGCATCGGCCAGATGTTGCTCCAATACCAGCAACTCCTCCGTTGGCACAGCGTGGCCCTCATCGCCTGGATGATCACTGTGGTGGTGTGGATCATGGACATCAGCAGCGGCAAGATCCGGGAGCGGATGCTGTAGGCAGATTGCAGGTTACAGGGGGGGGGGGCGATGAACAAGTGGCTGGCGGCGATGGGTCTGGCGTTGTTGCTGGCGCTACTGGCGACTGCGGTGGTGCTGGCCGCGCCGGAATTGACGGTGATCCACTCGCAGGTCACTATCCTGAGCGACGGCAAGCTGGACGTCAAGTACCGCCTGTCGTTCCTGGAGAACGAGCCGCGTGATAAGATCACCACGATTGGGCCATTCGACCCCACGCACCAGATCGTGGCGGCCACGCTGGACGGCCCCGGCGGCTCGTCGCCGGTCAACCTGGTGAGCAAGGGCAGCGACCAGTACACGGCCAATTTCGCCGTCACCACTGATCCAGGCGAGACGTATACCGTCACCGTGCACTATCGCGTCGAGCGCGCGCTGGATACCACCAGCATCGGCGGGGCCGACTATCGCGTGGTGAGCTGGGCGCCGGTCCAGTGGGCGCTGCCCATCGGCGAGCAGATCGTCACCTTTATCACGCCCATCGAGTTGCCAGCCGACATCACCCGGCCCGAGCAGGTGACGCAAGAAGTGGTCCAGGCGGCCGGGCTGGTGGAAGACGCCGCCAACAAGGCCAGTTTTGACCGCTGGGTGTACTATGCCACGCCGGACGCGACCACCGGCAAGAATTACCTGTCGGTGTACGTCTCGCGCCGGAACCTGGCGCCGCAGGACCACGTTCTGGCCAAGTTCTACCTCCCGGCGCGCTACTTTGCCCAACTCCCGCCGACCCAGGTGCCGGGGACGCCGGTCGTCGCTCCCACGCCGGCCCCCACGCCCCCGCCGAACGTGGCGCCGTTCGTGTTACTGGGGCTGGGTGGCCTGTTCCTGGGGCTGGGCGGGGTGTTGGCCGCTGTTGTCGGCGGGATCATGTTCCGGGCTGCCCGGCCGCGCTCAGAGCCGGTGGTCTATCAGCCGCCGGAAATCGAGATCGAGACCTTTGAGCAACCCGGCCTGGTCCCCGACCTGGACGCGGTAGAGGCCGCGCTCTATGTGGGGAACAGCGCCAAGGCCATCGCCCTGATCGTCCTGGCGCTGGTCCAGCGCGGCGTGCTCAACATCGTCAACCGTGACCCGCTGCAACTGGAAGTGCTGTCCTCCGCCACCCAGGGTCTGGCCGACTATGAGCAGGCGTTGGTAGACGGCATCGCCGAAGACGGCACCATCCCCAGCGAGGTGCAGAGCCAGGTCATCAAGCTGGTGTCGGCGCACCTGTCCACCAAGCTTTGGAACGCGGACCCGCAGGCCACGCGCCAGACCTACCAGCAGCGCGCCCAGGACGCCTGGACCGAGTACGAGCAGGCCGAGCCGGACCAGCGGCCACAGGTCTGGGAACAGCAGTACCCCTGGATCACACTCTGGCCGGAATACCGCCCGCTGCCGGAGACAGGGGGCGCTCCGGCGCCGGTCCCTCGCCCTGTGGGTGAGGGACCGGCCCCTGCTCTGTCGCCCATCCTGGTGGGGGCCGACCAGATGGCCGGCGTCCTGGAAGGGCTGGGGCATCAGGTGGCCCGGCAGATGGAGCAAGCCGCGGCGTGGCTTACCGGCGGCCCGGCGCCGGCCCCCGAGGGCGCTCCGCCGGTCACCGGCTACTCGGCGTGCCACGACGCCTGCCACTCGGCCTGTCACAGCGCCTGCGTCCACGACGCCTGCCACTCGGCGTGCGTCCACTCGGACTGTCACGATGCCTGCCATAGTGCCTGTGACTGCCATAGCGCCTGCCACGACGCCTGTCACAGTGCCTGTGTGAGCGATTTCTAGCCATGAACGAGCGCCTGCAGCAGTTCGCGGCAACCCTGGTTGACAGCACGCGCGGCCACGTGTTTGTGCGGCCCGAAGACAACCTGCTCATCCTGCGGCCCAACAAGACCTATCACCTCAATGCCACCGGCGTCGAGATGTTGGGCGCGCTCTATGCCGCCAACCCGTTGGATGTGGACGCGCTGGTGCAGACCTGGGCCGTGCATTACCAGGTGCCACCCGAGCAGATCGAGCGCGACCTGGAGGCCCTGCTGGAGAGCCTGCGACTGATGCTCAAGGGCAAACCGGGGTGCGGGCCGGCCGTGCGCCGCACGCCCTTTGGCACGCACACCATCAAATACCCCATCCTCGCCGAGATCGCCCTGACCTATCGCTGTAATAACCGCTGTGTCTTTTGCTATGCCAGTTCGCCGGACCGCGGCCGGGCCGTCTCCGAGATGAACACCGCCCAAGTCAAGCAGGTCATTGACAAGATCGTGACCCAGGCCAAAGCGCCCACCCTCTCGTTCACCGGCGGCGAGCCGACCCTGCGCCCGGACCTGCCCGATCTGGTCGCCTACGCCAAAGCCCACAAGCTGCGCGTCAACCTCATCACCAATGGCATTCGCTGCGCCGATGCCGGCTATGTCGCGCAACTCGTGGACGCCGGGCTGGACTCGGCGCAGGTCAGCCTGGAGGCCGCCGACGCCGACGTGCACAACCGCATCGTGGACAATCCCCGGGCATTCGAGCAGACGGTGCAAGGGTTCCGCAACCTCAAGGCGGCCGGTGTCCACACCCACACCAACACCACCATCTGTCGGCTCAACCGCGCGCACCTGCCGGCCCTGGTGGATTTCCTGGCCGACGAGGGCCAGGAGTACCTGTCCATGAACATGGTCATTCGCACCGGCGGCGGCGCGGTTGTCACAGCGGACGAGATTGGCTATGCCAACATTGGCCCGTTGGTTCTGGCGCTGAAAAGGCAGGCCGAGGCCCGGGGCCTGCGCTTTGTGTGGTACTCGCCGGTGCCGTACTGTCTGTTCAACCCGGCGCAGCACGGACTGGGCTCCCAGTCGTGCGGCGCGGCCGGCGGGCTGCTCTCTGTCAACCCGGCCGGCGACGTGCTGCCCTGCTCCAGTTTCGAGCAGGGGATCGGCAGCCTGCTACGTCAGGATTTCGACGCCATCTGGCACACGCGCACGGCCCGCTACTGGCGCCGCAAAGAGTTCCTGCCGCCGGCCTGCCGGGGCTGCGACCTGGCCGACCTGTGCTGCGGCGCATGCCCACTGTACTGGGATGCCGTGGGCGACCTGGGCGAGATCGCTGATGTGGCGCCGCGCCAGGCCCCGGCCTGGGAAAAAGCGATCTGGCAGGCCAAGCGCCGCTGGATCGGCCAAGCGAAAGGGGTGGGAGTCCAATGAGTCAGGTCGTCAGCGCGGAGAGCCTGCGCGATTTCATCAGCGGGCAGCGCAGCCGGATCGGCGCGGCCTATCAGGAGGTCGAGCAGATCCAGGCCGAGTACCAGGGCGCCTACACGCGCTTCAAGGCCGAGCACGACCCGGCACTGCAAGCCCTGGCCGATACAGTCGAGGCGCGGGGCGATGTGGTGGACGCCGCGCTGCGCGCCCAGATCGACGAGTGGGTGCCGGTGGAACGCCAGTCCCTGGTCGACCGCATCGCCAAGCTGGACGAGGAGACAAAAGACCTGCGCCGCCAGGCCGACGCCAAAATCGAGTACGTCCAGCAGCAGGTGGTCGAGCTGCACAAGCTGAACCCGCAACTGGACGAGCAGGAAGAATCCCTCAAGTCCGATGTTGCCAGCCGCAAGGCTGAGCTGGACGACCTGAACGCGCGCGTCAAGGAGCTGGGCCGGGGCCTGGGGTTCATCACCCGGGCCGGCCGGATCCACGCCTTGGACCGCGAGCGGCACCGCGTGCTGGGGCAATTGCAGGTGCTGGGCACCGAGTTGAGCAAGACCCGTCAGCAGTGGCGTAACCGGCAGGACGCGCTGACCACGCTGCAAACCGACTCTCGGGCCGAGTGGGAAACGATGACGGCCCAGATCGGCCAGCTTGAGCAAGAGCATGACTATTTGGCGCAGAACATCGAGACGCTGGCCCGGCGAAACGCCATCGTGTTCCTGCTGGACAACCTGAAAGAGCCCACCACGGTCAGCGACCCGGCGCTGACCGTCCAGCTCCAGGACATGATCGCGCTGAACATCCACACCGACGATTTTCAGGTGGCCCTGGGCTCGGTGGCCGGCATCCTGGGTCTCTTGAAAGGCGTCGACGAGGGGCTGGGGCGATTTCTGGAGAGCGTGCGCGTGTTGATCAGCGAACAGGACCGGCATAGCGAGTACCTGCCGCCGCTGCGCATCGAGCTGGCCGACAGCGTGCTGGCCTTTGGAGGAACCTGGGACGAACTGGCCGAAAAGGCCCGGGACGAGCAGGCGCTGGCGGACCGCCCGGCCGAATTCGTGGTTGCCATGAAGCCGTTCCTGGACGAGCAGTTGACCGAGGAGCGCATCAAGGGCTTTTTCGACACGCTGGGCCGGGCCATTCAGCAGGCCACAGCCAGTTGGAGGTGACAGTGAACCGAACGGTGTATCTGGGGGTATTTGTCGGGTCGGTTTTGGCGCTGGCTCTGGGGGCGCTTTTCCTCTGCGCGGCCATCACCATGCCGGAGCGGTGGCTGCTGGCGATCCTGCTGCTGGCGGTGGGGGCGGTGGGGGCCGGGTGGAGCGCCTATGCCTATCGCAAGTGGCTCAACGTGCAGCCGGCGGCGCTGGCTGCACGCATCACGGACCTGGCGGCCGCCCACGACGGCGAGGTTGCCGTATCCCAGGTCATGTCGGCCCTGGACGTGCCGGCGTCGGTGGCCCAGGCGGCCTTGGACGAGCTGGACCACAAGGGCCAGTGCCACCGCGAGCGGCGCGGCGACCAGGTATACTATGTGTTCCCGGCCTTCCAGGAGCACAAGGTGACGCGTAAATGCCCCTACTGCGGCAGCACGTTCCCGGTCAAGCAGGCGATGCACACCTGTCCCAACTGCGGCGGCAACCTGGAACTGATCAAGCAGTAAGCAGGGAGCTATGAGCATTCACTTTCTCAACTGCTTCACGTGTAACGCGCGCGCACCTCTGGACTGGCGCAGCGGAACGTTGTGCCTGTTAGTCGAGACCGACCAGGGACCGGTACTGGTGGACACTGGCCTTGGGCAGGATGACTATATTCACCAGACGAGCATCCTTCGCATATTTCAGGTTATAACCATCGTGCCGCTGAACCCGCAAGAAGCGGCCGTGCGCCAGGTCGCGCACCTGGGCTACCAGCCGGAAGACGTGCGTCACATTGTGCTCACCCACATGCACTTCGACCATTGCGGCGGCCTGCCGGATTTTCCACATGCCACCATCCACGTCCATCGCCGCGAGTACGAGGCCTTTGCCGGCCGCCCACGCCGCTGGACCGACCTGGGGTACGTTCGTCGCCACATCGCCCATCAGCCGGAATTTGTGCTCTACGATGATACGGGCTCAAGTTGGCTGGGCCTCACCGCGACCCGCCTGCCATTCGAGCCGGCGATGTGGCTGGTGCCGCTGTTCGGACATACGCGTGGGCACTGCGGCGTGGCCGTCCAGACCGAATCTGGCTGGCTGTTCCACGTCGGAGATGCGGCTCCCATCGATCTCGGGGAGTATGCGCCGGGATGGTTGGTCCGCGTGGCGCTGGGACCACACGCGCCGCGCCTGCGCGAATTTGGAGCGGCGCACACTCGAGTTCGTATGACGACCGGCCACATGTGGTTGGATTTCTTTGAACAAGGTGCCGAGTAAGCAGTGTGGTAGAACGATTTCAGGATCACTACAAAACCTTGCAGGTAGACCCGGACGCCGAGCCGGAGGTCGTTGCCGCCGCGTATCGCCGGCTGGCGGCCAAGGGCCAAGTATCGCAACCGATTTCTCGACTGATAGACATCCATTGACATTATAGAACATTTGTGCTATACTCTGAGCATGAAGCTCAGTGACTATGCCCGCAAAGTGGGGGTCCATTATCACGCT